>NZ_JBICYR010000022.1:0-156356 GCF_043201175.1 Streptomyces sp. NPDC048337
ACGCCCGGTTACATTCCGAACCCGGAAGCTAAGCCTTTCAGCGCCGATGGTACTGCAGGGGGGACCCTGTGGGAGAGTAGGACGCCGCCGAACAACCCGCCCTTTTAGCTCAGTCGGTAGAGCGTCTCCATGGTAAGGAGAAGGTCAACGGTTCGATTCCGTTAAAGGGCTCCATCAGAAAAGGCCCCCGCCATCAGGCGGGGGCCTTTTTGTGTTTCCGGAGCGGTTGAGGGAGAAGGTGCCCTGGGCCGCCGCTGCAGGAGCGGTCCAGGGCCGAACGGGTGGATTCAGGAGCCTTCGCGCTGGTGCGGGACGCGGAAGGCGAGGATGGCCATGTCGTCCGAGGCGGGTTCGGCCGCGAAGCGTTCGACCGCGCGCAGGACGCGGGAGGCCACCGCGCCGGCGGTGAGGCCCGTACAGGTGGTGAGGACCTCCGCCAGGCCGTCGTCGCCAAGCATGCGGGAGCCTTCGCGGCGTTCCGTCACGCCGTCCGTGACGCAGAGGAGGACGTCGCCCGGGGCGAGGGAGAGGGTCTGCTCGTAGAGGTCGAGGTCCTCGATCACGCCGAGGAGCGGTTGCGGCTCGGCGGCCGGGGTGACCTGGCCGTCGGGGCTCAGGCGCAGCGGGAGCGGATGGCCCGCGCAGACCACCTTCATCAGGGCGCCGCCGTCGGGCTGGGGGTGGAGCTCCCCGTAGAGGAGGGTCAGGAAGCGGCTGCGGGCGCCCTCGTCGAGGATGGCCGCGTTCAGACGCTCCAGGACGGCCGGGCCGCCGAGGCCCTCGCGGGCCAGGAGGCGCAGGGCGTGCCGGGCGAGGCCGGTGACGGCCGCCGCTTCCGGGCCCGTACCGCAGACGTCGCCGATGGCGAAGCCGTACGCGCCGTCGCGGATCGGGAAGACGTCGTAGAAGTCTCCGCCCACCTCGTTGCCCTCGCCGGCCGCGCGGTAGATGACCTCGACCTCCATGCCGGGGATCGCGGGGTAGCCGGGCGGCAGCAGGCTGCGCTGGAGCGAGCGGCTGATCGCCGTGCGCTCGGAGTAGAGGCGGGCGTTGTCCAGGGCGAGGGCGGCCCGGCGGGAGAGGTCCTCGGCGAGTTCGAGGATCTCCTGGCGGAAGTGCTCCTCGCTGGGCTTGCCGAGGGTGAGCATGCCGATCACGCGGTTGCGGGCGAGGAGGGGGAGGACGACCGTCTCGCCGCCGACCGCCGAGGCGGCCTCTTGCCAGGGGCGGGCGCCGGCCTCGCGGACCGGCTCCGGCGCGCTGACCCGGGAGAGGAGGGCCTTCAGGCCGTCGATGCGTTCCTCGTCCTCGTGGAGCACGTAGGAGAGGTAAGGGTCGGATGCCTGGTCGGCGATCGTGTAGACGGCGCACCAGGTGGCGAGGGTGGGGACGGTCATCTGGGCCATGAGGGCCAGGGTCTGGTCCCGGTCGAGGGTGCCGGCCAGCAGGTCGGAGGCCTCGACGAGGAAGGACAGGGAGCCGCGGCGCAGGCGTTCCAGCTCGCCGAGGCGGGCCGATTCGACGGCGAGGGCGATGCGGTCGGCGGCGAACTGGAGGCGCAGGGCCTCCGCGTTCGAGTAGCGGCCGGGCACCTCGGCGGCGACGCCGAGGGAGCCGGTGAGCCGGCCCTCGACCTTGAGCGGGACGGTGACCACGGAGCGCATGCCGGTGGACTCCAGGAGCGGGACGGCTCCGGGGACGGCCGTGAGGTCGTCGTGGACGGCGGGCATGCGGGCGGAGCCGTACCGGCTGGTGCCGGCCTCGACGGGGACGCGGGCGAAGCGCTGGCGCGTGGAGGGCAGGCCCGTGGTGGCGCGGACCTCCAGCTCGGTCTCGTCGTCGGTGGCGAGCAGCAGGAAGGCGGAGTCGGCGTCGAGGAGGTCGCGGGCCCGCTCGACGGTGCGCTGGAGGAGGCCGTCGAGGTCATCGGGGGCGGGGGAGCCGATGAAGACCTCGAAGGGGTCCGGGCGGGATTCGGTCAGGTGGCCGCTGTCGGTCGTGGGGATGCGTACGGGGGTCTGGAGCAGGGCGCGCTCGTCGTCGTGGACGAGGAGGCAGACGATGGAGGGCTCCCCGTGGGCATCGCGTACCCGCAGGTGTGAGGCGTAAACGGGGATCACCCGGCCGTCGGCGCCGCGGATGCCGTAGCTGCCCTCCCAGCGGGACAGGCGCAGGGCCTCGGCGATGCCCGTGCCGGTGCCGGGGGTCTGGGGCCAGGCGGCGAGCTCGGCGAGCGGGCGGCCGATGACCTTCTCGGCGCTGAAGCCGAAGACGTGCTCGGCGTCCTCGTTCCAGGCGGAGATCGCGTCGCCGGAGTCGATCTGGAGGACGGCGACGCGGACCCGGCTGTCGGCGAGGGGGAGCAGCTGGTCGGGGACGATGGGGCCCGCGGAGCGGGTACCGACCGGACGGTCCGGGAGGTCGAGGCGGAACCACACGTGCTTGTGGGTGGCCGTGTACTCGACGCCCCAGCGCGTGGCGAGGGCGGCGCAGAGCATGAGCCCGCGGCCGTTCTCGCGGTCGGGGTCCGCGTACGGGCGCTCGCCGGGGTGCTGGAGCGGGAGCTCGCGCTCCGGGTACCGGTCGGCGACCTCGACCCGTACGCCGTCCTCGGCGCGCAGGCACAGCACCTCGGCCCGGGTTCCGGCGTGGACCACGGCATTGGTGACGAGCTCGCTGGTGAGGACCACCGCGTCGTCGACGATGTCCGCGAAGCCCCAGCCCTGCAGGGTGTCGCGGACGAACGCGCGAGCGGCGGCGACCGAACGCCCGAGGGGATCGAAACTGGCAGCCGCCCGTGCCGTGATCACGAGTCTCCTTCGACGCGGTTGGACATCGGGTGCCAGGTTACTTACCTTCGCGGTCGGCATGGTGCCGTCGTCCGGGAATCCACCCGCAGGGTACGGCGGGTGTGCGATGGTGCCGAAGTGTTATGGCCGGGTTCGGCCAGGGTGAAACACTGGGCAGGCTTGTAGAGCCGGCTTGTGAAGAGTCAGGTCCGGTGGAACGGCGGTCGACCCTTTCGGGAGGGACACGGTGGAGTCTGGCGCAGCGGTGCGGCGTACGGGAACGCGGCCGAAGGGCGGACGGTCCCGGCGGGGCAGCACGACGGAGGTCGATACCGCGGCACTGAACCGGCTGCTCACGGCCCTGGTGTCGATGCGGGACGGCAATTTCCGCAAGCGGCTGACGGTGTCCGGCGAGGGCGTGATGGCGGAGATCGCCGCCGTCTACAACGAGGTCGCCGACCGTAATCTCCATCTCACCGGGGAGCTGTCCCGGGTCCGGCGCATGGTGGGCCGCGAGGGCAAGCTGAGCGAACGGCTGGAAACCGGTGCCTGTGAGGGATCCTGGGCGGCCGCGATCGACGCCTCGAACCAGCTCGTGGACGATCTGGCCCGGCCGGTGTCCGAGGTGGGCCGGGTGCTGTCGGCGGTGGCCGAGGGTGATCTGGACCAGCGGATGGACCTGCGGACGCAGGCGCCGGACGGGGTCGGGCATCCGCTGCGCGGGGAGTTCCTGAAGGTCGGGCGTACGGTCAACAACCTGGTCGACCAGCTGTCCGCGTTCACCGACGAGGTGACGCGAGTGGCGCTGGAGGTCGGTACCGAGGGCAAGCTCGGCGGTCAGGCCCAGGTGCGCGGAATGTCCGGTTCTTGGAAGGATCTGACCGACTCCGTCAACACGATGGCGTACCGGCTCACCGCTCAGGTGCGTGATATCGCTCTCGTCACGACCGCGGTGGCGAAGGGCGATCTGTCCCGCAAGGTCACGGTTCACGTGGCCGGCGAGATGCTCCAGCTGAAGAACACCGTGAACACCATGGTGGACCAGCTGTCCTCCTTCTCCTCCGAGGTGACCCGCGTCGCACGCGAGGTGGGTACGGAGGGTGAGCTGGGCGGCCAGGCGAAGGTGCCCGGGGTCGCCGGTGTGTGGAAGGACCTGACCGATTCCGTCAACACCATGGCCGGCAACCTGACGGCCCAGGTGCGCGGGATCGCGCAGGTCACGACGGCCGTCGCGAACGGCGACCTGTCGCAGAAGGTGCGGGTCAGCGCGCGCGGCGAGGTGGCGCAGCTGGCCGAAACGATCAACCAGATGACCGAAACGCTCCGTACTTTCGCGGACGAGGTCACGCGTGTGGCCAGCGAGGTCGGCGCGAAGGGTCTGCTGGGCGGTCAGGCGCAGGTGCCGGGGGCCGCGGGCACGTGGAAGGACCTCACCGATTCGGTGAACACGGTCTTCCGCAACCTCACGACGCAGGTGCGGGACATCGCGCAGGTGACGACGGCGGTGGCCAACGGAGACCTGTCGCAGAAGGTCACCGTCGATGTGGCCGGCGAGATGCTGGAGCTGAAGAACACCGTCAACACGATGGTGGACCAGCTCCAGTCCTTCGGTGCGGAAGTGACGCGAGTGGCCCGTGAGGTCGGCGTCGAGGGTGAGCTGGGCGGTCAGGCACAGGTGCCGGGGGCCGCCGGCACGTGGAAGGACCTCACCGATTCGGTGAACACCGCCTTCCGCAACCTCACCGGCCAGGTCCGCAACATCGCGCAGGTGACGACGGCGGTCGCGAACGGCGACCTGTCGCAGAAGGTCACCGTGGACGTCTCCGGCGAGATGCTCCAGCTGAAGAACACCGTGAACACGATGGTGGACCAGCTGTCGAGCTTCGCCGACCAGGTCACGCGGATGGCGCGGGACGTGGGCACGGAGGGCCGGCTCGGCGGTCAGGCACGGGTGGAGGGGGTGTCCGGTACCTGGAAGGAGCTCACCGACTCCGTCAACTTCATGGCCGGCAACCTGACCTCCCAGGTGCGCCAGATCGCCCAGGTGACCACGGCGGTGGCGCGCGGCGACCTCTCGCAGAAGATCGACGTGGACGCCCGCGGCGAGATCCTGGAGCTGAAGAACACCATCAACACGATGGTCGACCAGCTCTCCGCCTTCGCGGAGCAGGTGACCCGGGTGGCCCGGGACGTGGGTACCGAGGGCCGGCTCGGCGGTCAGGCGCAGGTGCCCGGGGTGGCCGGCGTATGGCGTGACCTGACGGACTCCGTGAACGGTATGGCCGGGAACCTGACCTCGCAGGTGCGCAACATCGCGCAGGTCGCGACGGCGGTGGCGCGCGGCGACCTCTCGCAGAAGATCGACGTGGACGCGCGCGGCGAGATCCTGGAGCTGAAGAACACCCTCAACACGATGGTCGACCAGCTCTCGAACTTCGCGGAGCAGGTCACGCGGGTGGCCCGCGAGGTGGGCACCGAGGGCATCCTGGGCGGTCAGGCGGAGGTCAAGGGCGTCTCCGGCACCTGGAAGGACCTCACCCAGTCCGTCAACTTCATGGCGAACAACCTGACGTCCCAGGTGCGCAACATCGCCGAGGTGACGACGGCGGTCGCCACGGGTGACCTGTCGAAGAAGATCACGGTCGACGCGAAGGGCGAGATCCTCGAACTGGTCACCACCGTGAACACGATGGTCGACCAGCTGTCCTCCTTCGCCGAGCAGGTGACCCGGGTGGCCCGCGAGGTGGGTTCCGAGGGCATCCTCGGCGGCCAGGCCCGGGTGCGCGGGGTCACCGGCATCTGGAAGGACCTCACCGACAACGTCAACCTGATGGCGAACAACCTGACCTCGCAGGTCCGCAACATCTCCCAGGTCTCCTCGGCGGTCGCCAACGGCGACCTGACGAAGAAGGTCACCGTCGAGGCGCGCGGCGAGGTCGCGCAGCTCGCCGACACCGTCAACACGATGGTGAAGACCCTGTCCTCCTTCGCCGACGAGGTCACGCGCGTGGCCCGCGAGGTGGGTACGGAGGGACGCCTGGGCGGTCAGGCGCACGTGCCCGGTGTCTCGGGGACCTGGAAGGACCTCACCGATTCGGTGAACTTCATGGCCTCCAACCTCACCGGCCAGGTGCGGCAGATCGCCATGGTCACGACCGCCATCGCCAAGGGCGACATGACCAAGAAGATCGACATCGACGCCCGGGGCGAGATCCTGGAGCTCAAGACGACCATCAACACGATGGTCGACCAGCTGTCGTCCTTCGCGGACCAGGTGACCCGGGTGGCCCGGGAGGTGGGTACGGAGGGCATCCTGGGCGGCCAGGCCCGCGTCCGTGACGTCGACGGCACCTGGCGGGACCTGACCGAGTCCGTGAACGAGATGGCCGGGAACCTCACCCGGCAGGTGCGCGCGATCGCGGCCGTGGCCACCGCGGTGACCCGCGGCGACCTGAGCCTGAAGGTCGACGTGGACGCGGCGGGCGAGATCCAGGTCCTCCAGGACAACATCAACACGATGATCGTCAACCTGCGCGACACCACCCTGGCCAACAAGGAGCAGGACTGGCTCAAGGGCAACCTCGCCCGGATCTCCGCCCTGATGCAGGGCCGCCGGGAGCTCGACGACGTGGCCTCGCTGATCATGAGCGAGCTGACCCCGGTGGTCTCCGCGCAGCACGGTGCGTTCTTCCTGGCCCTGCCGGCCGGCGGCACCACCGAGATCGGGACCGACGGCGGCGCGGAGGGCTCGTACGAGCTGCGGATGCGCGGGAGTTACGCGTACGCCGGAGGCCAGATGCCGATCTCCTTCCGGCCGGGGGAGGGGTTGATCGGGACGGTCGCGGAGGAGAAGCGGACGATCCTCGTCGAGAACACCCCGCCCGGCTACCTGAAGATCTCCTCGGGTCTCGGCGAGGCGCCGCCGGCGCACGTGATCGTGCTGCCGGTGCTCTTCGAGGGGAAGGTGCTCGGCGTCATCGAGCTGGCCTCCTTCACCCCCTTCACGCAGATCCAGAAGGACTTCCTCAGCCAGATCGCCGAGATGATCGGTACGAGCGTCAACACCATCTCCGTCAACTCCAAGACGGAGATGCTGCTGAAGCAGTCGCAGGAGATGACCGAGCAGCTGCGCGAGCGCTCCGACGAGTTGGAGAACCGGCAGAAGGCCCTCCAGGCCGCCAACGCCGAACTGGAGGAGAAGGCCGAGCTGCTGGCTCGTCAGAACCGGGACATCGAGGTGAAGAACACCGAGATCGAGGAGGCCCGGCAGGTCCTGGAGGAGCGCGCCGAGCAGCTCGCGGTCTCGATGCGCTACAAGTCCGAGTTCCTGGCGAACATGTCGCACGAGCTGCGGACCCCGCTCAACTCGCTGCTGATCCTGGCCAAGCTGCTGGCCGACAACGCGGACGAGAACCTCTCGCCGAAGCAGGTGGAATTCGCCGAGACGATCCACGGCGCGGGCTCGGACCTGCTCCAGCTGATCAACGACATCCTCGACCTGTCGAAGGTCGAGGCCGGGAAGATGGACGTCTCGCCGACCCGGATCGCCCTGGTCCAGCTCGTGGACTACGTGGAGGCCACCTTCCGGCCGCTGACGGCGGAGAAGGGGCTCGACTTCTCGGTACGGGTCTCCCCGGAGCTGCCGGCCACCCTGCACACCGACGAGCAGCGGCTGTTGCAGGTGCTGCGCAACCTGCTGTCGAACGCGGTGAAGTTCACCGACACCGGGGCGGTGGAGCTGGTGATCCGGCCGGCCGGGTCCGATGTGCCGACGGCGATCCGGGAGCAGCTGCTGGAGGCCGGTTCGCTGCGCGAGGCCGACGCGGACCTGATCGCCTTCTCCGTGACCGACACCGGCATCGGGATCGCGGCGAGCAAGATGCTGGTGATCTTCGAGGCGTTCAAGCAGGCGGACGGCACGACCAGCCGCAAGTACGGCGGTACGGGTCTGGGCCTGTCGATCAGCCGGGAGATCGCCCGGCTGCTCGGCGGGGAGATCCACGCGGCCAGCGAGCCCGGCCGCGGCTCCACCTTCACGCTGTACCTGCCGCTGCACCCGAGTGAGCTGCCCCCGCAGGGGTACGCGCCGCCCACGCCCGGCGGCGGCCGGGGCGAGCTGTACCGCAGGGCGGCGGACGGGGTGCGGCCCGCGCTGCCGGAGGCCCCGGTGGCGCCCGTGCCGCTGGCGGCGCCGCCGTCCGCGGCGCCGGTGCTGGGCGGCGCCGAGCCGGCCGGGCAGGGGGCGTCCTCGGCGCTGTTCCGGCGGCGCCGCAAGGCCCTGCCGGATCCCGTGCCGCGGGTGGAGGTGCCCGGCCAGCCGCACGCCGACGCGTGGGGGGTGGAGGAGGCGCTCCCGGCCGGGCCGCGGGCGTACGACTTCCACGGCGAGCGGGTGCTGATCGTGGACGACGACGTGCGCAACGTCTTCGCGCTGACGAGCGTGCTGGAACAGCACGGGCTGGCGGTGCTCTACGCCGAGAACGGGCGGGAGGGCATCGAGGTGCTGGAGCAGCACGACGACGTGGCGGTCGTGCTGATGGACATCATGATGCCGGAGATGGACGGATACGCGACGACCGAGGCGATCCGGCGGATGCCGCAGTTCGAGGGGCTGCCGATCATCGCGCTCACGGCGAAGGCGATGAAGGGGGACCGGGAGAAGGCGATCGAGTCGGGTGCGTCCGACTACGTCACCAAGCCCGTGGAACCGGATTACCTACTGTCGGTCATGGAAGGGCATATGCGGGGCAAGTGAGGACCGGAGAGGTGTGACCGGACGGCGCAGAGGGAACCTTCTGCTCCTCCACCACGTTTCTGCTTCGTGCACAGTGACATCTTGGTGACAGGGTGTGGCGATCTCGGGACTGGGGCTACGATGACCGGCACAAGGACGGACGGCGCAAGGATGCCGTCCTCTGGGGCGGGGCCCGGCGTACAGGCCGGAGCCAGGAGCCGGGGAGGCCCCATGCCGGGGCGAGGAGGACAGGGCATGGTGCAGAAGGCCAAGATCCTCCTGGTCGACGACCGGCCGGAGAATCTGCTGGCGCTGGAGGCCATCCTCTCCGCGCTCGATCAGACACTGGTCCGGGCGTCGTCGGGGGAGGAAGCGCTCAAGGCGCTGCTGACGGACGATTTCGCGGTCATCCTGCTGGATGTGCAGATGCCGGGCATGGACGGATTCGAGACGGCCGCGCACATCAAGCGGCGGGAGCGGACCCGGGACATCCCGATCATCTTCCTCACCGCGATCAACCACGGTCCGCACCACACCTTCCGCGGCTACGCGGCGGGCGCGGTGGACTACATTTCGAAGCCGTTCGACCCGTGGGTGCTGCGGGCCAAGGTGTCGGTCTTCGTGGAGCTGTATACGAAGAACTGCCAGCTGCGGGAGCAGGCGGCCCTGCTGCGGCTCCAGCTGGAGGGCGGCGGGACCAACGGCGCCGACGGCAGCAAGGAGACGGCCGGCCTGCTGGCGGAGCTCTCCGCGCGGCTCGCGGCGGTGGAGGAGCAGGCCGAGGCGCTGACCAAGCAGCTCGGCGAGGACTCGGCCGACGCGGCGGTGGTGGCGACGGCGGCCCATCTGGAACGCAAGCTGACCGGGCTGCGGCGGGCACTCGACGCACTGGAGCCGGGGGCGGGCGGCGGAGCCGTGCTGCCTGCGCAGAGCTGAGCCGATCCACTGCCGCCCCCGGCGCCTCAAGTGCCGCCGGGGCTGGAAGTGGCGGGGTGTCAGGTCTGGTGGGGCGTCAAAGGTGGTGCGGAGCCGGCGACACGAACGGGTGAAGGGGTGGGCACGCGTGTCCACCGGCGCGGTCACCGGTAACCTCGGCCCCATGGCCTCACGTACGTCCGGCAAGGGTTCCCAGAGCACCGCGGGCACCGCGAAGAGCCGCACCGGCCGTACGACGGCGCCGGCGAAGAAGGCGGCTCCCGCGCGCAAGGCCCCGGCGAAGAAGGCCGCGGCCGCCAAGCGCGCCCCGGTCAAGAAGGTCGCGGCCAAGCCCGCGCCGTCCCCGACGGGCGGCGTGGTGCGGCTGGTGCGCGCCGTGTGGCTCGGCTGCGCGCACGCGGTCGGCGCGGTCTTCCGCGGGATCGGCCGGGGCGCCAAGAACCTCGACCCCGCGCACCGCAAGGACGGCGTGGCGCTGCTGCTGCTCGCCCTGGCGCTGATCGTCGCCGCCGGAACCTGGTCGAACCTGAGCGGGCCCGTCGGGGATCTGGTCACCATGCTGATCACCGGCGCCTTCGGGCGACTGGATCTGCTCGTGCCGATCCTGCTCGGTGTCATGGCGGTGCGCTTCATCCGCCATCCCGAGCAGACCGACGCCAACGGCCGCATCGGCATCGGGCTGTCCGCCCTCGTCATCGGCGTGCTGGGCCTGGTCCACATCGCCTGCGGGGCACCCGGCCGGGACGAGGGCACCACCGCGATGCAGAACGCGGGCGGGCTCATCGGCTGGGGCGCCTCCAAGCCGCTGATCTTCACCATGGGCGCACCGCTGGCCGTGCCGATGCTGGTGCTGCTGACGATCTTCGGGCTGCTCGTGGTCACGGCGACCCCGGTCAACGCGATCCCGCAGCGGCTGCGGCGGCTCGGCATCAAGCTCGGGATCATCGCCCCGAACGAATACGACGAAGGGTACGGGGAGGCCCCGGCGGGAGCCGCCGCCGAGCGGCACGATCCCGAGCGGTGGCGGGCCCGTACCGCGGCCGGCGCGGGCCCGGCCGCCGACCCGGCGGACGCCGCCGAGGAGGAGGCCCTCGCCCGGCGGCGCCGCCCGCGCCGGTCCGCGGTCCGGCCGGCCATGGACCGCGAGATGGACGCCGTCGACGTGGCCGCGGCGGCCGCCGCCGCGCTGGACGGGGTGGTCTACGGGGGGCTGCCGCCCTCGCCCCTCGTCGCCGACCTCACCCAGGGGATCACCCCCGAGCGGGAGGGCCCGGACATCACCGCTCCGGTGCCGCCCGCCCGCGAGGAGCGCCCCGTACCGGCCGCCGAGCCCCCGCACGCCACCACCGCCGCGGCCTCCGGGACGCTGTCGGTGCCCGACCTGACCAAGGCCCCGCCGGAGGCCCAGCCGCTGCCGCCGCGCGCCGAGCAGCTCCAGCTGCGCGGGGACATCACGTACGCGCTGCCCTCGCTGGACCTGCTGGAGAAGGGCGGGCCGGGCAAGACCCGCAGCGCCGCCAACGACGCGGTGGTCGCCTCGCTGCGCAACGTGTTCACCGAGTTCAAGGTCGACGCGGACGTCACCGGCTTCACCCGGGGGCCGACGGTCACCCGGTACGAGGTCACGCTGGGCGCGGCGGTCAAGGTCGAGCGGATCACCGCGCTGACCAAGAACATCGCCTACGCCGTGGCCTCGCCGGACGTGCGGATCATCAGCCCGATCCCGGGCAAGTCCGCCGTCGGCATCGAGATCCCGAACACCGACCGCGAGATGGTCAACCTGGGCGACGTACTGCGCCTCGCGGACGCGGCCGAGGACGACCACCCGATGCTGGTCGCGCTCGGCAAGGACGTCGAGGGCGGCTACGTCATGGCCAACCTCGCCAAGATGCCGCACGTGCTGGTCGCCGGCGCCACCGGCTCCGGCAAGTCCTCCTGCATCAACTGCCTGATCACCTCGATCATGGTCCGGGCCACCCCGGAGGACGTGCGGATGGTCCTCGTCGACCCCAAGCGGGTGGAGCTGACGGCGTACGAGGGCATCCCGCACCTGATCACGCCGATCATCACCAACCCCAAGCGGGCCGCCGAGGCGCTCCAGTGGGTCGTGCGCGAGATGGACCTGCGCTACGACGACCTGGCCGCCTTCGGCTACCGGCACATCGACGACTTCAACCGGGCGATCCGGGACGGCAAGATCCAGTTGCCGCCGGGCAGCGAGCGCGAGCTCAGCCCGTACCCGTACCTGCTGGTGATCGTCGACGAGCTGGCCGACCTGATGATGGTGGCCCCGCGGGACGTCGAGGACTCGATCGTCCGCATCACCCAGCTGGCCCGCGCGGCCGGCATCCACCTGGTGCTCGCCACGCAGCGGCCCTCGGTGGACGTGGTCACCGGCCTGATCAAGGCGAACGTGCCCTCGCGGCTCGCCTTCGCCACCTCCTCGCTCGCCGACAGCCGGGTCATCCTCGATCAGCCGGGCGCCGAGAAGCTGATCGGGAAGGGCGACGGGCTGTTCCTGCCGATGGGCGCGAACAAGCCGGTCCGCCTCCAGGGGGCCTTCGTCACCGAGGACGAGATCGCGGGGATCGTCCAGCACTGCAAGGACCAGATGGCCCCGGTCTTCCGGGACGACGTCACCGTCGGGCAGAAGCAGAAGAAGGAGATCGACGAGGACATCGGCGACGACCTCGACCTGCTGTGCCAGGCGGCGGAGCTGGTGGTCTCCACGCAGTTCGGCTCCACCTCGATGCTCCAGCGCAAGCTGCGGGTGGGCTTCGCCAAGGCCGGCCGGCTCATGGACCTGATGGAGTCGCGGGGGATCGTGGGGCCGAGCGAGGGTTCGAAGGCGCGCGACGTCCTGCTGAAGGCCGACGACCTGGACGGGGTGCTCGCCGTCATCCGGGGGGAGGCACAGTCATGACGCGTGTGCGGTCCAGGCGATTTTCCGGGCAACCGTTTCCCCTCGGCCCGCGTCCAGTTGAAGAGAGGTGGCGGCACCGCGCACGGCATCGCGCACGGCGCCGGGTCGCCGCACCGGGGCGACCTCCCTTAGCCATTCGGATGGCGTAGGAAGTGCACCCTCCGGTTGCTCCACCCTTTCGTCACCCCCCTAGACTGGACATCCAGCAGGTGGCTACACGCTCGAAAGGCGCCCACGTGTCCATCGGCAACTCCAACTCCCCCGAAGAAGAGCGGCCTTCGACCGACGACCGGTCCGAGGACCGCCTCGTCGAACGTCCCGTCGAAGGACCGTCCATCGGGACGGCCCTCAAGAAGGCCCGGATCGCCGCCGGGCTCACCGTCGACGAGGTCAGTTCCACCACCCGCGTGCGCATCCCGATCGTGCACGCGATCGAAGAGGACGACTTCACGCGGTGCGGCGGCGACGTCTACGCCCGCGGTCACATCCGTACGCTCGCCCGCGCCGTCCACCTCGACCCGGTACCCCTGGTCGAGGCCTACGACGCGGCCCACGGCGGCCGGCCGGCACCCACCCCCGCCGCGCCGATGTTCGATGCCGAGCGCATCCGCCCCGAGCGGCAGCGGCCCAACTGGACCGCCGCCATGGTCGCCGCCATCGTCGCCGTGATCGGCTTCGTGGGCTTCACCGCCTTCAGCGGCGGTGACGACAAGGACAAGCGGCCCGTGGCGGAAGGTTCCGCCGCCCCGAAGCCCGCCCCCAAGCAGAGCGGTGGGAAGCCGGCCGCCCAGCCGCAGCAGACCCCGCAGGCGCCGAAGCCGGAGCCTTCCGACAGCGCCATCGCGGCAGCACCCAAGGACCTCGTCACGGTCGTCCTGACGGCCGACACCGGGGAGAGCTGGATCTCCGCGAAGGACCACACCGGCAAGCTGCTCTTCGACGGCACCCTCATGCAGGGCGAGTCCAAGACCTTCACGGACAAGGAGTCCGTCGACCTCGTGCTCGGCGACGCCGGCGCCGTGAAGCTGTTCGTGAACGGCAAGGAGATCAAGGACGACTTCCAGCCGGGTCAGGTGGAACGTCTCACTTACACCAAGGAAGACCCCCTCCAGAACCAGCCCCAGGCGGGCTGAGGCGGGGCCGCCCTAGGGCGGAGCGCTTGAATCCGGATCCCCGGTGCGCTGTGCGGAGTCCGCCGCCGGCCCCGGGGATCTTGCTGTGGGGGGACTTGGGGCGGGGCCCGCGCCGGGACGAAGTAGTCTTGAGTCCATGCCCGAACGCCGTACCGTCGCCCTTGTCACTCTTGGCTGCGCCCGTAACGAGGTGGACTCGGAGGAGCTCGCAGGCCGCTTGGCGGCGGATGGCTGGGAGCTCGTCGAGGACGCCGCCGACGCGGACGTAGCCGTCGTCAACACCTGTGGCTTCGTCGAAGCCGCCAAGAAGGACTCCGTAGACGCCCTCCTGGAAGCCAATGATCTGAAGGATCACGGCAAGACCCAGGCCGTCGTCGCGGTCGGCTGTATGGCCGAGCGCTACGGCAAGGAGCTCGCCGAAGCGCTCCCCGAGGCCGACGGAGTCCTCGGTTTCGACGACTACGCCGACATCTCCAACCGCCTCCAGACCATCCTGAGCGGTGGCAGCGTGGAGGCGCACACCCCGCGCGACCGGCGCAAGCTGCTGCCGATCAGCCCGGCCGAGCGGCAGAGCGCCGACGTGGCCCTGCCCGGCCACGCCCAGGCGCCCGCGGAGGAGCCCGCCGAGGCCCCCGCAGACCTGCCGGACGGGCTCGCGCCCGCCTCCGGGCCGCGCGCGCCGCTGCGCCGCCGTCTGGACAAGAGCCCGGTCGCCTCCGTGAAGCTCGCCTCCGGCTGTGACCGGCGCTGCTCCTTCTGCGCCATCCCGTCCTTCCGCGGCTCCTTCATCTCGCGCCGCCCCAGCGACGTGCTGGGCGAGACGCGCTGGCTCGCCGAGCAGGGCGTCAAGGAGATCATGCTGGTCTCCGAGAACAACACCTCCTACGGCAAGGACCTGGGCGACATCCGCCTGCTGGAGACCCTGCTGCCCGAGCTGGCGGCCGTGGACGGCATCGAGCGCGTCCGCGTCAGCTACCTCCAGCCGGCCGAGATGCGGCCCGGCCTGATCGACGTACTGACCTCGACCCCCAAGGTCGTCCCGTACTTCGACCTGTCCTTCCAGCACTCGGCCCCCGACGTGCTGCGCGCCATGCGCCGCTTCGGTGACACCGACCGGTTCCTGGAGCTGCTGGACACCATCCGCAGCAAGGCCCCGCAGGCCGGCGTACGGTCCAACTTCATCGTCGGCTTCCCCGGCGAGAAGGAATCGGACTTCGCCGAGCTGGAGCGCTTCCTCACGAACGCGCGCCTGGACGCCATCGGCGTCTTCGGCTACTCCGACGAGGACGGCACCGAGGCCGCCGGCTACGAGGACAAGCTGGACGAGGACACCATCGCCGAGCGTCTCGCCCACATGCAGCGCCTCGCCGAGGAGCTCACCTCGCAGCGCGCGGAGGAGCGGATCGGGGAGACCCTGGAAGTACTCGTCGAGACGGTCGTTCCGCTGGACGAGGCGGAGGAGGGCGAGGGTGCCTACGGGCGCGCCGCCCACCAGGCCCCCGAGACCGACGGACAGGTCGTCTTCACGGACGGCACGGGGCTGGTCCCCGGGCGTATCGTCACGGCCAAGGTGGTCGGCTCCCTGGGTGTGGACCTGGTGGCCGAGCCCCTGGGCATGGACCTTGAGGAGGCGGCCGGATGACCGGAGTCCCGGCATCTGCGGCGGGCGGGACCGGCCGCCGGCCCGCGCCCGGCGCGAAGCTGGGAGCCGCGGCGGTCGATCAGGCCAGCCTGTGGAACATCGCCAACATCCTGACGATGATCCGGCTCGTCCTGGTGCCGGGATTCGTCTTCCTGCTGCTGGCCGAGGGCGGCTACGACCCGGCCTGGCGGGCGTGGGCCTGGGCGGCCTTCGCCGTCGCCATGATCACGGACATCTTCGACGGGCACCTGGCCCGGACGTACAACCTGGTCACGGACTTCGGCAAGATCGCCGACCCGATCGCCGACAAGGCGATCATGGGCTCCGCGCTGATCTGCCTCTCCTGGCTGGGCGACCTGCCCTGGTGGGTGACCGGGGTGATCCTGGGGCGGGAGCTCGGGATCACGCTCCTTCGCTTCTGGGTGATCCGCTACGGAGTGATTCCGGCCAGCCGCGGCGGCAAGCTGAAGACCCTGGCGCAGGGCACGGCCGTGGGCATGTACGTGCTCGCGCTGACCGGCCCGCTGGCGACCTTGCGCTTCTGGGTGATGGCGCTCGCGGTCGTACTGACCGTCGTCACCGGTTTGGACTACATCCGGCAGGCGGTCGTACTCCGCCGCAAGGGCCTCGCGGCGGAGCGGGCCGCGACGTGACATACGCGGCGGGGGAATCTTCGGGTGTCCGGAACTGAAACCGGAGTGGCTGGGGCGGCCGATGTGGCCGCGGACGTGCTGCGGCTGCTCGCGGAGAGTGACCAGACCCTCGCCGTCGCGGAATCCCTGACGGGCGGCATGGTGGCCGCCGAGCTCACGGCCGTACCCGGGGCGTCCCGGTCCTTCCGCGGCTCGGTCACGGCCTACGCGACGGAGCTCAAGCACCGGATCCTGGGAGTGGACGCCGGCCTGCTTGCGGCCGAAGGCGCGGTGAACGCGCAGGTCGCGGAGGAGATGGCGACCGGGGTGCGGCGGGTGATGGGCGCTTCCTGGGGGATCGCGACCACCGGCGTGGCCGGTCCGGACCCGCAGGACGGGCAGCCGGTGGGCACCGTTTTCGTCGCCGTGGCGGGTCCGGGGGGCAGGAAAACGGCCCGGCTGCGGTTGAACGGCTCCCGCGCGGAAATCCGTAGGGAGAGTGCACGGACAGTGCTCGAACTGCTCTCGAGCGAACTCCGCGAGAATCTGCGGGGGCAGGATACGGAACAGAACGGGGGGATTTGATGTTTACAGCCCTGAGTGAACACGACATCGCTCCCCGCACGGCCGCGGCGCGAGGCGGTACGGTGGGGCGTGAAGGATGCGGCTACACGGTCAGAGGAGGGAGCCACCGATGATTCTGCTCCGTCGCCTGCTGGGTGACGTGCTGCGTCGGCAGCGCCAGCGCCAGGGCCGTACTCTGCGCGAAGTCTCCTCGTCGGCTCGAGTTTCGCTCGGCTATCTCTCCGAGGTGGAGCGGGGGCAGAAGGAGGCATCCTCCGAGCTGCTCTCCGCGATCTGCGACGCGTTGGACGTACGGATGTCCGAGCTGATGCGCGAAGTCAGCGATGAACTGTCGCTGGCCGAGCTGGCACAGTCGGCCGCGGCAAGCGAACCGGTGAGTGTGCCGGTACGCCCGATGCTCAATTCGGTCTCCATGGCTTCGGTCACGGGTGGGCCGGAGCGGGTGACCATCAAGGCGCCTGCGGAAGCGGTGAATGTCGTAGCCGCGTGAGCGAGCACGTGAGTGTGTGAGTGTGGCCGGAGCCCCGGCCGGTGCGTGAAGCACCGGCCGGGGCTCCCGGCCGTTCTGGGTGCGGGGCCGGGAGGGGTGCGGGAGGATGGGGCCGTCCGGGTCCCGGCCCTTGGGAGGTAGCCGTGCGGCGGTTACTGCGCCTGTGCCCGCGCCTGCGCATACCCGTGCCGTTGACCCTCGCGCTGGCGGTGGGGGTGCTGTGGTGGTGGGCCGTGCTGCGGCTGGCCTTCGCGCCCGGGGAGTCCGGACCCGTGGAGGGCGCGGTGGCCGTGGGCGGATGGGGGCTGGGGCTGCTGCCGGTGCACTGTGTACCGGGGCCGCCGAAGCGCGGGGCCCGGCGGGGATCGGCGGACGCGGTGGCCACGGCTCCGGGGGCTACCAGGGCATCGACACTCCGCCGTTCGGGCGAAGGATCTGACCCGTCGTGAAGGACGAGGCGTCCGAGGCCAGGTAGAGCACGGCCTGGGCGATGTCCTCGGGCTCGCCGACCCGGCGCAGGGGGGACATCCGGACCATCATCGCCTCGGTCTGTTCCTGGACCTCGGGGGTGTGGCGGCCGGTCATCGGGGTGCGGATCCATCCGGGGGCCACGGCGTTGACGCGGATGCCGTGCGGGCCGGCCTCGGTGGCCAGCGTCCTGGTCAGCTGGACGACGGCGGCCTTGGCGGCGCTGTAGCAGAGCAGGCCGGGCTGGGAGGCGTCCACGGCGCCCGAGGCCATCGTGACGATCGAGCCCGGGCGGCCCGCCGCGATCATGGAGCGGGCGGCCTCCTGGCAGGTGCGCAGGACGCCCTTGAAGTTGATGTCGAGGACCCGGTCGAGGTCCTCGTCGGTGGTCTCCAGCACGCTGCTGGTGTGCATGACCCCGGCGATGGCGGCGGCGATGTCGAGCGGTCCCGCGGCCGCGACGGCGGCCCTCAGGGCGGCGCGGTCGGTGACGTCGAGGGGGTGGACGGTGGCGGCTCCGCCGGCCTTGGCGACGAGGGCGGCCGTCTCGGCGAGACCCAGCGCGTCGCGGTCGGCGCAGTGCACGTGCGCCCCCGCCTCGGCGAGGAGCAGGGCGGTGGCGCGGCCGATTCCGCTGGCGGCGCCGGTCACGAGGGCAGTGCGCCCGGTGAGGTCGTACGGGGCCGATGCTGTACGGGTGGGTGTGGGCATGCCGGGACGGTACGACCGGATCTGACGGACCGTCAACTAGGGCGTCGGGCCCGGCTGGCAGCGGGGGCACCAGTAGGTCGGGCGGCCGTCCTGCGGGGCCTCGCGGATGGCGGTGCCGCAGCGCAGGCAGGGGCGGCGGGCGCGGCCGTAGACGAAGAGGTCCTGGCCGGGGCGGCGGCTGCCGGTGGTGTTGCGGGGGCCGGGCCGGTCGCCGGTGTTCGCGGCCAGCAGGCGGTGCGCGGCGGCGGCCAGGCGGGGGAGGGTCGCCTCGGGGAGCGCGCCGACCGGGGTCCAGGGGGTGACCTGGGCCAGGAAGCAGAGCTCGGCCTTGTAGATGTTGCCGATCCCGGCGAGGTTGCGCTGGTCGAGCAGGGCCTCGCCCAGGGGGCGCTCGGGGGCGGCGAGGAGGTTGGCCGCCGCGCGGTCGGGGTCCCAGTCGGGGCCGAGGAGGTCGGGGCCGAGGTGACCCACGGCCCGGTCCTCGTCGGCGGTGCGGATCAGCTCCAGCACGGGGAGGCGGTAGCCGACGGCGGTGTGGTCGGCGGTGGCCAGGATCGCCCGGATCTCGTGGGCGGGGCCGCCGTGCCAGGTCGCGCCCGCGGGGAAGACGTGCCAGGCGCCGTCCATGCGGAGGTGGCTGTGCAGGGTGAGACCGCCCTCGAAGCGGGTCAGGAGGTGTTTGCCGCGGGGGGTGACCTCGAGGGTGGTGCGGCCGGTGAGGTCGGCGGTGGCGAAGCGGGGGACGCGCAGGTCGCTGCGGGTGAGCGGTTTGCCGGCCAGGGCGGCGTGCAGCCGGGTGGCCGTGCGCCGGACGCTGTCTCCTTCGGGCATGGCCCCATTGTCCGTCGGCCGCGGACTCCGGCGGGTCCGCGGGGCGCGGTCAGTGCGGGGGGCGGAGGGCGTGGGTGAGAACGGCCAGGACCTCGGCGCGGGTGGGCGGGGTCGGGGCCGTCATGGCGTGCAGGCACAGGCCGGTCATCAGGGGCGGGATCGTCGCGGCGACCACGGGGCCGAGCAGCGGGGTCATCACCTCGATGCTCGCCCGGGCGGGCAGGCTCGCCGCCTCCCGCAGGTCGGGGCGGCGCAGGGCGGCGACGTGGAGCTCGTACTCGACGACGGCCGAGGTGCGGCCCTCGCCGAGGCAGGCCATGACGCTGTCGGCCAGCGCCTCGGCGATCTGCTCCGGGGTGGCGTCGGCGTGCTCCTCGGCCCACTGCCGCACGAAGCCGGCGAAGCGGTCGGCGGCCCGTTCCAGCGCGGCCCGGACCAGCGCCTCGCGGTCGGCGAAGTGGTAGGTGGTCGAGGAGAGGGACACGTCCGCCCGCTCGGCGATGGCCCGGTGTGTCAGCCCCTCCAGCCCGCGCTCGGCGATCAGCTCCTCCGCCACCTGGGCGATCCGCTCGCGCCGGTTCGGGTCGTGCCTGCGCGTCCGCCGCCGGGGGGCGGCCTCCTCGTGAGTCTCTGCGTGCATGGAGTCAGCCTCGCACAAAAGTATTGGTACGGACGTACGTACTGATGTTATGGTGGAGAGGTCGTCAGGGGGTCGGGAAACACGGAACGGAGCAAAGCAATGAAGGTCGCAGTCCTCGGTACCGGCGCGGGTGGCCGCGCGCACGCCGCCAAGCTGCTGGAACTCGGGCACGAGGTCTACGTCGGCACCCGCGACTCCCAGGTCACCCTCGGTCGCACCGAACCCGATTTCATGGGCATCGAGCCCTTCGGGCAGTGGTTCGCGAACTACCCCGGCATCGAACTCCGGAGCTTCGGCGAGGCCGCGGCGGCCGCCGACTTCGTCATCAACGGGATCGACGGCGCCAACGCGGTGCGCGTGCTCAGCGGCATCGACAAGCAACTCGCGGGCAAGACCCTGATGGACTACGCCGTCCCGTACGTCTACAACCCCGAGCAGGCTCATCCCTGGCCCACCCCCTGGGGGGTGATGCCGGCCCTGGACCCCGTCGACCACGACAGTCTGGGGGAGCGGATCCAGCGTGCCCTGCCGCAGGTCAAGGTCGTCAAGGCCTGCGTCACCCAGGAGCAGGAGACCGTGGTCAACCCGCGGGCCGTGGCCGGCGGAGACCACACGATGTTCATCGCCGGGGACCACGACGACGCCAAGGCGGAGGTCACCGCGCTCCTGCGGTCCTACGGCTGGCAGGACGTCCTCGACCTCGGTCCGCTGGTCAGCTCCCGCGGCATGGAGATGTACTCCCACATGCACAGCGCCATCCAGTTCGCGCTCGGCGGTGCCCGCTTCGGCATCAAGGTGATGCGCTGACGCGGGAGTTCCGGTGGAACGGGGAGAGCCCCTGCGGCGGGGTGCCGTCGCAGGGGCTCGATGTGCCGGAAGGGCGGGGCCTGGTGGGCCGCTCGGCGCTTCCGGGTCAGGGGCTCACTTCCAGGTGAGGGGCTTGCCGTTGCTCAGGTTGTTGTAGGGGTTGCCCCAGTACTGGGCGCCGGCCACCTTCGTCTGGGCGGACGGGGCCAGGGCGATGGCGCAGCCGGTCGTCGTCTGGCCGTTGGTGAAGCCCCTCGGCAGGGAGTCGTCCTTGCACTTCTCGAACTTGCCGATGACCGAGACGCCCTGCGCCTCGCTGCCGTCCGGAAGCAGGCCCTTGATGTGGCCGACCGTGGTGTTCGACAGGTCCACGGTGCCGACGTTCTTGACCGAGTAGCGGACGTAGTAGGGGATCATCCCCTTCACCTTGTCGCCCAGGTTGAGCGAGGCCAGGTCGGCCGGGTCGCCCTGCTCGACCGCCGTGACGGTGAGGGCGATCGTGCCGCCCTTGGTGCTGCCGTAGTCGAACGGGACCGTGGCGGTCTCGCCGAGCTTGAAGGCCTGGCCGGGCTTGGCCTGGCCCGCCGCCCCGGCGGCGGGGGCCTCGCTGCTGTAGCCGCCGCCGGCCGACGGGCTGGCCGGGGCCGCGCTCGGGCTGGCCGGGGCGCCGCTGGCGCCGCCCGGGGCGGAGGAGGTCGGGGCCGGAGCCGGGTCCTCGTTGCCGTTCTTGCAGCCCGTCAGGGCCACGGTGCCGGCGACCGCGAGGCCGACCGCGACCAGGGTGCTCTTGCGCATGCTGATGGTGCTCACTCTTCTCGTCCCCCATGACTGTGCATCGTCAATGCGACGCCTGTGATCATCTTGATAAGGGATGGATAAGTGCGAGTGCCAGCTCAGAGGCGGTCGAGGACGGTTCTGTGACATGCCCAAGACATGTGCGGAACAGTCGTTATCCGTTCGCCGCCGTGGCAAGTGCCGTCAGGAGCGCAGGCGCAGGCCCCTCGGGGTGGCGTGGAAACCGGCCGACTCCAAGGCGGACCCGAGGGGGGACGTCAGGGAGGCGGCGGCGTTGATGCGCTCCACCGTGAGGGCCGGGAGGGTGCCAGCCCGGGAGGCGGCGGCCAGGGCCGCCACCGCCGCCGTCAGCCGCGGGTCCCCGGCATCCGGCCAGGCCAGCAGGGTCTTGCCGCCGCGCTCCAGATACAGGGTGAGTTCGCCGTCGACCAGAACCACCAGGGAGCCCGCCTTGCGGCCCGGCTTGTGGGTGGCGCCGGCCGGGGGCTCCGGCCAGGGCAGCGCCGCGCCGTACGCGTTCGCCGGATCGGCGGCGGCGAGGACCACCGCCGCCAGCGGGGGCGGGGTCCGCTCGGCGGCCCGGAGCCGGTCCACCGCACCGTCCATCGCGAACTGGGCCGCGCCCAGCCCCTCGACGACATAGCCCCGACGGGCCTGGCCGCTGTCCTCGAAGGCCGACAGGACGCGGTAGACCGCGCTGAAACCGCCCTCGATCCCCTCCGCGGCCACCGCGCCCCGCGTCACCACCCCGTGCCGGTCCAGCAGGGTCCGGGCCATGGCGTGGGCCCGGTGGGTCGGGTCGGGGGCCTGTGACGGGAGCACCGACCAGCGGCCCGATACCGTGGGCGGGCCGGTCCGGGACACGGTCGCGCCGAGCGTGCCGTACCGGCCGCGGGGGACGGTGCGCCGGGCCCGGTGGGCGGTGGAGCCCGCCGTCCGGCCCGAGCCGAGCAGCGATCGCAGCGGGGCCAGGGTGTCGTTGGTGAGCCGGCCCGACCAGGCCAGATCCCAGAGCGCATCCGCGAGGGCCATGTCGGAGACTTCGGGCAGCACCGCGCGCACGGAATCGGCAATCTGGCGGAAGAACAGGCCGTACCCGCCCGCCAGGGACTCCAGGACCGCCTGGTGGAGCGGGCTCTGCTCCAGAGGGTGCGGCGGGGGCAGGAGCAGCGGGGCCGCCTCCGCCAGGTAGAGGGAGACCCAGCCGTCCTTGCCCGGCAGGGAGCCGGCGCCCGCCCACACCACCTCGCCGGAGGTGGTCAGCTCGTCCAGCAGGGCCGGGGAGTACCCGCTGACCCGCGAGGGGAGGATCAGGCGCTCCAGCGCGGAGGCCGGCACCGGCGCGCCCTGGAGCTGCTCGACCGCCCGGGCCAGGCCGTCGATGCCGCGCAGGGCTCCGCCCAGGTGCTGCCACTGCGGGAGGAAGGTGGCCAGCGAGGCCGGCGGGACCGGCTCCAGCTCCTGGCGCAGCGCGGCCAGGGAACGGCGGCGGAGCCTGCGCAGCACCGCCGCGTCGCACCACTCCTGGCCGATGCCCGCCGGATGGAACTCGCCCTGGACCACCCGGCCGGCCGCCGCGAGCCGGTGCAGGGCGCCCTCGGTGACCGCCGCTCCCAGGCCGAACCGGCCCGCCACGGCGGCCGTGGTGAACGGTCCGTGGGTCCGGGCGTACCGGGCGAGGAGGTCGCCCAACGGATCCTTGACCGGCTCGGTGAAGGCCTCCGGGACGCCGACCGGGAGCGCCGTGCCCAGCGCGTCCCGCAGCCGGCCCGCGTCCTCGACCGCCGCCCAGTGGTCCGCGCCGCCGATCCGGACCCGGATGACGCGGCGGGCCGAGGACAGCTCGCGCACCCAGGACGGCTCGGCCCCGCGCTCGGCGAGCTCGGCATCCGTCAGCGGGCCCAGCAGCCGCAGCAGGTCCGCCACCGACTCGCTGTCCTTGGCCCGCCGGTCCTCGGTGAGCCACTGCAGCTCCCGCTCCAGCTCCTCCAGCACCTGCGCGTCGAGCAGTTCGCGCAGCTCCGCCTGGCCGAGCAGCTCGGCCAGCAGGCGGGAGTCCAGCGACAGCGCGGCCGCCCTGCGCTCGGCGAGGGGCGAGTCCCCCTCGTAGAGGAACTGGGCCACGTACCCGAAGAGCAGCGACCGTGCGAAGGGGGACGGTTCGGGGGTGGTGACCTCGACCAGGCGGACCCGGCGCGCCTCGATGTCGCCCATCAGCTCGGTCAGCCCGGGCACGTCGAAGACGTCCTGGAGGCATTCGCGTACGGCTTCCAGGACGATCGGGAACGAACCGAACTCCGAGGCCACCTGAAGAAGTTGGGAGGCGCGCTGGCGCTGCTGCCACAGCGGGGTGCGCTTGCCCGGACTGCGGCGCGGCAGCAGCAGGGCGCGGGCCGCGCACTCGCGGAACCGGGAGGCGAACAGCGCGGAGCCGCCGACCTGGTCGGTGACGATCTGGTTGACGTCGCCGTGGTCGAAGGCGACATCGGCCGCGCCGAGCGGGGCCTGCTCGTCGTCGAACTCGAAGGACAGCGGGGCGGAGGGGTCGTGGTCCAGCAGGTCCATGCTCAGCAGGTCGGCGTCGGGCAGGCGCAGCACGATCCCGTCGTCGGCGTGCATCACCTGCGCGTCCATGCCGTACTTCTCGGCGAGGCGGGCGCCCAGCGCCAGCGCCCACGGGGCGTGCACCTGCGCGCCGAAGGGGGAGTGGACCACGACCCGCCAGTCGCCGAGCTCGTCGCGGAACCGCTCCACCACGATGGTCCGGTCGTCCGGCACGTGGCCGCAGGCCTCGCGCTGCTCCGCGAGGTACGCCAGGACGTTCTCGGCGGCCCAGGCGTCCAGGCCGGCCGCCAGCAGGCGCAGCCGGCCGTCCTCCTCGGTCAGGCCGCCGAGCTCGCGCAGGAACGCGCCGACCGCGCGGCCCAGTTCGAGCGGGCGGCCCAGCTGGTCGCCCTTCCAGAACGGCAGCCGCCCCGGGACCCCGGGAGCCGGGGTGACCAGGACCCGGTCGCGGGTGATGTCCTCGATCCGCCAGGAGGTGGTGCCGAGGGTGAAGACGTCCCCGACGCGGGACTCGTAGACCATCTCCTCGTCCAGCTCGCCGACGCGGCCGCCGCCCTTCTTGGGGTCCGAGCCCGCGAGGAAGACGCCGAAGAGGCCCCGGTCCGGGATGGTGCCGCCGGAGGTCACCGCCAGGCGCTGCGCCCCCGGCCGGCCGGTGATCGTCCCGGCGACGCGGTCCCACACCACCCGGGGTCTGAGCTCGGCGAACGCGTCCGAGGGATAGCGGCCCGCCAGCATGTCGAGGACGGCGGTGAACGCCGATTCCGGCAGCGCCGCGAAGGGCGCCGCCCGACGGACCAGGGCCAGGAGGTCGTCCAGCTGCCAGGTGTCCATGGCGGTCATCGCGACGAGCTGCTGGGCGAGGACGTCGAGGGGGTTGGAGGGGATCCGCAGGGACTCGATCGAGCCGGTGCGCATCCGCTCGGTGACCACGGCCGCCTGCACCAGGTCGCCCCGGTACTTGGGGAAGACCACGCCGGTGGAGACCGCGCCCACCTGGTGCCCGGCCCGGCCCACGCGCTGGAGCCCGGAGGCCACCGACGGCGGGGACTCCACCTGGACCACCAGGTCCACCGCGCCCATGTCGATGCCCAGTTCCAGGCTGGAGGTCGCGACCACGGCGGGCAGCCGGCCCGCCTTCAGGTCCTCCTCGACCAGGGCCCGCTGCTCCTTGGACACCGATCCGTGGTGCGCGCGGGCCAGCAGCGGCGGGGCTCCGTGGGCGGCGCCCGACTGGGCCATGATCTCCGCCGGGGGCGGTGCGCCGTCGGCCAACTGCTCGCCCGTCGCCCGCTCGTACGCGATCTCGTTGAGCCGGTTGCACAGTCGCTCGGCGAGGCGGCGGGAGTTGGCGAACACGATCGTCGAGCGGTGGGCCTGGACGAGATCGGCGATCCGCTCCTCCACATGCGGCCAGATGGACGGCTTGTCACCGCCCTCCTTGCCCTCGGTGGCGGGGGAGCCGCCCAACTCGCCCATGTCCTGCACCGGGACGACCACCGACAGGTCGAACTCCTTGGCCGACGACGGCTGGACGATCTCCACCTTGCCGCGCGGCGCCAGATACCGGGCCACCTCGTCCACCGGCCGGACCGTCGCCGACAGTCCGATCCGGCGCGCCGGGCGGGGCAGCAGCTCGTCCAGCCGCTCCAGGGACAGCGCGAGGTGCGCGCCGCGCTTGGTCCCGGCGACCGCGTGCACCTCGTCCAGGATCACGGTCTCGATCCCGGCCAGGGCCTCCCGGGCGGCCGAGGTCAGCATCAGGAAGAGGGACTCGGGGGTGGTGATGAGGATGTCCGGCGGCCGGGTGGCCAGCGCCCGCCGCTCCGCGGGCGGGGTGTCCCCGGAGCGGATCCCGACCCGGATCTCCGGCTCGGGCAGCCCGAGGCGGACGGACTCCTGCCGGATGCCGGTCAGCGGGCTGCGCAGATTGCGCTCCACGTCCACGGCCAGGGCCTTCAGGGGCGATACGTACAGCACCCGGCAGCGCTTCTTCGGCTCTGCCGGCGGCGGGGTCGAGGCCAGCTGGTCGAGGGCGGCGAGGAAGGCGGCCAGGGTCTTGCCGGAGCCGGTGGGCGCGACGACCAGCACGTCCGAGCCCGCCCCGATCGCCCGCCAGGCGCCCTCCTGCGCGGAGGTGGGCCTGACGAAGGCCCCCGTGAACCAGGAGCGGGTCGCGGGGGAGAACGATTCGAGCGCGGAGCCGGACATGCCCCCATCCTGCACCCCGGCACTGACAACGGGCCGGACCTGCGAGAACACCCCCGCCCGGAGAGGCGCAGAATGGGGGGATGGGGACGCCGGGGACGGACGGGGGACGCCAGGAGGCCAAGGAGTGGGCCCGGCACTGGCAGTACCCGGAGCTGCCCGGACTGGACCTGCTGCGCGCCCACTACGTCCGGCACACCTTCCCGCGCCACGCCCACGACGGCTACGTCATCGCGGCCGTCACCGGCGGCATCGAGGAGATAGGGCTCCCCGGCGGCACCGTACGGGCCGGTCCGGGCAGCGTGGTCCTGATCAACCCCGAGGTGGCGCACACCGCGCGCGCCGGGGTGCCCGAGGGCTGGGCGTACGCCACCCTCTACCCCTCCCGCGGGCTGATCACCGAGGTCGCCGCCGAGATCGGCACCCTGCGCGGCACCCCCGGCTTCACCGCCGACATGGTCGCCGACCCGCAGGGCTCCCGGGTGATCACCGAGGTCCACCGGGCCGCCGAGGCCGGGAACGCGCTGGCCGCCGACACGCTGCTGCGGGGTGTGGTGGCGCGGATGCTCAGCCGGCACGCGGGCCCGCTGCCCGCCCGTACGGTACGACGCGCGGGCACCGCCGACGCCGAGCGGGCCCGGGCCGTACTGGAGGGGCGGATGGCCGAGCCGCCGTCGCTGGAGCAACTGGCGGCGGAGCTGGGGACGAGCCCCTTCGCCCTGCTGCGCGCCTTCCGGGAGCGGTACGGGATGCCGCCGCACACCTGGCTGACCGACGCCCGGGTGCGGCGGGCCCGCCGGCTGCTCGACGCGGGCACCCCGCCGGCGGAGGCGGCCGTCGCCGTCGGCTTCACCGACCAGCCGCACCTGAACCGGCACTTCACCCGGATCGTGGGCGTGCCTCCGGGCGCGTACCGCATGGAACGGGGAGCGGGCGGCAAGGCCTAGCCTCCGTGCTACGGGCCCGGATGCGGTTGGACGCGCATGACGGGCCGGCTGCCCGCGGCGGAGGCGCCGAGATGGCGGCCGAGTGCCAGGTAGGCGTCGAACTGGTCGTGGTCGAAGGACTGGTCGAAGGTGCTCTGGCGGGGGAAGACCTTCTCGGTGAGGGCGTAGCTCAGCAGCTCGTAGGGCATGTCGGTGGTCAGGCTGGCCTTCGCGAAGATGATCGTGCCCTCCCGGGTCTCGGCCTCGCCCGGGGTGAACTCGATGGGCTCCGGGTAGCGGATGGTGCCCCGTACGACGCACCGCGCGGAGAGGCGCGCGTTGAGGGCCGACATCGGGTCCTCCGGGCACAGTTTCTCGGCGCTGCCCGGCACGAGCGTGAGCATGTTCTGGTCCGGCCCGTCGAAGGTGATCTCCACGCCGAGGTCCTCGTACGCCAGCGCGATCGCCTGGGCGAGCGTGGTGGCCAGCGGGGGGACGTCGCCGCTGGAGTCGATGACGTAGATCTTCCGGCAGCGCAGCCGCAGCAGCTCCACCAGCCCCAGATTGTCGATGTGCCCGCCGTCCGTGCACAGCAGCATGGGGCTGGTGTCCGAGTACAGCCCGATCAGCTCCTGCAGCTGGTAGCGCAGCCGCCGCATCCGCGGCAGCCGGGGCATGGTCCAGTCCGGCGCGAACTTGGCGACCTCGGCGAGGTACAGCGGGTTGGGCAGCCAGGTGCCCAGACGCAGGTTGGACAGGGCCAGCAGCCGCTGCACCGCCTTCGACTGCGTGCCCATCGTGGACGCGAACGCCGCGCCCGAGACGGCGACGGCGGACTGGACGGTCAGGTCGCGCTGGATGAGGGGGTGCGAGATCCGCTCCAGGGTGGAGGTCTTGACCCAGCCGACGTCCGGCCCGCCGACGTAGTCGGAGGCGAAGGTGAAGGGCACGGCCGGCCTGCCCGGCGCCGTGCGGTTGCGGCTGGACAGGGCCGCGGCCGCCGCGAAGATGACCTGCGGGAAGGGCTTCACCCGCTCGGCGTGCGTGCTCAGCCGGGTCAACTCCGCGTGGTAGTCGTACGGAAGTGCCCCGACGGAGCCGTCCCACAGCACCGCGCGCCGCACCGAGAAGGCGCTGGCCAGCCGCTGCCGGTAGAAGGGGTGCAGGCTGCACATGGTCTGGTCGAGCACCACGGCCAGGAGGAGCAGCGCGGCGGGCAGGCCCAGCCGCCACCCCCAGTGCCACTGGTCGGACAGCACGGTGGACCAGGAGAGCACGGCGAGGCCGACGAAGCCGAGCACGAGGAGCACCACCCACACGACGAGGTGCTGGAGCCAGCCCGTGCCGACCCTGGTGACGAGCGAGGCGCCGCTCCCGGAGAACCAGCCCGCCTTCTCGCCGTCCGGCCGGATCTTCTTCACCTGCTGGTACAGCGCGGTGAACATCGCGCCGAGCCAGGTGAGGGCCGCCGTGAGGCCGGCGAGGAGGGACACGCCCTGCGTCCCTTCCGGGAACAGGTTCTGACGCTGCGCCAGCCAGGCGAAGAACCACAGCACCAGGGGGATGAGCAGGGCGTACAGCGCGATCCCGACGGCCATCCACACGATGCCCTTCACCGAGATCCGCAGCCAGCGGGGCCACCCGGACCCGGTGCGCGGCCGGAGCAGGGAGGCCGCCAGGGACACCGCGCCGGCGACCGCGACCAGACCGCTGATGGGCAGCCAGGCGTAGCGGGGGAGGAACAGGGGCCGGACGCCCGTGGACGCACCCGAGGCCGAGGTGGGGTCGAAGCCGCCCGGCCGGAAGCGTTCGATCTCGATCACGGGGACGAGCGAATAGAACTCGTTGAGCGCGATCCCGGCCACGGTGAAGGTCAGGGCCAGCAGCGTGAGGGATACGAGGACCCCGCGCAGCGCCGCGGCCAGGGCCCGTACGAACTCCTGCGGGCTGTCCGCCAGGTACTTGGCGTGCCGCCGCAGATGGTGCTCTTCGGGACTGCCGGGAGCGAACACGTCCTCCGGTTTCGCCAGGTCGGCCGGCGGCGGAGGTTCCTTCCGCCGGTCCCGCGGCTGCCTCGTGGTCAGCGCCAGCTGGAAGGCCCCGGCCGTGAACCCGCCACCGGACACGGAGACCAGGTAGCGCGCCTTGGTCAGCACCTCCGCCTCGCGCAGGGCCTGCAGGGCGCCGAGGGTGACGGACGCGGAGCGGATCCCGCCGCCGGACACGCAGATGCCGACCTCCGCCGCCTCGCGGCCGGGCAGGGGCAGGGCCCGGCTCCGCCAGCGGCGGTGCGCACTCTCCGGCGGCTTCTGCTCGCTCCGCGGCGCGGTCCAGTCCTGCAGGGGCGAGGAGCGGTGCGGCGCCGCCGGCGGCACGACGATCTGCAGATCGTCCGGCGCCCGGCCGGCGCCGTGGGCGAGCCGGTGGGCGAAGCGCACGGGGAGCCGCGGGCCGTGCCGCCGGATCCTGCGGCTGATCAACAGCGCCCAGAAACCCGCCCCGTAGGCCGCCCGGCGGACGCCTTCGACCGCGCGGGTCCGCGCCATCCGGCGCGCGATCCCCGGACTTCCCGGCAGGACCGGCGGCTTCGGGGAGAGCCGCAGTTGCGCCCTCCCCGTGAAGCACCTGGCCAGCAGGGTGAGGAGCACCCAGCCCGCGGCGAGGAACAGCGGGGCGACGAGCGCCCACTTCAGCAGCGCGAACGAGGCCGCCGCCACCAACTCGTAGTCGGGATCGTCGGCCATGTGCTGCAGGGCGCTGCGCAGGAAGGCGTTCTCGGCCAGGTCCGCCGCGGCGGCCACCGGGGTGAGGAGCATCGCCCGGAAGGCGAACCTCCGCGACGCCAGCCGGTACAGGAAGAGGACACCCAGCCCGAACACCGACAGGAGCGCCAGCGCGTACGAGGGGATCAGCCAGTGGCTGTCGGCGCTGATGGCGTGCTGGAAGGCGTCGATGCGCGCGCTGCTGGTCTCACACCGCCGGCCCAGCTCGTAGACGGCCCCGCACGCCTCCTCGCGATGACCGGCGAACTGGAGCAGCTGCTCCCGGTGCTTGCCCAGGCCGTGCGGCCGGTCGTGCAGGTACCGGATGAACAGGGCGCCGGAGGTGATCAGTCCGGCCGCACAGAGGAAGGCCGCCCAGCGGGGAGCCCGGTGCCGGGGGGCCCGGTCGGGAGAGACTGGCATGCGTCGACCGTAGTGTCGCCGTCACGGTGCGTGGTGGACGCGCGCCCGGCCGCGCGCAAGAACGTACAAGACCCGCCCGCCCCGCCCCGCATAGCTTCGGGGCGTGGGAGAACAACGGATGGTGATGCAGGAGACCCCCGCGGGGGTCGCCGTCGAGCGGCCGCGGGCCGCTGTCGTACGGGACGCGCTCGGGGTCGGGGTGGCCGTCGGGCTGTCCGGGTTCGCCTTCGGCGTGACCGCGGCCGGAGCGGGGATCAGCGTGGCGCAGGCCTGCGTGCTGAGCCTGCTCGTCTTCACCGGCGCCTCGCAGTTCGCCCTGGTCGGGGCGCTGGCCGCCGGCGGGAACCCCTTCACGGCCGCCGCCGGGGCCTTCTTCCTCGGGACGCGGAACGCCTTCTACGGGCTGCGGCTCTCGCAGCTGCTCGCCCTGCCGCGCGCCCTGCGGCCCCTCGCCGCGCACTGGGTCATCGACGAGACCACCGCCGTGGCGCTGGCGCAGCCCGACCGGAAGTCGGCCCGCCTCGGGTTCGGCCTGACCGGGCTCAGCCTGTACGTGCTGTGGAACCTCACCACCCTGCTGGGCGCGCTCGGCGCCGAGGCCATCGGCGACACCTCCGCCTGGGGGCTGGACGCCGCCGGACCGGCCGTGTTCCTGGCCCTGCTCGCGCCGATGCTGAAGACCGCCACCGAGCGGGCCGTCGCCGCCCTGGCGCTGGTCCTCGGGCTCGCCTTCCTGCCGGTGCTGCCCGCCGGTGTGCCCGTACTGATCGCCGCGCTGGCCGCGCCGGCCGTGCTGTGGATGAAGGGACGCCGCTCGTGAACGTCTGGATCGCCATCGGGCTCACCGTCGTCGGCTGCTACGCCGTCAAGCTCGCCGGGCTGCTCGTCCCCGCCGGGGCCCTGGAGCGGCCGCTGGTGCGCCGCCTCTCCGCCCTGCTGCCGGTCGCGCTGCTCGCCGCGCTCACCGCCCAGCAGACCTTCAGCACCGGCCACGAGCTCGTCCTCGACGCCCGCGCCGCCGGGCTCGCCGCCGCCGCGGTCGCCCTGCTGCTGCGGGCCCCGTTCCTGCTGGTCGTCGCGGCCGCCGTCGTCGTCACCGCGGGCGTACGGGCCCTGGGCGGCTAGCCGGGCCGAGCGGGCGACCGTACGCCCGCAGGGTGAGCAGGGCCTCCAGGGTCGCGATCGGGCGCCGCTCCAGCGAGCTGCCCGGCGCCCAGGCCCGGCGGCGCACCGGCCAGCCGCCGTCCGCCTGCTGCTCGGCGGCCAGGAAGTCCAGCGAGCGGCGCAGCTCCTCGTCGGTGAACCAGGCGCGGGCCAGCGACTCAGGGCGCCGCGCGAAGTCGTGCGGGTACAGCTGCTCGCCCGGCGCGTAGCCCGGGGCGGGCGGGTACTCGTGCCGCCGCCGCGGATCCAGCACCACGAGCCGCTGCTCGCGCACCAGCCGGCCCAGCCGGTCCGCGGCCGCCGCCGCGCGGGCCCGGTCGGGGGAGCCGTCGAGGAAGGCCACCGCGCTCTGGATCTCGTACGGATGCGAGCGGCGCAGGCCCTCGACCCGGTCCCAGCAGAAGTCCGTCGCCCGGAACAGCCAGGCGTGCCAGATCCGGTTGCGGTGCAGTACGCCGACGACCGGGCCCGTGGTCAGCAGCTCGCCCGGCGGATCGTCGAAGACCGGGTGGTAGGGGGCCGCGGGGTAGCCGCGCGGGGCCGGGGAGACCACCGGAAGCGCGCCGTCCGGCGTGGAGACCCGGGTCAGGTGGCGGCAGAGCCGCTCGATGCGCTGACCGGCGCAGCGGCCCAGGCTGTCCAGGACGCGCAGCGCGTGCGCGGTGTGCAGGGGCTGGCTGAGCGGGCCGCGCAGATCCGGATCGAGCGCGTGCCCGTAGCCGCCGTCGCCGTTGAGGTAGGAGCAGAGGGCTGTGTCCACCGGATCGGCGTCCCCGCCGAGGAAGTGGAACGCGAACCGCCGCTGCTCCAGCACGCGGGCCGTGAGCCAGATGAACTGCTCGGCGCGGGCCAGCGGGGCCAGGGCGGCCGACGAGGGGGCTTCGTCTCCAGGCATGCGAGAAACCGTAGGGCGCCGTGACGCGGCGAGGGGGGACGAACGGGGCCGGTGCACTCTCCGGGGCGGGATACTGGGGTCATGCGGTTGACGATTTTCTGGGAGCGGATGGCGGAGCACTTCGGTGCGGGCTACGCGGACTCCTTCGCGCGGGACCACGTCATGGCGGAGCTGGGCGGCCGGACCGTCCACCAGGCGCTGGACGCGGGCTGGGAGGCCAAGGACGTGTGGCGGGCCGTGTGTTCGGCGATGGACGTGCCGGCTTCGCTGCGCTGAGCTGCGCAGTTTTTACGGTACGGGCTGCCGGTGGGACAGACTTGGCCGCGTGGCAGCGACTGATGAGACGACGGACCCGCCCGAAGCCCCCCGGGGAGCGGGGGAGACGACGCCGACGTGGCCGGTCGACCCGGCGCGCGGCCCGTCCGGAGGCGGCCGTCCGCCGGCCGGGGGCCGGGCGGAGGCGCGGATGCCGCCGTGGCTGCCCCGCGCCGTGGTGCTCGTACTGGCCCTGGTCGCCTGCTTCCAGCTCGGCAGCTGGGCCTTCCACCAGCTGATCGGGCTGCTGGTCAACATCCTGATCGCCTTCTTCCTCGCGCTGGCGATCGAGCCCGCGGTGTCCCGGATGGCGGCCCGCGGGATGCGCCGCGGGCTCGCCACCTTCCTGGTGTTCCTCGGGGTGTTCGTCGCGACCGCCGGCTTCCTCACCCTGCTCGGCTCGATGCTCGCCGGACAGATCATCGAGATGGTGGAAGGCTTCCCCGGCTACCTCGACAGGGTGATCAACTCGATCAACGCCACCTTCCGCACGGAGTTCTCCCGGCTGGAGATCCAGGAGAGCCTGCTGCGCTCCGACTGGCTGCGCAAGTACGTGCAGAACAGCGCGAGCGGCGTGCTCGACGTGTCCGCCACCGTGCTCGGCGGACTGTTCAAGCTGCTGACGATCGGGCTGTTCTCCTTCTACTTCGCCGCCGACGGGCCGCGGCTGCGGCGCGCGCTGTGCTCCGTACTGCCGCCCGCGAAGCAGGCCGAGGTGCTGCGCGCCTGGGAGATCGCCCTCACCAAGACGGGCGGCTACCTGTACTCGCGCGGGCTGATGGCGCTGATCTCCGGCATCGCCCACTACATCCTGCTGGTGATCCTCGGCGTGCCGTACGCGCCCGCCCTCGCCGTGTGGGTGGGGCTGGTCTCCCAGTTCATCCCCACCATCGGCACCTATCTGGCGGGCGCGCTGCCGATTCTGATCGCCTTCGCCGTCGACCCCTGGTACGCGCTGTACGTCCTCGGCTTCGTGGTGGTCTACCAGCAGTTCGAGAACTACGTCCTCCAGCCGAAGCTGACCTCGAAGACGGTGGACATCCACCCCGCGGTGGCCTTCGGTTCGGTCGTCGCGGGCACCGCCCTGCTGGGCGCGGTCGGGGCGCTCGTCGCCATCCCGGCCGTCGCCACGCTGCAGGCGTTCCTCGGCGCGTACGTGAAGCGGTACGCGCTGACCAAGGACGCGGACGCCCCTACTCGGCGCCGCCGTCCGCGTCGCCGAGTACGGCTGCCAAGGCTTCGGTGACGGTCGCCTCGGTGACGGCCTTGTCCGCGCCGAGGCCGCTGAGCACGCCCTCGCCGTCCTCCAGTTCCAGGAGCGCGAGCAGGATGTGCTCGGTGCCGACGTAGCCGTGGCCCAGGCGCAGCGCCTCGCGGAAGGTGAGCTCCAGGGCCTTCTTGGCGTTGGCGTCGAAGGGGATCAGCGCGGGGACCTCCGCGGCCGCCGGGGGCAGGGTGGCGGTCACGGCGGCGCGCACGTCGTCCGCCGCGACCCCCTGGGCGGCGAGCGCGAGCGCGGCGAGCCCCTCGGGCTCGGCCAGCAGGCCCAGGACCAGGTGGCCGGTGCAGATCTCGGTGCCGCCGGCGGCGTGGGCCTCCTGCTGCGAGGCCACGACGACGTTGCGGGCGCGGGGGGTGAAGCGGGCGAAGCCCGCGCTCGGGTCGAGGCCGGCGTCGCCCTCCTTGTCGGCCTTCGGGACGAAGCGCTTCTGGGCGGCCTGGCGGGTGACGCCCATGCTCCGGCCGATGTCGGTCCAGGAGGCGCCGGAGCGGCGGGCCTGGTCGACGAAGTGGCCGATGAGGTGGTCCGCCACGTCGCCGAGGTGCTCGGCGGCGACGACGGCTCCGCTGAGCTGCTCCAGGGTGTCGCTGTGGGACTTCTTGATGGCCTCGATGAGGTCGTCGAGGCGTACCGGATTGGTCATGCGAACGGGTTCCACTGAAGGGTTCGTCATAAGTGCAACCGTAGGTTGACAGTCGAGAGGGCGTCAACCTTGGGTTGTCACTTCGCGCCGCGCGCGTCTCGGGTGGGTCCCGCGTGGCGCGCTTGACAGGGAAATCGAACATCCATTCTGATGAGTTATCCACAGCCGAACCGGTCGTGGAGGCGCATTGTCAGTGGCAGGCATTAGCGTCAATGGCGTGAAGCGATCGACTCAAGCAAACCGGGTGGAACCCATGGCAGGCACCGACCGCGAGAAGGCTCTCGACGCCGCGCTCGCACAGATTGAACGGCAATTCGGCAAGGGTGCGGTCATGCGCCTCGGCGACAAGCCGAACGACCCCATCGAGGTCATCCCCACCGGGTCGACCGCGCTGGACATCGCCCTCGGCGTCGGCGGGCTGCCCCGCGGCCGCGTGATCGAGGTGTACGGGCCGGAGTCCTCCGGTAAGACGACCCTGACCCTGCACGCCGTGGCCAACGCGCAGAAGGCCGGCGGCACCGTCGCCTTCGTGGACGCCGAGCACGCGCTCGACCCCGAGTACGCGAAGGCCCTCGGCGTCGACACCGACAACCTCATCCTGTCGCAGCCGGACACCGGTGAGCAGGCGCTGGAGATCGTGGACATGCTCGTCCGCTCCGGCGCCCTCGACCTGATCGTCATCGACTCCGTGGCGGCCCTGGTGCCCCGCGCCGAGATCGAGGGTGAGATGGGCGACTCGCACGTGGGTCTCCAGGCCCGTCTGATGAGCCAGGCGCTCCGGAAGATCACCGGTGCGCTCAACCAGTCCAAGACCACCGCGATCTTCATCAACCAGCTCCGCGAGAAGATCGGTGTGATGTTCGGCTCGCCGGAGACCACCACCGGTGGCCGTGCGCTGAAGTTCTACGCCTCGGTGCGCATCGACATCCGCCGCATCGAGACCCTGAAGGACGGCACGGAGGCGGTCGGCAACCGCACCCGCTGCAAGGTCGTGAAGAACAAGGTCGCGCCGCCCTTCAAGCAGGCCGAGTTCGACATCCTCTACGGCCAGGGCATCAGCCGCGAGGGCGGCCTGATCGACATGGGCGTGGAGCACGGCTTCATCCGCAAGGCCGGCGCCTGGTACACGTACGAGGGCGACCAGCTCGGCCAGGGCAAGGAGAACGCCCGCAACTTCCTGAAGGACAACCCGGATCTCGCCAACGAGATCGAGCGGAAGATCAAGGAGAAGCTCGGCGTGGGCGTGCGCAAGGACGCCGCCGCGGACGAGGCCGCCGAGGCTCCGGCCGACGCCGCTGCCGCCGCCGTGCCCGCCCCGGCGACGAAGGCCAAGACCGCGGCCAAGGCCGCCGTCGCCAAGAGCTGACCCGTGCGGGAGCAGGAAGGGGGCGGCGGGAGCCGGGGCGGCCGTGAAGGCCGCCCGGAACTGCCGCCCCAGAGCCCCGAGGAGCAGGCGCGGGCGATCTGCCTGCGCCTGCTCACCGGGAGCCCCCGCACCCGGCGCCAGCTCGCGGACGCCCTGCACAAGCGGGGCATCCCCGAGGAGGTGTCACAGCAGGTCCTCTCCCGGTACGAGGAGGTGGGCCTGATCGACGACGCCGCCTTCGCCGGAGCCTGGGTCGAGTCCCGGCACCGCGGCCGGGGTCTGGCCCGCCGGGCGCTCGCGCAGGAGCTCCGGACCAAGGGGGTGCACGCCACCCTCGTGGAGGAGGCCCTGGAACAGCTCGACTCCGAGCAGGAGGAGCAGACCGCCCGGCAGCTCGTGGAGCGCAAGCTCCGCTCCACCCGCGGCCTGGAGCGCGACAAGCGGATCCGGCGCCTCGCCGGGATGCTCGCCCGCAAGGGATACCCGGAGGGCATGGCCCTGCGGGTGGTCCGCCGCGCGTTGGAAGCGGAGGGCGAGGAGACCGACGGTCTGGAGTAGTAGGGCTAACCCCCGGGCGCAGACGCCGGGGTACGCCAATGTCAGGCGGCGGGCCCGGCGGCAGAGTTGACCGCATGATGCTGCGTTACGCCCTTCAGACCGTCAGAGACCGCAAAGCCGGTTTCCTCGGCGCCTTCGTCGCGCTCCTGTGCGCGGCCGCCCTCATCACCGCGTGCGGCACGCTCCTGGAAACGGGCCTCCGCGGAAAGATCGGCACCGAGCGCTATGCGGCCACGCCGGTCCTCGTCTCCGCCGACCAGAACGTCCACGAGACCACGGTCAAGGAGAAGAAGGGCAAGACCAAGGAGAAGCACAAGGCCAAGCCCGTCGCCGAGCGGGCCTGGCTCCCCGCCGCCACCCTGGACACGGTGCGGTCCGTGCCGGGCGTCGAGCGGGCCGTGCCCGAACTCACCTTCCAGGCCGTCCCCCTGGTCAAGGCACCGGCGGGCGACGCGAAGCCCTCGTACGGGCACGCCTGGACCTCCGCCGTCCTCACCCCCTTCACCCTCGCCGAGGGCCGAGCCCCCCAGGGCGGCGACGAAGTCGTCGTCGACCACGCGCTGGCCGCCCGCGCGGGGCTGAAGCCCGGCTCCGAGCTCACCGTGCAGTCCACCGGCGCGCCGAAGACGTACCGGGTGAGCGGCGTCGCGAAGACCGCCCCCGGCGACCTCGCACAGCAGAGCGCGCTCTTCTTCGGCGACGCCGAGGCCCAGCGGCTCGCCGCCCGCGACGGGCAGGTCAGCGCCATCGGCGTACTGCCCGCCCCCGGCGTGGACCCCGGCCAGCTGGCCGGGCAGCTCGCACAGGCCCTGAAGGGCACGACCGCGCAGGTCAGCACCGGTGACGAGCGCGGGCCCGTGGAGTTCCTCGACGCCGCCGGGGCCCGGATCAAGCTGGTCTCCATGGGCGGCGCGATGGGCGGCACCTCGCTGCTCGTCGCGATCCTCGTGGTCGTCGGCACCTTCGCCCTCTCCGTCCAGCAGCGCCACCGCGAACTCGCCCTGCTGCGGGCCGTCGCCGCCACGCCCCGCCAACTGCGGAGCATGATCGGCCGGGAGGCGCTGCTCGTCGGCCTGGCCGGCGGAGTCGCCGGGGCGCTCGCCGGACTGCCGCTCGCCGCCTGGCTGTACGGCCGGTTCGTCGACAGCGGGGTCGTCCCCACCGCCCTGGAGCGCACCGCGGGCATCTTCCCGATGATCGCCGCCGTCGGCGCGAGCCTCCTCGGAGCCTGGGCCGCCGCGCGGATCACCGGGCGGCGGATCGCCCGGATCCGGCCTGCCGAGGCGCTCGCCGAAGCCGCGCTCGAAGGGCGCCGGCCCGCGTGGATCCGGAGCGTGCTCGGCGTACTGCTGCTGGCCGGCGGGGCGGTCCTGGTCGTGGTGCTCGCCGGTCTGCGCACCGAGCCGGCGTCCACCCCGGTCACCTTCCTGGCCGTGGTCGTCCTGGCCGGGGCCGTCTCGCTGCTCGGCCCGCTCCTCGTACGGGCCGCCACCGCGCTGCTCGCCGGTCCGCTGCGGCTGGCCGGGGCGGGCGGCCACCTCGCCACCGCGAACCTGCGCGGCAACGCCGTCCGGATGGCCTCCGCCGTCACCCCGCTCGCGCTGCTGGTCGGCATGACCTGCACCGTGCTCTTCATCACCCCCACGCTCGGGGACGCCGCCCGGGCGCAGGCCCGTGACGGGGTCCGGGCCGGATGGGTGCTGGCCGCGCAGGGGCCGGGCGTCACGGGGGAGGCCGCCGAGCGGATCCGCCGTACGCCCGGGGTCACGGCGGCCACCGAGATCGTGCACACGTCGGTACGGGTGGGCCTGACGAAGTACGGCGCGCAGGGCGTGACCCCGGCCGGGCTGACCCGGACCTGGGACCCCGAGGTCACCGGCGGCGGCCTGGACGGCTTCGGGGAGGGCAGCGCGGCGGTGAGCGAACTGGCCGCCGAGCAGCTTGGGCTGAAGCCGGGGAGCCCGCTGAAGCTGACGCTCGGGGACGGGACTCCGGTGACGCTGACCGTCTCCGCCGTGTACGCGCGGGGGCTGGGCTTCGGCGATCTGACGCTGCCGCACGGGCTGGTGGCCGCGCACGTGGACAACCCCCTGGCCGGCAGCGTGCTCGTGGCGACGGAACCGGGCACCGGGCGGGAGCGGTTGGCGGCGGCGGTCGCGGGCTTCCCGGGGGTGGCGGTGCTGTCCGCGCGGGACGCGGACGAGGTGCGGGCCGCGCGGGCCGATGCGGGAGCGGAGATCAACCTGCTGGCGATGGGGCTGGTGCTTGCCTTCACGGCGATCGCGGTGGTCAACACCCTGGCGATGTCGACGGCTGAGCGGGTGCGGGAGTTCGGGATGCTGAGGCTGGCGGGGGCCAAGCGTCGGCAGGTGCTGCGGATGCTGCGGGCCGAAGCGGTGGCGGTCGTGCTGATCGGGGTGGTGCTGGGGTCGGGGATCGCGCTGGCTGTGCTGACCGCTTTCAGCGTCGGGATGACGGGGGTGGCGGCTCCGGCGGTGCTGCCGGTCGCCTACGCCGGTGTGGTGGGCCTGGCCGGTCTGCTGGCCCTCCCGGCCACTGCCCTCCCGGGCCGGGCGGCACTCCGGGTTCGCCCGGTGGACGTGGCCTCGGCCAAGGGCTGAGCCGTCGAGGGCCTGTGCTGGGGTTGCCGCGGGGGGCCGGGGCCCGGGCCCCCGGCCGGGCCGCCTGGTGGGGGCTTCGTGGGGTCGGGGCGGGGGCCGGGGTGGGGTGTCGTCCGGGACGGGCTTCGATGTTCGGCGCCCCGTCCGGGTCTGTTGTGTTGGACGGGAGCCTGCGCCGAATTCATCTCGTTTTAGTCCCGGCCGACACCCCACCCCGTCCCCGACCCCGACCGGGCACATCCAGCTGGGTAGGGGACCCGTTCCGCGCAGCGGCACCCTTGACCTCCGAGCCGCACCCGCCCCCACCCCCGAGGGCAGCGGGCGCGGGGTGCTCCGGGGTCAGGCGGGGGTCACGGGGAGGCCGGCTGACTTCCAGGACTGGAAGCCGCCGGTCAGGTCCGTGGCGCGGTGGAGGCCCAGGGCGTGGAGCGAGGCCGCCGCGAGGCTGGAGGCGTAGCCCTCGTTGCAGATGACCACCACCTGGAGGTCGTGGCTCGTGGCCTCGGGGGCCCGGTGGGAGCCCTGGGGGTCAAGCCGCCATTCGAGTTCGTTGCGTTCCACGACCAGCGCACCCGGGATCAGACCGTCCCGCTCCCGTAGGGCCTGGTAGCGGATGTCCACCAGTAGGGCGCCGGCGAGGGAGGCGGTGTAGGCCTCCTGTGGGTCGATGCGGGTGTAGCCCGCGCGGACCCGTTCCAGGAGGTCGTCGATGCCGACCGGCGTCACGGCGGTCACTGCCAGTCCGCCGGGCGCTCGACGTGCTCGAGGTGGAGCACCGGGCCGCTGCGGCTGTAGCGGCGGATCAGCGGAAGCGGCGGGTAGTACGCGTGCACCGAGATCGCGTGCTCGGCCCGGGATTCGTTGAGGACCTCGTGCACGTGGTGCTCCTTGAAGGCCCGCCCGGTCCCCGGGCCCAGGCTGCGGGTGCGGTCCACCCCGTGGGCCAGTTCCAGCGACCGCCAGCCCTCGGAGGGCAGGCGTACGGCGAGGGAGTGCTCGGTGAGCCGGCCCCGGGCGGTGGCGAACGCGCCCCGCGAATCGGCGTGGTCGTGCCAGCCGGTGCCGGTGCCCGGCGGCCACCCGATCACCCAGGCCTCGCTGCCGGCGGGCCCGTCCAGCCGGATCCAGGTGCGGCCCTCGGGGTCGAGCGGGAGGGAGTCGATGATCGAGGCGTTGGCGGCCGTGTCGAGGGCGAAGGCGAGCAGTTCCGCCGCCGAGGGGCCCCCGCCCAGTGGTGTGGGGGCAGGGGCGTGCGTGGGTGCAGACATGGAAGGAGACCGTTCCTGGGTTCGCGGAGGTGCGCGCGGGCCGATGACGGCATGGGGCGCGCAGGGGGAAGGGCGAATCAGCAGGAAGGGCGACACACGCAGCCCGCGTAGCGGAGCAGGTCCATATGGACCCTCCGCCACAGGCGTACGTCGTTGCCGGTCATGCCCGCGAGTGAACCACGACCCCGCGGGGACGGTCAATCGATCACGTGGTCGGTGTCGGAGTCGTGCGCGGCGCCGTGGTCGGTGCCGGCAACCCCGGCAAGCGGGACCCGGGCGCGCCCGCCCGGACTGCGTCGGCGGCCTCGTACAGCTCCGCGGGCCGCACGCCCGCGAAGGTCGCCGCCAGGTGCCCGTCCGGCCGGACCAGGAGCACGGTGTGTGCCGGAGCCCCCGGGTAGCCGTCCGCGACCAGCAGATCGGTGCGGACCGGCAGGGCGCTCACCGCCGCCGCCAGACGGGGCATCAGGCCGGCGCCGAGCCAGTGGCGCCGGTCCCAGACCCCGGTGCCCGGCGCGACCAGGACCACCAGCAGCCGGCCCTGCCCCAGCAGGTCGCGCAGCGGCACCGTGGCGCCGTCGGGCGCGGTCACCGGCACGTTCGCCACCGGTCCGCCCGGTTCCGTGGCCGTCGGGACCTCGCGTACGGCCACGGGCGGCGCGTACGTCGGCTCCCCGCCCAGCGGCCCCCGCCCCAGGTGCCCGTCGGTGAGGAGGGTCTCCCCCGTACGGGCGGCGCCCGACAGGAGGGTGCGCAGGCCGCCCCCGCCGCGCAGCACGGGCAACGCCTGGTCGGCCGCGCGCAGCCGGGCCGCGACCGCCGTGCGCCGCTCGTCCTCGTAGCTGTCGAGCAGGGCCTCGGAGGCCCCCTGGTGCCAGGCCAGTGCGAGCTTCCACGCCAGGTTCTCGGCGTCCCGCAGCCCCTCCTCGACCCCCTGGGTGCCGAGGGCCCCCAGCAGGTGCGCGGCGTCGCCGGCGAGGAAGGCGCGGCCGTCGCGCCAGCGCCGGGCCAGCCGGTGGTGCAGGGTCTGGACCCCGGTGTCGATGAGGTCGTACGGGGGAGTCGTGCCCCCGCACCACCCGGCGAGGGTGTCCCGGATGAGGGCCACCAGCGCGTCGGGGGTCACGAGCTCGCCGCGGGCCGGGAGCAGCCAGTCCAGCCGCCACACCCCGTCGGGCAGCGGCCGCGAGGTGACCTCCTGCGGCGGGCTGCGGTCCAGCAGGGCCTCGCCGGGCCAGGGCAGTTCGGTGCGCAGCGCGGCCACGGCGTGCCGCTCGACGGCGGTGCGGCCGGGGAAGCGGATGCCGAGGAGCTTGCGGACGGTGGAGCGGGCGCCGTCGCAGCCGACGAGGTAACTCCCGCGCCACCACGTGGTCTCGGCGCCCCGGGTGTGCGCGGTGACCCCGCGGCCGTCCTGCTCCAGGGCGTCCAGCTTGCTGTCGGTGACCAGTTGGACGAGGGGGTGCGCGGTGGCGGCGTCGCGCAGCCCGCGCGTCAGGGCGTGCTGCGGCAGGTGCAGAGGGGCCGGGTGGTCCTCGAAGGTGATCCGCTGCGCGGGCCGTCCGCGCCGCATGGTCCGCCAGGCGGCGAAGTACGCCCCCTCGTCGCGCAGGGTCGTACAGCCCAGCCGGTGCGCCATGGCGGCGGTGTCGGCGTGCAGGACGACCGTACGGGCCGGCCGGGGCTCGTCCTTGCCGGGCCCCTCGTCGAGCAGGACGGAGGGCACACCCTGGCCGGCCAGGGCGAGGGACAGGGACAGCCCGACGGGCCCGGAGCCGACGACGATCACCGGGTCCATGATGTGGCTCCCGGTGTCCGGTATGTGATCACAGAACGTATGCAACCCACTGGAGGTGCCTGCGTCAAGTGACACAGGTCGGGACAACGCCGAGTGGTGCGACGGGTGACTCCCGCCGCACCACACGTGTCACGCCAGTGTACTGACCGGGCGTCAGGGCGCCTCGCCCACACCGGCCGCGCCGCCCGCGTCGACCTCGGCCACGTCGCCGGCGACGACCGCGCCGGTGCTCTTCTTCGACTTCCGCAGCCGGCCTTCCAGCCAGGAGGCGAAGGTGGTGAGGGTGAAGTTGACCACGATGTACAGCAGGGCGATCACGACGAGTGTCGGGATGGTGTTGCTGAAGTTCGCCGAGATCTGCCGGTTCATCGACAGCAGCTCGCCCAGGCCCAGCACCGCACCGCCGATCGCGGTGTCCTTGAGGATCACCACGAGCTGGCTGACCAGCGCCGGCAGCATGGCCGTCACGGCCTGCGGGACCAGGACGTTCGCCATGATCTGACCCTTGCGCATGCCGATCGCCTTGGCCGCGTCGGTCTGGCCCCGCGGCAGCGACTGGATGCCAGCGACGACGATCTCGGCGATGACCGCGGAGTTGTACAGGACCAGACCGGTGATCACCGCGTACAGCGGCCGCAGCTCGGAGCTGACGGTGCCGAAGCGCACGTACAGCGCGGAGCCGAACAGCATCAGCATCAGCACCGGGATGGCGCGGAAGAACTCGACCCAGGTGCCGACGGGGATCCGTACCCACCGGTGGTCGGAGAGCCGCCCGATACCGAGGATCGCGCCCAGCGGCAGCGCGATGACCATGGCGATGAGGCCGGCCTTCAGCGTCTCGCCGATGCCCGGCAGCAGGTACGTCGTCCAGACCTGGCTGTCGGTGACGAACGGGCTCCACTTGTCGGCCTCGAGCTGGCCCTTGTCGGCCATGGCGCCGAGCACCCACCACAGGACCAGCCCGACCACCACGACGAAGATCGCCGTGTAGATCCAGTTGCGCGCCCTGGCCTTGGGGCCCGGGGTGTCGTACAGCACGGAGCTCATCGCTTCACCGCCACTCGCTTGGCCACCCAGCCCAGCAGCAGGCCGGTGGGCAGGGTCAGCAGGACGAAGCCGAGGGCGAAGACCCCGAACACCGCGAAGAGCGCGTCCGCCTCGTTCTCGATCATTTCCTTCATCAGCAGGGCCGCTTCGGCCACGCCGATGGCCGCCGCCACCGTGGTGTTCTTGGTGAGGGCGATCAGTACGTTCGTGAGCGGCGCGATGACCGCCCGGAAGGCCTGGGGGAGCACGATCAGCGTGAGCACCTGGAAGAAGCTCAGACCCAGTGCGCGGGCGGCTTCGGCCTGGCCCACGGGCACCGTGTTGATGCCCGAGCGGATCGCCTCACAGACGAAGGTGCCGGTGTACGCCACGAAGCCGAGGACGGCGAGCCGGAAACCGATCTCCTTGAAGGTGCCGCCGCCGAGCGTGACGCCGAGGGTCTGGTTCAGGCCCAGCGAGCAGCCGATGATCAGGACGGTCAACGGCGTGTTGCGCACGATGTCGACGTACGCGGATCCGAATGCCCGCATCAGCGGGACCGGGCTGACCCGCATCCCGGCCAGGACGGTGCCCCAGACCAGCGATCCGGCCGCCGAATAGAGGGTGAGTTGAACCGTCACCCAGAAGGCTCCGAGCACGTCGTACTGCCCGGAAGTAAGAAAGTCGAACACGTTGTCCTGCGCTCTCCCCAGGATGGCCGGTGAGGGCGCCGCCGCCCGTGGCAGGCGGGCGGCGACACCTCTCACCGATGAATCAGCTGCCTTCGGTGATCTGCGGGGCCGGCTCGTTCTTGTAGTCGGCCGGGCCGAAGTTCTTCTTCACGGCCGCCTCCCAGGCGCCGTCCGCGACCATCTTCTTGAGGGCGGCGTTGACCTTGGTCTGGAGCTCGGTGTCGCCCTTCTTCAGGCCGATGCCGTAGGGCTCGTTGCTCAGCTTCAGGCCGACCAGCTTGAACTTGCCCTTGTTCTTGTCCTGCGAGGCGTAACCGGCCAGGATCGAGTCGTCCGTGGTCAGCGCGTCGACGGACTTGTTCTCCAGGCCGGTGAGGCACTCGGAGTAGCCGCCCTGCTGCAGCAGGTCTGCCTTGGGGGCCAGCTTGTCCTTGACGTTCTGCGCCGAGGTGGAGCCGGTGACCGAGCACAGCTTCTTGCTGTTGAGGTCCTCTGCCTTGGTGATCGAGGTGTCGTCGGCACGGACCAGCAGGTCCTGGTGGGCCAGGAAGTACGGGCCGGCGAAGTCGACCTTGGCCTTGCGCTTGTCGTTGATCGTGTAGCTCGCGACGACCAGCTTGACGTCACCGTTGGAGATCAGGTTCTCGCGCTCGGCGCTGACGGCCTGCTTGAACTCGATTTGGTCGGGCTGGTAGCCGAGCTCCTTGGCCACGTACGTCGCGACGTCGACGTCAAAGCCCGTGAACTTGCCGTCGGGGTTCTTGAGGCCCAGACCCGGCTGGTCGAACTTGATACCGATGACGATCTTGTCCTTCTTGGCGCCACCGGTCGCGCCGCCGTCACTGCCCGCCTTGTCACTGCTGCCGCCACAGGCGGTCGCGGTCAGGGCGAGAACTGCGGCCACGGCTGCGGCCGCACCGGCCTTGAAAAGCTTCATGGTGAACTTCCCTCGGATGAGACGTTGTTGTACGACGAGCGACTGGTGTGCTCTGAGCCGCCAGAGGATCACTACCAGACAAGACCGTCAGTGGTGCAGGATCTTCGACAGGAAGTCCTTGGCGCGGTCGCTGCGCGGGTTGCTGAAGAACTGTTCCGGCGCGGCCTCTTCGACGATCTTTCCGTCCGCCATGAAGACAACCCGGTTGGCCGCGGAGCGGGCGAAGCCCATCTCGTGCGTGACGACCACCATCGTCATGCCCTCCCGGGCGAGCTGCTGCATGACCTCCAGCACCTCGTTGATCATCTCCGGGTCGAGCGCCGAGGTCGGCTCGTCGAACAGCATCACCTTCGGCTCCATGGCCAGCGCGCGGGCGATCGCCACGCGCTGCTGCTGGCCGCCCGAGAGCTGCGCCGGGTACTTGTCGGCCTGCGAGCCGACGCCCACCCGGTCCAGCAGCGACTTCGCCTTCTCCAGCGCGGTCGCCTGGTCCGTCCCGCGGACCTTGAGCTGGCCCAGCATGACGTTCTGGAGCACCGTCTTGTGCGCGAAGAGGTTGAACGACTGGAAGACCATGCCGACGTCGGCGCGCAGCCGGGCCAGCTCCCTGCCCTCCGACGGCAGTTCCTTGCCGTCGAGGGTGATGGTGCCCGAGTCGATCGTCTCCAGGCGGTTGATGGTCCGGCACAGCGTGGACTTGCCCGATCCCGAAGGACCGATCACCACGACGACCTCACCGCGGGCAATGCTCAGATCGATGTCCTGAAGCACGTGCAGCGCGCCGAAGTGCTTGTTGACGTTGCTCAGTACGACCAGGTCGTCCGCGGCACCGGCCGCGTCCTGCACGTCCTTGGTCACTGATACTCCGCTCATCGGCTTCTTGCTCCGTCCTCCTCGGTTGGGAGGACAGTAGTGACGAAGCGCGCACACCGTCATCACATCTGAGGGAGAATTGAGCATAACGATCCGGCCTCACCCCGATACGCTCCGTGCGCGGCACCGGCCCGGTGGGCCGTGTGGTCGTACCGGGTGGATAACGGAAGGCGCGCCGGACCGGAACCCCCTTGACGTGGGAGTCCGCATCGGCGTGGATGCATGGTGGCCCTGCGATGTACGGAATCCGAAGACGGAGTCCGAAATGCGAGAAGAAGAGGAGAGGGGGACGACATGAGACTGCTGCTCGTCGAGGACGACGACCACGTCGCCGCCGCCCTGTCCGCGATCCTCGCCCGGCACGGCTTCCAGGTCACCCACGCCCGCAACGGCGAGGAGGCCCTCCAGGCGCTGCTGCCAGCCGGCGCCCCGCCCTATGGGGTGGTCCTGCTCGACCTCGGCCTGCCCGACCAGGACGGCTACGAGGTGTGCGGCAAGATCCGCAAGCGCACCGCCACGCCCGTCATCATGGTGACGGCGCGGGCCGACGTGCGCTCCCGGATCCACGGCCTGAACATGGGCGCCGACGACTACGTCGTTAAGCCCTACGACACCGGCGAACTCCTCGCCCGCATCCACGCCGTCGCCCGGCGCACCGGTGGCTCCGAGGAAGCCGCCGCCAACGGGACCGGCGCCCCCGCCCTGGTCCGGCTCGGGCCCGTCAGCATCGAGCTGCCCACCCGCCGGGTCAGCGTGGACGGCACCGACGTACCGCTCACCCGCAAGGAGTTCGACCTGCTGGCCCTGCTCGCGCAGCGGCCCGGGGTCGTCTTCCGCCGCGAGCAGATCATCAGCGAGGTGTGGCGCACCAGCTGGGAGGGGACCGGGCGGACCCTGGAGGTCCACGTCGCCTCGCTGCGCTCCAAGCTGCGCATGCCCGCCCTCATCGAGACCGTCCGCGGGGTGGGCTACCGGCTCGTCACCCCGGCCGCCCCCTAGCGGGGCCCTGCCGTGCGTGCCCGGCTGCTCCCCCTGCTCGTCGTCCTGATGGCGGGCGTGCTGCTCGCCCTCGGCTTCCCGCTCGCCGTGAGCCTGGCCGCCGGGCAGCAGCAGCGGGTGGTCGTCGACCGCATCGACGACAGCGCCCGCTTCGCCGCCCTCGCCCAGTTCGTCGTCGACGCCGAGGGCTCCGGATCCACCGGGGCCGACGAGCGCCGCGAGACCCTCCAGCTCGAACTGGCCCGCTACCAGGAGCTGTACGGCATCCGCGTCGGCATCTTCCTGCGCGACGACAACGCCATGGCCCGCGCCCCCGGCTGGTGGCAGCTCCCCGAATCCGGCGAGGGCCGCCGCGCCTTCGAGGAGGCGCTGGCCGGACGGCGCAGCCACGACCCCGCCCAGGTGTGGCCCTGGCAGACCCACGGCAAGCTCCTCGTCGCCTCCCCGGTCGTCCTCGACGGGGACGTGGTCGCCGTCGTCGCGACCGAATCGCCCACCGACCAGATGCGCGGCCGGATCCTGCGGGGCTGGCTGATCATCGCGGCCGGGCTCGCCGCGGCCATGCTGCTCGCCTTCGGCGCCGCCCTGCGGCTCACCAGCTGGGTCCTCAAGCCCGTGCAGACCCTGGACGCGGCCGCGCACGGCATCGCCACCGGGCGGATGAACTCGCGCGTCGCGGCCGCCGGCGGGCCGCCGGAACTCCAACGCCTGGCCCGCTCGTTCAACGAGATGGCCGACAACGTCGAAGAGGTACTGGAGCAGCAGCGGGCGTTCGTCGCGGACGCCTCCCACCAGCTGCGCAACCCGCTCGCCGCGCTGCTCCTGCGGATCGAGCTGCTCGCCCTCGAACTGCCCGAGGGGAACGAGGAGATCGCCTCCGTGCGCGCCGAGGGCAAGCGCCTGACCCAGGTCCTGGACGACCTGCTGGACCTGGCGCTGGCCGAGCACGCCTCGGCCGAGATCAGCCTCACCGACATCGGGGCGCTGACCGGCGAGCGGATCGCCGCCTGGCGGCCGTACGCCGAGGAGAAGGGCGTACGGCTCACCGGGACGGGCCGGACCGCCGTCACCGGCTGGGCCGATCCCGTCGCCCTGTCCAGCGCGCTCGACGCCGTCATCGACAACGCCCTCAAGTTCACCCCCACGGGTGAGGAGGTCGAGGTGTCGGTCTCGGCCGCCGGCAGCACCGTGCGGGTGGTCGTCGCCGACCGCGGCCCCGGCCTCACCGAGGAGGAGCTGCTCCGCATCGGCGACCGGTTCTGGCGCAGCGGCCGGCACCAGAACATCAAGGGCTCCGGGCTCGGCCTGTCGATCTCCCGCGCCCTGCTCGCCTCGGGCGGCGGGTCCCTCGCCTACGAGACGAACCCGCCGCACGGGCTGCGGGTGACGGTGACCGTCCCGCGCACCGACCCGCACACCGCCTAGACACCCCCTAGGACCAGGCGAGGGTGGTGCGCGCCGCGGCGGAGAGCGCGTACAGCTCGTCCACGGCCCGGACCTCGAAGACGGCCGCCCGCTCCCGGCCCGCCCGTTCGACGGCGGTCACGTAGAGGGCCGTGCCGCAGGTGCCGCCGAGGAAGCGGCGGGTGCCGTCCGGCAGGACGCGGGACACCTCGTAGTGGCGCACCCGCCCGGCTGCCCGGCGCCACGACAGGCGGAGCGAGGCCTTGCCGTCGTGTCGGGCCGAGGCGTCCACGGTCAGGGTGCTCGGAGCACCCGGCCGCCGCCCGTGGGTGTCGTCGCGTACCGATACGGCGCCGAGCCGCCAGGCCACGGCTCTCTTCCCGAGTCCGGTGATCCGTACGGCCAGTGCGTACGCCGTCCTCCCGGCCAGCGCCGACAGCCCGACCCGCGTCGTGCGCCACGCCTGCCCCGAGCCCGGCGTCTCCGCCTTCAGCCAGGTGTACGGGATCGGGCCGCCCGGGGTGGCCGGCTCACCGGTCGCCACCCCCACCTCCACCGTGACCGGGCCCGACTCGGTCGCGTGCACCAGCTCCAGGACCGTCGACCGGGTCAGCGGCAGCCGCGTGCAGTGCAGCCCGACCGCGGCCGGGGCGGTCAGCCGCCCGGCGACGAGCAGGCTGGAGCCGCCGCGCCAGGCGCGCGCGAAGTCCAGGGTCACGGAGGGCCGTTCCCCGGCGGTGTCCACGACCCAGCGGCGCCCGGGCAGCCTGTCCTGGAGCCCCAGGTGGTTCCACGGGGTCTCGGAGGTGACCTCGCCGGCCTCGTACCAGCGCTCCCCGTGCCCGGTGTTGAAGGCGCAGGCGAACGGCAGAGCGGTGACGGTGGAGCGGTCGGCGACGGCCGCGGCGGGGGCCCGCCAGGTGGCCCCGGGCGCCGGGCGGGACGGATCGAGGGACTCGCCGGTCCAGAACCGGTCGTCGGCGCGGTGGAAGGCGCCGGGGGAGCGGTCGGTGAGGTGGTTCCGGGTCCACTCGGGTCGGTAGAAGCCGTAGCTGACGACGTGGTCGCGGCCGCGCGGGATGATCGCGTCCCAGCGGACCGCGGAATTCCAGCCGTTCGACTCCGTGTCCACCGCAGCCCACAGCTCGTGGCGGGAGCGGCCGAGCCGCTCCGCGAGCGCGCCCGAGTCCGCCAGCGTCCGCGCGGTCCAGCGGAAGTCCACGAACACGGTGTCCGCGACCGGGCCGCGGCGGTCCTCGAAGAACTCCTGGTTCAGCTCGTTGAGCGCACCCTGCCAGCCGACGCGGCCGGTGGAGTCCATGGCGTCGTACCAGGTGATCCGCAGGCCGTGCGGCTCGCCGGCCGCCCGCAGGGTGCGCAGGAACTCCCGCATCCGGGTGGCGAGTTCGCTGTCCCCGCCGTCGGTCTCGGCGTTGACGAACCAGCCGTCGAAGCCGTACGTCCGCGCCACCAGGGCGAGTTTCTCGGCGATGGGGAAGCGGCCGAGGGAGTCCCGCTGGACCAGGTCGCGGGTCCACTGGAGGTCGCCGCCGTAGGGCACGGGCGGCAGGAAGACGTTGCCGAGCACGCGCACCCCGTTGCGGTGGGCGGCGTCGACCACGGGCGCGTTCGGGGCGAGCACGATCCCCTCGCCGGAGGAGCCGCCCCAGAAGACCAGTTCGTCGATGTACGCCCAGTGCGTGAGCGCGTAGTGGTCGGCGGTGGGGGAGCCCTGCGCGGGGTTGCGGGAGGTGGGTCCGAAGGAGACGAGGGAGGCGATCCGGGCCTGCCCGGCACGGGCTTCGGGATGCGCGGGCACCGGGGTGAAGCGCGGTGCGAGGGGCACGGTGGCGGTGTTGTGGGCGAGGTCCGGGTCGCTCTCGGGGGTCCACTGCCTGAGCGAGCGCCACACGATGCCCGGGCCGGGGGCGCCCTTCGGCAGGGAGTCCGGGAACCAGTACGAGGCGTACGGGGCCAGGTCGGGCGGGGTGGTGCCACCCTCGGCGGCCGCCGAGGCCGGGCTCGCCGCGCCCAGCAGGGCGGCGGCGCCCGCCCCCGCCCCGGCGGCGAGCAGGCCGCGCCGGGTCGGGCGTAAGTGTGAGGAGGGGGACCTACGAGGGTGGTCGACGCCGTTGTCGGTCTCGGACATGGGGCTCCTCTGCGGGGGATGGTCAGGTGGGGTCGGGAACGCGCAGCACCTCGGTGATGCCGCGCGCGGCCAGGTGCGCGGGGTCCTCGGCGAGCTCGGCCAGCACCACCGCCGGCCGGACCCCCCGCGCGGTGAGCGCCGCCCAGGCCTCGAAGAAGGCGCCGCCGGGGGCGCACACCGAGCGCCTCGGAGCTTCCTCGGCCCCGCCGACGTCCACCACCAGCGCGGTGGTCCGTACGGGCGGCCGGTGCGTGCGGCCCCGCCACTCCTCGGTGACGCGCGCGAGGGCGGCTCCGGCCGGCTTGACCCGGCGGTCGTTGGTGAGCAGCCCGAGGCCGTACTCCAGCTGCGGGAAGTCCGCGAGCTCCCGCGACACGTCGTGCGAGCACCACCAGGTCACGCCCCACAGGTCCGCGCAGTCCAGGGCGTTCGCCACGGTGGCCTCGGTGAACCGCGCCGCCTGCTCCGGCCGGATGAGCGGCGCGGGCGCTCCGACCTCCTGGAGCCAGACCGGGCGGTGCGGGTCGCGGGCCCAGGCCTTGGAGAGCTCGATCAGGTACGCGGCGTGGTGCTCGGTCGCCGTCCCCGTCGGGCCGTGGCGCTGCGCGGTGCCGTTGAACACCCAGGAGTGCACGGCGGTGGCCGCGCCCAGCCGGGCCGCCTGGGCCACGGTGAAGGGGTGGCCGTCCTGGTACCAGGCGGCGTCGTACTCGGCGTGCAGGTGGAACCGGCCCGGCGCGCCCTTCTCGCAGGCGGCGAGCATCCGCTCCAGCCAGCGGCCCGCCTGCTCCCGGGTGATGCGGTCGGGGTCGGGGTGCGGGGCGTCGGAGAACTGGTTGATCTCGTTCCCGACCGTCATGCCCAGGAAGTTCGGCCGGTCCGCGAGGGCGGCGGCCAGCGTGCGCAGGTACTCCTCCTGCCCGGCGACCACGTCCGGGTCGTCGAAGAGGCCCCGCCGGTGCCAGGTCCGGGTCCAGGCGGGCAGGAAGTCGAAGCTCGACAGGTGCCCCTGCAGTCCGTCCACGGTGACGTCGAGCCCGCGCTCGGCGGCCGCGTCGGCGAGCGCGACGAGCTGCTCGACCGCGCGCGGCCGGATCAGCGTCCGGTTGGGCTGGAACAGCGGCCACAGCGGGAAGACGCGGACGTGGTCCAGGCCGAGCGCGGCGAGGGAGTCGAGGTCGGCCCTGACCTCGTCGAGGTCGAAGTCCAGCCAGTGGTGGAACCAGCCGCGGGTCGGCGTGTAGTTGGCGCCGAAGCGGAGGGTTCGGGGCGGGCGGGGAGCCTGGTGCATGAAGGGTCCCGGAGTTCAGGGGAATTCGCCGGACGCCCATAAGCTGCCGCTCTCCACAGGGGAAGTCAACAGGGCCTCGATTTCCGAACGTCCCGGTCCCGCGGGGGCTGTACTTAAGCGCTTCAGTCCTGTTGACGTACGGGTTGTGTGTGCTGGAGCTGATCGGGCTAATGCGGTTTAGTTCGAGCTGTCACGCAAGGAAGTGCGCGGAAATGGACAGCGGTATTTCGGTCATAGTCGTGACCATGCCCGGACCCCTTCACCGGCCCACCGGAATCCCCGGGCCCAGGCGGAGTTCGGGATCCGGCCACCGGTCGGGGCAGGATCGCGTACGGTCCGGCCATTGCCGTTCATGTCACGCCGGACGCGCGGCACCGCGTCACCGCAGACCCGAAGGATGAATGAGGCAGGCCATGGCCCGCAGACCCACCATCAAGGACATCGCCCGCCAGGCCGGGGTCTCCGAGAGCGCCGTGTCCTTCGCGCTCAACGACCGGCCCGGCGTCTCCCGGGACACCCGCGCCCGGATCCGCCGCGTCGCCGAGGAACTCGGCTGGCAGCCCAACAGCGCCGCCCGCGCCCTGTCGGGGGAGCGCTCCGGAGCCGTCGGCCTCGTCCTCGCCCGGCCCGCGCACACGCTCGGCGTCGAATCCTTCTTCCTCCAGCTCGTCTCGGGCATACAGGAGGTCCTCTCCGCCGCCCGGACCGCCCTGCTGTTCCAGGTCGTCGAAGGCATCGACGCGGAATGCGCCGTCTACCGCCGCTGGTGGGCCGAGCGGCGGGTCGACGGAGTGATCGTCGTCGACCCGCGCACGCGCGACCCGCGCCCCGAGCTCCTCGGACGCCTGGCCCTGCCGGCGGTCACCGTCGGCGAGGCAGGGTCCTGCGCGAGCCCCTCCGTCCAACCCGCCGCGACCCTCTCCTCCGTCCGGGCCGACGACGCCGGGGCGATGGCGCAGGTCCTGGACCACCTCCACGGGCTCGGGCACCGCCGGATCGTGCACATCGCGGGTCTGCCCGGCCTCGCCCACACGGCCCGCCGGATGGAATCCCTGCGGACCGAGGCCGCCCGGCGCGGGCTCGGCCGGGACCAGGTGCGCTCGGTGGTCACCGACTACTCCGACGCCGCGGGCGCGGCGGCCACCCGACGGGTCCTCGCCGAGCCGCTGCCGCCCACCGCCCTGGTCTACGACAACGACGTGATGGCCGTCGCGGGCAGCGCGGTCGCGGCCGAACTGGGCATCCCCGTGCCCGGCCGGCTCTCGATCGTCGCCTGGGACGACTCCGCGCTCTGCCGGGTCACCCACCCCCGGCTCACCGCCCTCGTCCGGGACACCGCCGGCTTCGGGCGACTCGCCGCCGAGGAACTCCTCGCGCTCCTCGCGGGCGGCCCGTCCGGGGTCCGGGAGAGCGAGCGGCCGCGGCTGGAGCCCCGCGAGAGTACGGCGCCCCCAGCGGCGCATACTGAATCCTGACCCCTTCCTGGAGCCGCCACCGTGACCACCCCCACCGCCCCCTTCCCCGCCCCGCGCGCCGGCGCCTCGGCCGCAGGCCTGACGGTGGCGATCGACATCGGCGGGACGAAGATCGCCGGGGCGCTGGTGCACCCCGACGGCACGATGACGGCCACGACGCGGCGCCCGACCCCGGCCGGGGCGGACGCTGACGCCGAGACCGTCATGGCCGCGGTCGCCGAGGTCGTCGCCGACCTGTCCGGCTCACCGCTGTGGCCCTCGGCGGTCCGCTGCGGGATCGGCAGCGCCGGCCCGGTCGACGCCTCCCGGGGCACGGTCAGCCCGGTCAACATCGGGGCGTGGCGGGAGTTCCCGGTCCAGGCCCGGATCGCGGCCGAGCTCGCGGCGCGCGGGGCGGACGTGCCGACCGTACTGGCGGGCGACGGCGTGGCGATGACCGCGGCCGAACACTGGCTGGGCGCGGCCCGGGGCCACGCCAACGCGCTGTGCATGGTCGTCTCCACGGGCGTGGGCGGCGGCCTCATCCTGAACAACCAACTCCACCCCGGCCCCACCGGCAACGCCGGTCACATCGGCCACATCAGCGTGGCCTTCGACGGCGAGCCGTGCGTCTGCGGGGGCCACGGCTGCGTGGAGTCCATCGCCTCCGGAACGGCGATCGCCCGCTGGGCCCTGGCCCAGGGCTGGACCCCGGCACCATCGGCCACCCCCGGCAAGGGCCCCGACGCCACCGCGGCGGGCGTGGCGGCGGCCGCCGCGGCCGGCGACCCCATCGCCCTGGCCGCCTTCGACCGCGCGGGCCGGGCCCTGGCCGCGGCCATCGCGGCCACCGCCACCCTCGTGGAGACCGACATCGCGGTCATCGGCGGGGGCGTCGCCGCCTCCGGAGACACCCTCTTCGCCCCGATCCGCGAGCACCTCGCCGCCTACGCCACCCTCTCCTTCGTGCGGGAGCTCCAGGTGGTCCCGGCGACCCTGGGCACGCACGCGGGCCTGATCGGCGCGGCCGCGGCGGCCACCATGCTGCTGCCGCGGGCCGCTACGGCTTGACCGAGCGGTAGTAGCTCCGCGCGCCCTCGTGCAGGTCGAGGGGATCGGTGTAGATCGCCGTCCGCAGGTCCACCAGCTGTGCCGCGTGCACCTCGTGCCCGATGCGGTCGCGGCTGAGGATCACGGTCCGGGTGAACTGCTCGGTCAGCTCGGGGTCCATCTTCTCGGTGGTCACCAGCAGGTTCGGTACCGCCAGGGTCGTCACCGAGCTGGTGTTGCGGGCCCGGGCGTACGCGTCCTGCGGCATCACCGCCGCCCGGTAGTAGCGCGCCGGGCTTCCCGTGCCCTGCAGCTGCTCCACCAGGTCGCCGAGCTGCACGAGCCGGATCTCGAACCGCTCCGACAGCTCGCGCACCGCGTTCGTGGGCAGGCCCCCGGACCAGAAGAACGCGTCGATCCGGCCCGCCTCCAGCTCCTGCGGCATCGTGTCGATGCCGATGGACACCGGGGTGACGTCCCGTGCCGGGTCCAGCCGTGCCGCCGTCAGCAGCCGCTCCGAGATCAGCCGCACCCCGGATCCCGGCTGGCCGACCGCGACCCGCTTGCCGCGCAGGTCCCGCGCCGACTGCACCGGCGACCCGGCGGGCACCACCAGCTGCACGTAGTCGTCGTAGAGCCGCGCGCACCCGCGCAGCGACGTCGAGCCGGGCCTGCCGTCCTGCCGGTACTTGGCCACCGCGTCCGCCGTCGCCACCGTGAAGTCGGCCTCCCCGGTGGCCACCCGCTGGAGGTTCTGCTGCGAGCCCTCGCTGGTCTCCAGCCGCACCTTCACCCCGGGCATGTCCCGCCGCAGCTCCTGCTCCAGCAGCTGCCCGTAGCGGTGGTACACCCCGGTCCGCACACCCGTGCTGAAGGTCAGCCCGCCCGTGAGCTCCGGCTCCCCGAAGGGCTTGAGCCACCACACGAGGGCGCCGAGTACGGCGAGTACGGCCACCAGGGCCCGCAGGGCATGGCGCCTGCTGATCCGGGGCGGTACGAGAGGCATGGCGCGATCCTGCCACCCGCCCGCCCTCCTGTCACGGGCCGCCCGGCCGGAGGCCCTCCGGGCACCGCCTACCCTTGTTCCATGACCAGCAGCAGCGACCGGAGCCCGGCAGTGGACGTCAAGGGAACATACGAGGTGCGCACCTACGGGTGCCAGATGAACGTGCACGACTCCGAGCGACTCTCCGGTCTGCTGGAGGACGCGGGCTACGTCCGGGCCCCCGAGGGGTCCGACGGCGACGCCGACGTCGTGGTCTTCAACACGTGCGCCGTCCGCGAGAACGCCGACAACAAGCTGTACGGCAACCTCGGCCGCCTCGCCCCCATGAAGACGAAGCGCCCCGGCATGCAGATCGCCGTCGGCGGCTGCCTCGCCCAGAAGGACCGCGACACGATCGTCAAGAAGGCCCCGTGGGTCGACGTCGTCTTCGGTACGCACAACATCGGCAAGCTCCCCGTGCTGCTGGAGCGCGCCCGCATCCAGGAAGAGGCGCAGATCGAGATCGCCGAGTCGCTGGAGGCCTTCCCCTCCACGCTCCCGACCCGCCGCGAGTCCGCCTACGCCGCCTGGGTCTCGATCTCCGTCGGCTGCAACAACACCTGCACCTTCTGCATCGTCCCGGCGCTGCGCGGCAAGGAGGAGGACCGCCGTCCCGGCGACATCCTCGCCGAGGTGGAGGCCCTGGTCGCCGAGGGCGTCTCGGAGATCACCCTGCTCGGCCAGAACGTCAACGCGTACGGCTCCGACCTGGGCGACCGCGAGGCCTTCAGCAAGCTGCTGCGCGCCTGCGGGCAGATCGAGGGCCTGGAGCGGGTCCGCTTCACCTCCCCGCACCCGCGCGACTTCACGGACGACGTGATCGCGGCGATGGCGGAGACCCCGAACGTGATGCCGCAGCTGCACATGCCGCTGCAGTCCGGCTCGGACCCGATCCTCAAGGCGATGCGCCGCTCGTACCGGCAGGACCGATTCCTCGGCATCATCGAGAAGGTCCGCGCCGCGATCCCGCACGCCGCGATCTCCACCGACATCATCGTGGGCTTCCCCGGTGAGACGGAGGAGGACTTCCAGCAGACCATGCACGTGGTGCGCGAGGCCCGCTTCGCGAACGCCTTCACCTTCCAGTACTCCAAGCGGCCCGGCACCCCCGCCGCCGACATGGAGGGGCAGATCGCCAAGGAGGTCGTGCAGGACCGCTACATGCGCCTGGTCGCCCTCCAGGAGGAGATCTCCTGGGAGGAGAACAAGAAGCAGGTCGGCCGCACCCTGGAGGTCATGGTCGCGGAGGGCGAGGGCCGCAAGGACGGCGCCACGCACCGGCTGTCCGGCCGCGCCCCCGACAACCGGCTCGTGCACTTCACGAAGCCGGAGGAGGAGGTCCGCCCGGGCGACGTGGTCACCGTCGACATCACCTACGCGGCCCCGCACCACCTGCTGGCCGAGGGCCCGACCCTGACCGTGCGCCGGACCCGCGCCGGCGACGCCTGGGAGAAGCGCAACGCCGCCCCGGCCCAGCCCGCGGGCGTCATGCTCGGCATCCCCACCCTCGGCGTCCCGGCCCCCCTCCCGGCGGCCACCTCTGGCTGCGCGGCCCCGCAGGGGTGAATCCAGCCCCGCCGGCGATTGAGGCGCGGGGTCTGGGGCGGAGCCCCAGGGCGTGAAGCCGCACCGGTTCACCGGGCGGAGCCGAATCCAGCCCCGCCGGCGTTTGAGGCGCGGGTGCGGGCAGCGCCCGCGCGGCTCCGCGCAGCGGTACCCCACCCGCCCGAGCCGCGCTGGCGTTAGGCTGCGGATCATGCTCGTAGCCGCCGCCGTCTGCCCCGCCCCACCGCTCCTCGTGCCGGAGGTCGCCGCGGGCGCCGCCGCCGAGCTGGGCGATGCCCGTACCGCCTGCTCGGACGCGATCGCCGTGCTCGCCGCCGCCCGGCCCGACCTGCTGGTCGTCGTCGGGGCGGCGCCCCGGGGCGGCGGGTACGACCAGGGCACCCCCGGGTCCTTCGCCGGCTTCGGCGTGGACCTGACCGTGGCGCTCGGCCCCCGCCCCGAGGAGCCCGCCCCCGACACCGCCGAGGGCCCGCTGCCGACCTCGCTGGCCGTCGGTGCCTGGCTGCTGGAGAGGGCCCGCTGGGGCGCCTCGCCGCTGGCCGGGGTCGCCGTCGCCGACCACCTCGAACCGGCCGCCTGCGCGCTTCTCGGGACCGACCTCGCCGGCTCCGCCGGGCGGGTGGCGATGCTGGTCCTGGGTGACGGCAGCGCCTGCCGGACCCTGAAGGCCCCCGGCTACCTCGACGAGCGGGCCGCCGCCTTCGACGCGGCCGCCGGCCGGGCGCTGGGCGCCGCCGACACCGCGGCCCTCGCCGCCCTCGACCCCGTGCTCGCCACCGAACTCCAGGCCGCGGGCCGAGCGCCCTGGCAGGTACTGGCCGCCGCGGCCGAGGGCGCGGGCCTCGACGGGCGGCTGCTGTACGAGGACGCGCCGTACGGCGTCGGGTACATCGTCGCCGCCTGGTCGTAGGCCCGAGCTCCCCCGGACGCGTCGAAGGGGCGCGGAACCGGCCATGTGCCGGTTCCGCGCCCCTTCCGGGACCGCGTCAGGAAGCGGCCGGCGGCGTCGGCCCGCCGGGGGTGTCCTTGTGCGCGATCTTGCCCAGGGCGTCCTTCGCCTTGCCCTCGACGCTGGTGATCCGGTCGCTGTACTTGCCCTTGGTCTTGGTGTCCACGACCTTGGCGAACTTGTCCAGACCCTCGCCGATCCTGCCCTCGTGCTGCTGGGCGAGGTCGCCGACCTTCTCCTTCGCCGGAGCGAGCTTGGCCTTCAGATTGTCCAGCAGGCCCATGGGTCACCTTCCAATGGCGGGTAGCTACGTACGGGCGCCCTCGCCGGCTTCGCTGTCCGCGGCCACCTCGGCCGACTGCTGCTTCGGGATCTCCACGGCTTCCACCGCCGGAGTCTCCGCGACAGCAGGCGCGGCCTCGGCCTCTTCGGCCGTCTCGGACTCCGCCGTCAGGGCCTCCGCCGCGACCTCCTCGGTCGCAACCTCGTCCTTACGACGAAAAAACCGATCAAAAACGCCCATGTCTACTCCCATAACGTTACTCGTGTGAGTGAAGTTCCGCCTTGGCCGGACCGGCCTCCACCGGATACGGGCCGGGCGTACGCCGGGCACACTCCGGGCCGGAACCTCGCCAGGGCAACGACCCCGCCCCCACCCCGTCACGTAACTCGATCGGGTACATGCCCGTGCCTTGACCGGGGGCTGAGAGACTGGGGCGGTGAGGAAAGCAGCCCCCGCACCGCGGGTCATCGCCGTCGTCGGTCCCACCGCGGCCGGAAAGTCCGATCTGGGCGTCCACCTGGCCCGTCATTTCGACGGCGAAGTCGTCAACGCCGACTCCATGCAGCTGTACCGGGGGATGGACATCGGCACCGCCAAGCTGACGACCGCGGAGCGCGGAGGGGTCCCGCACCACCTCCTCGACATCTGGGACGTCACCGAGACCGCGAGCGTCGCCGAGTACCAGCGCCTGGCCCGGATCGAGATCGACAAACTGCTCGCCGAGGGCCGTACGCCGGTCCTCGTCGGCGGCTCCGGCCTGTACGTACGGGGCGCCCTCGACGCCATGGAGTTCCCCGGCACCGACCCGGAGGTCCGCGCCCGCCTGGAGGAAGAGCTCACCCTGCGCGGGTCCGGCGCCCTGCACGCCCGCCTCGCCGCCGCCGACCCGGCCGCCGCCCAGGCCATCCTGCCCAGCAACGGCCGCCGGATCGTCCGCGCGCTGGAGGTCATCGAGATCACCGGCCGCCCCTACACGGCCAATCTGCCCGGACACGAGTCCGTCTACGACACCGTGCAGATCGGCGTCGACGTGGCCCGGCCCGAGCTCGACGGGCGGATCACGCTGCGCGTGGACCGCATGTGGGAGGACGGCCTCGTCGACGAGGTCCGCGCCCTGGAGGCCCGGGGGCTGCGCGACGGAATCACCGCTTCCAGGGCGCTCGGCTACCAGCAGGTGCTGGCCGCCCTCGCCGGCGAGTGCACCGAGGAGGAGGCCAGGGCCGAAACCGTGCGGGCCACCAAGCGGTTCGCCCGCCGCCAGGACTCCTGGTTCCGCCGCGACCCGCGCGTGCACTGGCTCGGCGGGGGCGCCGCCGAGCGCGGGGAACTCCCCGGACTCGCGCAGTCGTTGGTCGAACGAGCGGTTACAGCCTGATCACGTGATGGCATCGGGACGCCCCGGGCGCCCGTTCGGGGGCCGGGGCCGTGCCATCATCAAACTCCTGCGGGTGCGGTCACCGGCAGTGAATGGCGGCGTACTGAGTCCGAGTGGGGAGGGCGCGTGGCGATGGAGGCCGGCCCTCGCGACACCGGGCGGGACAACACCCGGCGGGAAGCGGACCCGAAGCTTCTCGACCGGCCGGAGGACCTCGGTGGTCCTGGCGGTCCCGCCGACCCCGACGGCCCTGACGGCTCCGGAGGCCCCGCCGCCGGTCTCGGGCTGCCCGCCGACCCGGCGCGCCTGACCCCCGACGGCCCGGACGCACCGGACTCCGCGGAGGCCGAGGCCGCCGCCGGACCGGAGTTCGAGGTCGAACTGCGTCCGCAGCGCCGCCTGCGCCTGTGGCAGATCGCCCCCATCGTGCTGCTCGCCGCCGCCGGCTCGCTGATGTTCGCCTTCCCGCTCGCCTTCGAGTTCGGCGACGGCGGAGCCGTGGTCGCCATGCTCGGCTTCCTGATCAGCTGCTGCGCCGGCGGCTGGGGGATGATGGCCGCCCGCCGGGTGGGCTACACCTGGCCCGGGCTCCCGGCCCGGGGCAGCGGCCGCCGCCCCGACTGGCGCATGGCCGCGCTGTACGCCGCGGCCGCGCTGGTCGTCGTAGCGCTCGCGGTGTACCGGGTCGCGCGGCTGCGCTGAGCGCGGCGCGCCGAGGCCGACGTGCGGCCCGACGTGCGGCCGGACGCCCGGACGCCGGATGTCCGGTCACCGGACCGACCCGCGCCCCTGAGCTGCGGCTCGATACCATGGGCGGGTGACGCACACGACCCTCCCCTTCCTCAAGGGCCACGGCACCGAGAACGACTTCGTGATCGTCCCGGACCCGGACAACGCCATCGAGCTGCCCGCGTCCGCCGTCGCGAAGCTGTGCGACCGGCGCGCCGGGATCGGCGCGGACGGCGTGCTGCACGTCGTCCGGTCCGCCGCCCACCCCGATGCCGCGCACCTGGCCGGCGAGGCGGAGTGGTTCATGGACTACCGCAACAGCGACGGCTCCATCGCCGAGATGTGCGGCAACGGCGTGCGCGTCTTCGCCCGCTACCTCCAGTACGCCGGCCACGTCGAGCCCGGTGACCTCGCGGTCGCCACCCGCGGCGGGGTCAAGCACGTCCACCTCGACAAGGCAGGCGACGTCACGGTCTCCATGGGCCGCGCCGTGTTCCCCGAGGGCGAGGTCACCGTCAGCGTCGGGTCCCGCAGTTGGCCCGCGCGCAACGTGAACATGGGGAACCCGCACGCGGTCGCGTTCGTTGAAACCCTCGACGACGCCGGAGACCTGTACACCGCCCCGCCGTTCAGCCCGGCGTCCGCGTACCCGACGGGTGTCAATGTCGAGTTCGTCGTCGACCGCGGCCCCCGGCACGTCGCCATGCGCGTCCACGAGCGCGGCTCCGGCGAGACCCGCTCCTGCGGCACGGGCGCCTGCGCCGTCGCCGTGGCGGCCATCCGCCGCGACGGCGTGGACCCGGCCACCACCGGCGAACCGGTGACGTACACCGTCGACCTCCCCGGCGGCACCCTCGTCATCACCGAACACCCCGACGGGCGGATCGACATGACCGGACCCGCCGTGATCGTGGCCGCGGGCGAGTTCGATCAGGCCTGGCTCACCGAAACGGCTTTCGCCTGAAGGTTCCCTCTAATGGGTGATCCGTTTCACGCTCAGCGAGAGGTGGACTGCGCCACGTGGTGGGGTCGGTAACATCAGGCACCGGCCCTGAGGGCTCACCCCATGCCCACCACCGCCGGTCGAAGCCGCCGGAGGTGCCCATGAGTGCAGAGGCCACGAACCCCGAAGCACACCCCGAAGCGCGCCCTGAGCTCCGCAGACGCGGCCGGACCAGGCTCGATCTGCGCCGGCTCGGCCGCGCGGCCCTGCTCGGGCCCACGTCCCGAGACCGGCTTCCGGACGCCATCGGCCATGTCGCCGAGGCCCATCGCGCCCACCATCCGGACGCCGATCTGTCCATTTTGCGGCGCGCGTATCTGCTCGCGGAGACCTCGCACCGGGGCCAGATGCGAAAAAGCGGTGAGCCGTACATCACACACCCGCTCGCCGTCACCCTGATCCTCGCCGAACTCGGCGCCGAGACCACCACCTTGACGGCCTCTCTGCTCCACGACACCGTCGAGGACACCGACGTGACCCTCGATCAGGTCCGCGAGGAGTTCGGCGACGAGGTCTGCTTCATCGTCGACGGCGTCACCAAGGTCGAGAAGATCGACTACGGCGCCGCCGCCGAACCCGAGACCTTCCGCAAGATGCTCGTCGCCACCGGCAACGACGTCCGCGTCATGTCCATCAAACTCGCCGACCGCCTGCACAACATGCGCACCCTCGGCGTGATGCGCCCCGAGAAGCAGGCCCGCATCGCGAAGGTCACCCGCGACGTCCTCATCCCGCTCGCCGAACGGCTCGGCGTCCAGGCCCTCAAGACCGAGCTGGAAGACCTCGTCTTCGCCATCCTGCACCCCGAGGAGTACGAGCAGACCCGCGCGCTCATCGCCGCGCACGCCGGGGAACGCGACCCGCTGCCCGCCATCGCCGACTCCGTACGGACCGTCCTGCGCGAGGCCGGCATCGCCGCCGAGGTACAGATCCGGCCGCGGCACTTCGTCTCCGTCCACCGCATCGCCCTCAAACGCGGCGAGCTGCGCGGCTCCGACTTCGGCCGCATCCTCGTCCTCGTCGGCGAGAACGCCGACTGCTACGCCGTCCTCGGGGAGCTCCACACCTGCTTCACCCCCGTCGTCTCGGAGTTCAAGGACTTCATCGCCGTCCCGAAGTTCAACCTCTACCAGTCGCTGCACACCGCCGTCGCCACGCCCGAGGGCTACGTCGCCGAGGTCATCGTCCGGACCCGGCAGATGCACCGCGTCGCCGAGGCGGGCGTGGTGGCGCTCGGCAACCCGTACGCCACCGGGACGCCGGACGCCGCCGCCGATCCCGACGAGGAGCGGGTGGACCCGACCCGGCCCGGCTGGCTGTCCCGGCTGCTCGACTGGCAGCAGTCCGCGCCCGACCCCGACACCTTCTGGAGCGTCCTGCGCGAGGAGCTGGCCCAGGACCGGGAGATCACCGTGTTCCGCGCCGACGGGGGGACGCTAGGCCTGCCGGCCGGGGCCAGCTGTATCGACGCCGCCTACGCCCAGCACGGCGAGGCGGCCCACGGCTGTATCGGCGCCCGGGTCAACGGGCGCCTCACCTCCCTCTCCTCCCCGCTGTCCGACGGGGACACCGTGCAGCTGCTGCTCGCCCAGGACGCCTCCTCCGGACCCGCCGCCGAGTGGCTGGACCACGCGCGGACCCCGGCCGCCCGCATCGCCATCAGCAGCTGGCTCGCAGCCCATCCCGACCGCGCGATGGCCACCACCACCGCAGCCCGTGCACCGCTGTCGGTGATCGGGGCCCGGGGCGGCGGGGGCAACGCCGTCGCCGACCTGCCGGACGCCACCGTGCGGCTCGCCGGGTGCTGCACCCCCGTGCCGCCGGACGCGGTCGCCGGGTTCGTGGTCCGCGGCGGGGCCGTCACCGTGCACCGCATCCACTGCGCGGCGGTCGCGCAGATGCGCGCGGTGGGCCGCACCTCCGTCGCCGTGCACTGGCGGGCGACGGCGGACTGCCGGGTGACGCTGGTAGCCGAATCGTTCGGCCGCCCGCATCTGCTGGCCGACCTGACCGAGGCCATCGCCCGCGAGGGCGTCGAGGTCGTCTCCGCGACCGTCGAACCCCCGGTCGAGCAGCGGGTCCGGCACACCTACACCCTCCAGCTCCCGGACGCGGGCGGGCTCCCGGCCCTGATGCGGGCCATGCGGGACGTGCCGGGCGTCTACGACGTGAAGCGGGCCTAGCCGCTGAGCCGCGGGGGCCGCCGCGGCCGGCCGTGCGTAGGCCCGGTCGGCTCCGGAAGGTCCCGTTCGGGTGGCTCCGTCGCGCGCCGTGTGCGGCCGGGTGGCGGCCACTGGTAAGCGGTGGTGGATGCAGCTCACCTCCCCGCGCCTGCGCGCCGCCCTGCTCGCCGCGGCCTCCCTCACCCTCGTCGCCGCCGTGCTGCCCCCGCCGAAGGCGCTGGGCATCGGCGACCGGCTGTTCCCCGAGCTCGGGAACCCCGGCTACGACGTGCTCTCGTACGACCTCTCCCTCACGTACAAGGACAACCAGAGCCCCCTCGACGCGGTCACCGTCATCGACGCCCGCGCCCTGCAGCCGCTGGAGCGGATCAACCTCGACTTCACCCACGGAAAGGTGGCGTCCGTCGAGGTCAACGGCGAGCCGGCGCGGTTCGAGAGCGTGGGGGAGGACCTCGTCCTGACCCCCGCGCGGCCGGTCGTGGCCGGCATCCCGCTGCACATCACCGTCCGCCACACCAGCGACCCGCGCGGCCGCGGGGACGGCGGCTGGGTGCCCACCCAGGACGGCCTGGCCATGGCCAACCAGGCCGATGCCGCCCACCGCGTCTTCCCCTGCAACGACCATCCCGCCGACAAGGCGTACTTCACCTTCCGGGTCACCGCCCCGGAGGGGCTCACAGCCGTCGCCAACGGGGTGCGGGCCCTCCCCGCCCTGCGGATGGGCCCCTCGACGACGTGGACGTACAAGACCCGGCACCCCATGGCCACCGAGCTGGCCCAGGTCTCCATCGGCCGCTCCGCCGTCGTCGAGGGCACCGGGCCGCACGGCCTGCCGCTGCGCGACGTGGTGCCCACCGCCGACCGGCAGAAGCTCGACCCCTGGCTGAGGAAGACCGCCGGGCACATCGCGTGGATGGAGGAGCGGGTCGGCCCGTACCCCTTCGAGAACTACGGCGTGCTGATCGCGCGGGCGACCACCGGCTTCGAACTGGAGACGCAGACCCTCTCGCTCTTCGAGCACAGCCTCTTCTCGGGCGAGGGCTATCCCGAGTGGTACGTCGAATCCGTGATGGTCCACGAGCTCGCCCACCAGTGGTTCGGCGACAGCGTCACCCCGCGGAGCTGGTCCGACCTGTGGCTCAACGAGGGGCACGCCACCTGGTACGAGGCCCTGTACGCGGACGGCCTCGGCAAGTACTCCCTGGAACGGCGCATGCGCGAGGCGTACCAGCGCTCCGACCAGTGGCGGGCGGCCGGCGGCCCCCCGGCCGCCCCGAAGGCCGCCGCCCCCGGCCAGAAGATCGGGCTGTTCCGGCCGGTGGTCTACGACGGGTCCGCGCTGATCCTCTACGCGCTGCGGCAGGAGATCGGCACCCAGGCCTTCGACCGCGTCGAGCGGAGCTGGGTGGCGGAGCACCGGGACGGGACCGCGGGCACGGCCGACTTCGTACGCCTGGCCTCGCGGGAGGCGGGACGGGACCTCGGACCCTTCCTGGAGCCCTGGCTGTACGGGAAGACGACCCCGGCGATGCCCGGGCACCCGGAGTGGAGCGGAAAAAGCGTGTGACCGCCCGGGAACGGGCATGTCACCATCGACGGGACCGCTCGGGGAATCCCCGGGCGCTGAGACACGTTGGACGTGACAGCCAACGTGCCGGTTAATGTGACGTGACCGTGCTATTCGAATCGACGTAAGGATCCAATGACCTCCTCTTCTTCCCCTTCCCAGGACCGCTTCACCGAGAGCCTTCGGGCCGATGCCCTGATGGAAGAGGACGTCGCCTGGAGCCACGAGATCGACGGAGACCGCGACGGCGAGCAGTTCGAACGCTCCGAGCGCGCGGCACTGCGCCGCGTGGCCGGCCTCTCCACCGAGCTCGAAGACGTCACCGAGGTCGAGTACCGACAGCTCCGCCTGGAGCGGGTCGTCCTCGTCGGTGTCTGGACCTCCGGCACGGTGCAGGACGCCGAGAACTCCCTCGCGGAGCTCGCCGCCCTCGCCGAGACGGCAGGTGCCCTCGTCCTCGACGGCGTGATCCAGCGCCGCGACAAGCCGGACCCGGCGACCTTCATCGGTTCGGGCAAGGCGCGCGAGCTGCGGGACATCGTCCTGGAGAGCGGTGCCGACACCGTCGTCTGCGACGGCGAGCTCAGCCCCGGCCAGCTCATCGCCCTCGAAGACGTCGTCAAGGTGAAGGTGGTCGACCGGACCGCCCTCATCCTCGACATCTTCGCCCAGCACGCCAAGTCCCGAGAGGGCAAGGCGCAGGTCGCGCTCGCGCAGATGCAGTACATGCTGCCGCGACTGCGTGGCTGGGGCGCCTCGCTGTCCCGCCAGATGGGTGGCGGCGGCGGTGGCGGCATGGCCACCCGAGGCCCCGGTGAGACCAAGATCGAGACCGACCGGCGCCGGATCCGCGAGAAGATGGCGAAGATGCGCCGGGAGATCGCGGAGATGAAGACCGGCCGCGACATCAAGCGGCAGGAACGGCGCCGCAACAAGGTGCCCTCGGTCGCCATCGCCGGCTACACCAACGCCGGAAAGTCCTCGCTGCTCAACCGCCTCACGGGCGCGGGCGTCCTGGTGGAGAACGCGCTGTTCGCCACCCTCGACCCGACCGTGCGCCGGGCCGAGACGCCCAGCGGCCGGATCTACACCCTGGCCGACACCGTCGGCTTCGTCCGGCACTTGCCCCACCACCTCGTCGAGGCGTTCCGCTCCACGATGGAGGAGGTCGGAGACTCCGACCTCATCCTGCACATCGTGGACGGCTCGCACCCGGCGCCGGAGGAGCAGCTGGCGGCGGTCCGCGAGGTGATCCGCGAGGTCGGCGCCGTGAACGTGCCCGAGATCGTCGTGATCAACAAGGCGGACGCCGCCGATCCGCTCGTCCTGCAGCGGCTGCTGCGGATCGAGCGGCACTCCATCGCCGTCTCGGCGCGCACGGGTCTGGGCATCGAGCAACTCCTCGCGCTCATCGACACCGAGCTGCCGCGGCCCGAGGTCGAGGTGGAGGCCCTCGTGCCGTACACCCGCGGCTCGCTGGTCGCCAAGGCGCACGCCGAGGGCGAGGTGATCTCCGAGGAGCACACCCCGGAGGGCACCCTGCTCAAGGCGCGGGTCCACCAGGAACTGGCGGCGGACCTGGCTCCGTACGCGCTGGCGAAGCGGTAGGCGGCGAGCGCCGTGAACGACTGAGGGCCCCCTGCCTCGCAGGGGGCCCTCAGTCGTTCACCCTCGGTCATTCACCGTCGTGCTACTTGAACTTGCCGCTCACGGCCTCGAAGACGCCCTTCGCCTCCGGGCCGAGCCGCGGGCCGGCCAGCCAGCCCGCCTTGGCGGGGCCGATCGAGGTGTTCGACACCAGCGCCGGCTTGCCGTCCGCGCCCGCGGCCACCCAGCCGCCGCCGGAGGAACCGCCGGTCATGGTGCAGCCGATGCGGTACATCACCGGGTCGTTCGCGCTCAGCGACAGCCGGCCCGGCTTGTCCGTGCACTGATAGGCCTTCTGGCCGTCGAACGGAGCCGCCGCCGGGTAGCCCGTGGCCGTGATGGCCGCGACCTTCGGCACGGCCGGAGCGCTGAACTCCACCGGGAGCGCCGAACCGACCGTCTCCTCCAGGGACTTGCCGCTGCCCTTCTCGGGGGTCACGTGCAGCACCGCGAAGTCGTACGGGGCACCCGCGCCGCCGGTCGGACCGCCGGTCGAGATCCACTGGTCGGAGGTCTGCGCCCAGTCGCTCCACCAGACGCCGTACGGGGCCACCTGCTCGCGCGGCGCGCCCTTGAGCTGCGCCGCCGGCTTGCCCGCGTTGTTGTAGGACGGGACGAAGGCGATGTTGCGGTACCAGCCGCCGGACTTGCCCGCGTGCACGCAGTGGCCCGCCGTCCAGACCATGTTGGACTTGCCCGGGTGGGCCGGGTCCTTCACCACGGTCGCCGAGCAGACCATCGACCCCTCGGGCCCGTCGAAGAAGACCTTGCCGGACTCCGGAACGCTCTGGTGGTACGGCGCGCCCGCCGGCTTGGCGCTCACCGGTGCCGGGGTCGGGTCGGTGACGCCCTGGTCCTTGCCCGCGTCCGGGTCGACGGCCGGGCGCTGGGGCTGTTCGGCGTCACGCATGCGGTCCGGGTCCCACAGGCCCTCGATGATCGGGTTGATGTAGTCGCCCGCCTCGCGGAGCCAGTCCTCCTTCTTCCAGTTCTTCCACTCACCTCCCTTCCACTTCTCCAGGTCGAAGCCGTGGTCCTTGAGCTTTTCCTTGAGCCGGTCCGGGATCTTGACCCCGTCCGTGCCGCCCGGAAGGCTCGCCGCCACGGTGGGCTTGGCGTCGCCGCCGGCCTCCCCGTCGCCGGGGCCGCAGGCCGCGGCGGTCAGCGCGAGCGCGGCCGCGCACAGGATCGCGGTGACCGGTCGGTTCGGTCGCATGTCGTTCGTCCCCCTGGTGGTTGCTGGGCGTGGAGTGCAGCCCCCCACTATGCCGCCGAGGTTGGGGACGGCACAGCCCGGGGCGGCGGTTCCTGGCTCTCGGCCCTTGGCGGGCAAGGATCTTGGGCCCACCCGTGATCCCGCGCCGTCACCGTCGTTGGTACGTACGGGGGATGGGGGAGCAGCGTTCGTGTTCGAGGCGCAATCCGGAAGAGAAATCCGTGCGGGAGGACGACACTCGTGGCTTTGACCGAGCCGGCCGCGGCCGCCGCCGCGGCGCAGATCCCCCTCCAGGTACCGGCGCAGGGAGGCCGCGGACCGGGGCCGGGCGCTCCGGGGCCGGGAGTTCCCGGCGGCTCGGCGGGCCCGGACGGCATCCTGCGGCGACAGGCGCAGCGGGAGTCCGCCGCCCGGACGTACGCGCGCTCCCTGCCCATCGTCCCGGTGCGCGCCCGCGGGCTGACCATCGAGGGCGCCGACGGGCGGCGCTACCTCGACTGCCTCTCCGGCGCCGGAACCCTCGCCCTCGGCCACAACCACCCCGTCGTCCTCGAAGCCATCCGGGGAGTCCTCGACTCTGGAGCCCCGCTGCACGTGCTGGACCTGGCGACCCCGGTCAAGGACGCCTTCACCACCGAGCTGTTCGCCAACCTGCCGCCGCAACTGGCCGCCGACGCCCGCATCCAGTTCTGCGGACCGGCCGGGACGGACGCGGTGGAGGCCGCCCTGAAGCTGGTCCGCACCGCGACCGGGCGCTCCGGGCTGCTGGCCTTCACCGGGGCGTACCACGGGATGACCGCCGGAGCGCTGGACGCCTCCGGTGGCGCCCCGGACGTACGGGTGACCCGGCTGCCCTACCCGCAGGACTACCGCTGCCCCTTCGGAGTCGGCGGTCCCGAGGGAGCCGAACTCGGTGCCCGCTGGGCGGAGCACCTCCTGGATGACCCCAAGGGCGGGGTGCCCGCCCCCGCGGCCATGATCGTCGAACCGCTGCAGGGTGAGGGCGGGGTCATCCCGGCCCCCGACGCCTGGCTGCGCCGGATGCGCGAGATCACCGAGGCGCGCGGCATCCCGTTGATCGCGGACGAGGTGCAGACGGGCGTCGGCCGCACCGGCGCCTTCTGGGGCGTCGACCACGCCGGTGTGGTGCCCGACGTGATGGTGCTGTCCAAGGCGATCGGCGGCAGCCTGCCGCTGGCGGTGATCGTCTACCGCGCGGGCCTGGACGTCTGGGCCCCCGGCGCCCACGCCGGCACCTTCCGCGGCAACCAACTGGCCATGGCCGCCGGCACTGCCACGTTCGCCTTCGTACGCGAGAACCGGCTCGCCGAGCGGGCCGGAGCCCTGGGCGAGCGCATGCTGACCGCCCTGCGCGGCCTCGCCTCCGCCCACCCCTGCATCGGGGACGTCCGGGGCCGCGGCCTGATGATCGGCATCGAACTCGTCGACCCCGACACCGGGACCGCCGCACCGGCCCTCGCCGCAGCCGTCCGCCAGGAGTGCCTGGACCGCGGCCTGATCGTCGAACTGGGCGGCCGCCACTCCGCCGTCGTCCGGCTCCTCCCCCCACTGACCCTGACCGACGAGCAGGCCGCCGCGGTCCTCGACCGCCTGGCCGACGCCATCCCGGCCGCCGCCCACCGGCCCCGCTGACCCGCCACCCCAAGGACCCGCGATGCCCGACCCGCACCAGTCCACCCCACCCCACCACCCCACCCCGGACCCCCGGTCCGAGGACCGGCCGCCCGCCACCGCACCGGGCCCCGCCCCCGAGGTGGCCGGCGCAGCCGCGGCTGCCGAGCCCGTCCCGGGAGCCCAGCCCCCACCACCCCCGGCCCGGCCCGCGGGGACCCCACCGGTCGGCCGACCCCAGGCGCCGGAACCCGGGCAGGCGTCACCCACGGAGCCCGCGGTCGGCGAGGCCCACGAGCCCCCCGCCGAACGGGACCCGGCCGCCGCCCCCCGCCCGGGCACACCGGAACACGCGCAGCCGCAGTCGCACCCGCAGCCAGAGGCAAACCCGCAGCCGCGTCCGCAGCAGGGCAGTCCGGCCGCGGCGCCCCGCCCCGGTGCGCCGGGAGAGGGGCAGCCGCACCCGCAGCCCCAGGTCGGTCCCGCCGCCCCCGCCGCCACCGGTGTCGGGGCGGCGGCCATGGTGCCGCGGCAGAAGGACGGGACGCTGAGAGTCCGGTCGGGGTGGGGCGGTGGCGCCGGGCCGGAACCGGACGCGCTGCCCGACCTCCTGGACCACCCCGACGCGGCCGTCGCCGCCCAGGCCGCCGCGGTCGAGAACCTGCTCCGGTGCTGGGTCCGCGAAGCCCGCATCGGCCGTCCCGACGGGCCCTCCGGGACCCTGCTGCGCATCCCCCTCCCCGCATCCGGCGCCGCCCTCCACGTCTCCGTCCGCCACTGGTCCCTGGCCGGCTGGCACCGCTTCGGCCCCGCCCGGCTCGCCGGCGCGCCCGCCGCCGCCCCGCCGGTGGACGCCGTCACCCTCGCCGCCCTGCTCGCCCGCGAGGGCATCCGTACGGCCCCCTCCGGCGGCCAGGCCGGCGCCGACCTCGTCGCCCGGGTCGCCGACTCGGCCCGCCGCACCGCCGAGTTCATCGCCGACCGGCGCCGGCGCCCGGCCGCCCCCGCCCTCATCGGTGTGGACCGCTTCCTGACCGCCGAACAGTCCCTCCTCCTCGGCCACCCCCTCCAGCCCGACCCGAAGAGCCGCGAGGGACTCTCCGAGGCCGAAGCGCGCCTCTACTCACCCGAACTGCACGGCTCCTTCCCCCTGCACTGGTTCGCCGTCGACCCTGCCCTCCTCGCCACCGACTCCGCCTGGACCGAACGCGGCCGCCCCGTCACCGCCGCCCAGCTCCTCGGCCGGCTCGGCCCTGGGCTCCCGCTGCCCGACGGCACCACCCCCCTTCCCCTTCACCCCTGGCAGGCCCGCGACCTGCTCCAGCGCCCCGCCGTCACCGCCCTCCGCGACGCGGGACTCCTGCACGACCTGGGCCCGTACGGCGCCCCCTGGTACCCCACCTCCTCCGTCCGCACCGTCCACCGCCCCGGCGCGCCCGCGATGCTCAAGCTCTCCCTGGGCCTGCGCATCACCAACTCCCGCCGCGAGAACCTCCGCAAGGAGCTCCACCGCGGAGTGGAAGTGCACCGGCTGCTCCGCACCGGCCTCGCCGAGCAGTGGCAGGCGGCCCACCCCGGCTTCGACATCGTCCGCGACCCCGCCTGGGTCGCCGTCGACTCCCCGGACGGCACCCCCGTCCCCGGACTCGACGCCCTGCTGCGCCACAACCCCTTCCGCTCGGGCGACGACGCCGTCTGCATCGCCGCACTCACCACACCCCGCCCATGGCCCGGCCGGACCACCACGAGCTCCCGGCTCGCCGAGATCGTCTCCGCTCTCGCCGCCGCCACCGGGCACACCACCTCGGCCGTCGCCGCCGAGTGGTTCCTGCGCTACCTCGACCACGTGGTCCTGCCGGTCCTCGCCTTCGACGCGCTCGCCGGAATCGCCCTCGAAGCGCACCAGCAGAACACCCTGGTCCTCCTCGACCCGGCCGGCTGGCCGATCGGCGGCCGCTACCGCGACAACCAGGGCTACTACTTCCGCGCCTCGCGCCGCGCGGAACTGGAGCACCGGCTGCCCGGCATCGGCAGCGCCAGCGACACCTTCGTCTCCGACGCCGTCACCGACGAACGCTTCGCCTACTACCTCGGCATCAACAACGTCCTCGGTCTCATCGGCGCCTTCGGATCCCAGCGGCTCGCCGACGAACGCGTCCTCCTCGCCGCCTTCCGCCGCTTCCTCGGCAAGGCCTCGGGCCTCGGCCCGCTCCCCGCGAAGCTGCTCGACTCGCCCACCCTGCGCTGCAAGGCGAACCTGCTCACCCGCCTGGGCGGCCTGGACGAACTCGTCGGCCCCGTCGACACCCAGTCCGTCTACGTCACCATCACCAACCCCCTTCACGATTGACGCGTCGGCACCGACACGGAGAAGAGCCCCCATGCCCACCACTGACGCCCCTGCCGATTCCGTCGGCTCCGCCACCGACGCCACCGACGCGACCCACGCCTTCCACGACACCGTTGAACTGCGGCTCACCGCCGGGCTGTTGCCCCTCCTCGCCGAGGCCGACCTCCTCGACTCCCCGGCGACCTGGGGCAGCACCGACACCCCCGCCGGAGCCTTCCGTCTCGAACCGGTACGACCGGTGCGCGACCTGGAGCTCCTCACCCGCTGGATGAACGACCCCGAGGTGGCCGCCTACTGGGAGCTCGCCGGCCCCTCCGCCGTCACCGCCGCCCACCTACGGGCACAGCTGGACGGGGACGGCCGCAGCATCCCCTGCCTCGGCCTCCTCGACGGCACACCGATGAGCTACTGGGAGATCTACCGGGCCGACCTCGACCCGCTCTCCCGCCACTACCCGGCGCGCCCCCACGACACGGGTATCCACCTGCTCATCGGGGACGGCACGAACCGAGGCCGGGGCCTGGGCACCACACTGCTGCGCGCCGTCGCCGACCTGGTGCTCGACAACCGCCCTCGCTGCACACGCGTCATCGCGGAACCGGACATCCGCAACACCCCCTCCGTATCGGCCTTTCTCAGCTCCGGTTTCCGCTGTCACACGGAAATCGATCTTCCCGAGAAGCGCGCCGCCCTGATGATCCGGGAGCGGGCGCTGCGCAATCTCCTCTGATCGCCGCCCCGCACACCCCGACCGTCCTTCTTCTCGTCGCACCTCTCCCTTCGAAAACTCTGCGTCACGCAGCAAAGTTCCCGATCTCCGAGGAGTCCCGTGCAGAATTTCCCGGCAGCCCCCGACTCCGCAGACCCCGCCGTGCCCCCGTCGCCCCAACACCCCTGCACACCACCCGAATTGACCCGCGCGACCTGGGACTTCGCCGCCCGCCGACTGCTCGCCAAGATGCTGGGCGAGTTCGCCTACGAGGAGATCGTCCAGCCCGTCCCCGCCCCGGCCGCCGCGGGCGACGCCTGGACCCTGACCCTCGACGACGGCAGCAGCCTCGGCTTCCGGGCCCGCCGCCGCGCCTACGGCAGCTGGCACGTCGCCCCGGACACCATCACCCTCACCCCACCCCCACCCGCCACCGAACCCCCGACCGCCTTCGGGGACCCGTACGCCTTCCTCATCCGCTCCCGCGGCCTCCTCCGCCTCGACGGCCCCACCCTCGGTCACCTCGTCCGCGAGCTCAGCGCAACCCTCGCCGCCGACGCCCGGATCGATCACACCGCGCTCACCGCCGACGTCCTCGCCGAGCTCGACTACGCCGGCCTCGAAGGCCACCAGACCGGGCACCCCTGGCTCGTCCTCAACAAGGGCCGCATCGGACTCTCCGCCTCCGACACCGCGGCCTGGGCCCCCGAGGCCCGCACCCGCCAGCGGCTGCCCTGGCTCGCCGCCCACACCACGCTCGCCAGCTACCGCGGCACCGCCGGCCTGGAGGATCCCGCCCGCCTCTACGCCGCCGAGCTCGACCCCGTCACCCGCGCCGCTTTCGACCAGGCCCTGCGCGACCGCGGCCTCGACCCGCGCGGCTACCTCTACCTGCCGGTCCACCCCTGGCAGTGGGACGAGGTCGTCCTCCCCCTCTTCGCCCCGGCCCTCGCCTCCGGCACCCTCGTCCCCCTCCCCGCCGATCCCGACCTGCGCCTGCCCCAGCAGTCGATCCGCACCTTCCTCAACCTCACCCGCCCCGACCGGCACAGCGTCAAGCTCCCGCTCTCCGTCTTCAACACCATGGTGTGGCGCGGCCTGCCCAGCGACCTCGCCCTCGCCGCTCCCGCCGTCACCGCCTGGATCCACTCCCTCCGGGACTCCGACCCCTTCCTCCGCGACGAATGCCGCGTCATCCTGCTCGGCGAGGTCGCCTCCGTCACCATCCGCCACCCCGTCTACGACCGGCTCCCCGAGGTCCCGTACCAGTACAAGGAGCTCCTCGGGGCGATCTGGCGCGAGCCCCTGACCGGCCGGCTCGCACCCGGCGAGCGCGCCCGTACGCTCGCCTCCCTCCTCCACACCGACCCGCGCGGCCGCTCCTTCACCGCCGAACTCGTCGCCCGGTCCGGTCTGGCCCCCGCCGTCTGGCTGCAACGCCTCTTCGCGGCGCTCCTGCCCCCGCTGCTCCACTTCCTCTACCGCTACGGCACGGTCTTCTCCCCTCACGGCGAGAACGCCATCGTGATCTTCGACGAGCACGAGGTCCCGGTCCGGCTCGCGGTCAAGGACTTCGTGGACGACATCAACATCAGCGCCGAACCGCTGCCCGAGCTGGAATCCCTCCCCGACGAGGTACGCGCGGTCCTGCTCGCCGAGCCCGCAGACTTCCTGCCCCAGTTCATCCACTCCGGGCTCTTCGTCGGGGTCTTCCGCTACCTCTCTGCCCTGTGCGAGGACCGCCTCGGCGTCCCGGAGAGCGAGTTCTGGAGCCTCGTACGGGCGGAGATCCTCCGCCACCAGGCCCGCTTCCCCGAGCTCAAGGACCGCTACGAGCTCTTCGACCTGCTCGGCGAACGCATCGGACGGCTCTGCCTGAACCGGAACCGGCTCTACGAGGACGGCTACCGCGACCGCCCCGAGCGCCCGCACGCCGTGCAGCACGGAACCGTACCCAACCCCTTGTACCAGCCATGAATCCTCGCCGGTGCGGTCACTGTCGGTGGAGCCCCGTAGGGTTGGCAGTGCTATGACGAAGCCCTCCCTCCCCGACCTGCTGCACGCCGCCGTCACCGCCGTCGGCGGCACGGAGCGCCCCGGCCAGGTGGCCATGGCCGAAGCCGTCGCCGAAGCGATCGACGACAACTCCCACCGGCTCATCCAGGCCGGCACCGGCACCGGCAAGTCCCTCGGCTACCTGGTGCCGGCCCTCGCCCACGGCGAGCGGGTGGTCGTGGCCACCGCGACCCTGGCCCTCCAGCGCCAGCTCGTCGAGCGCGATCTGCCCCGGACGGTGGAGGCACTGCATCCGCAGCTGCGCCGCCGCCCGCAGTTCGCCATGCTCAAGGGCCGCTCCAACTACCTGTGCCTGCACCGCCTGCACGAGGGCGCGCCGCAGGACGAGGAGGAGGGCCTCTTCGACCAGTTCGAGGCGGCCACCCCCACCAGCAAGCTCGGCAAGGACCTGCTGCGCCTGCGCGACTGGGCGGACGAGACCGAGACCGGCGACCGGGACGACCTCACCCCGGGCGTCTCGGACAAGGCCTGGTCGCAGATCTCCGTGTCCTCCCGCGAGTGCCTGGGCGCCACGAAGTGCGCGTACGGGGCCGAGTGCTTCGCCGAGGCCGCCCGCGAGCGGGCCAAGCTCGCGGACGTGGTCGTCACCAACCACGCGCTGCTCGCCATCGACGCCATCGAGGGCGCACCGGTGCTGCCGCAGCACGAGGTCCTGATCGTGGACGAGGCCCACGAACTGGTCTCCCGGGTGACCGGGGTGGCCACCGGCGAGCTCACCCCGGGGCAGGTCAACCGGGCCGTGAAGCGTGCGGCGAAGCTCGTCGACGAGAAGATCGCGGATTCGCTCCAGACCGCCTCCGAGTCCTTCGAACGCGTCATGGAGCTGGCCCTCCCGGGCCGGCTGGAGGAGATCCCCGAGGACCTCGGCTACGCGCTGATGGCCCTGCGCGACGCCGCGCGCAATGTGATCTCGGCGATCGGCGCCACCCGCGACAAGTCCGTCCACGACGAGGACGCGGTCCGCAAGCAGGCCCTGGCCGCGGTGGAGACCGTCCACGGGGTGGCGGAGCGGATCACGAACCACTCGGAATACGACGTCGTCTGGTACGAGCGCCACGACCGCTTCGGCGCCACCCTCCGGGTCGCCCCCCTGTCGGTCTCGGGCCTGCTGCGCGAAAAGTTGTTCGAGGACCGCTCGGTGGTCCTGACCTCGGCGACCCTCAAACTCGGCGGCGACTTCAACGGGGTCGCGGCCTCCCTGGGCCTGTCCCCCGAGGGGGTGGAAGGGGACGACGTACCGGCTTGGAAGGGCTTGGACGTCGGCTCGCCCTTCGACTACCCGAAGCAGGGCATCCTCTACGTCGCCAAGCACCTGGCCACGCCCGGCCGCGAGGGCACCCGCGGCGACATGATGGACGAGCTCGCCGAGCTGATCGAGGCGGCCGGCGGCCGCACCCTCGGGCTCTTCTCCTCCATGCGCGGCGCCAAGGCGGCCGCCGAGGAGCTGCGCGGCCGTCTCGACAACCCCATCCTGCTCCAGGGCGAGGAGACGCTCGGCGAGCTGATCAAGGCCTTCGCCGCCGACCCGAAGACCTGCCTGTTCGGCACGCTGTCGCTGTGGCAGGGCGTGGACGTTCCCGGCCCCAGCTGCCAGCTCGTGGTCATGGACCGGATCCCCTTTCCGCGTCCCGACGACCCGCTGATGAGCGCCCGGCAGAAGTCCGTCGAGGAACACGGCGGCAACGGCTTCATGGCCGTCGCGGCCACGCACGCCGCCCTGCTGATGGCCCAGGGTGCCGGTCGTCTCGTACGGGCCATGGGCGACCGGGGTGTCGTCGCCGTCCTGGATTCCCGGCTGGCCACGGCACGGTACGGGAGCTTCCTGCGGGCCACGCTGCCGGACTTCTGGTACACCACGGACCGCAACCAGGCGCGCCGCTCGCTCGCCTCGATCGATGCCGCGGCCAAGGCCGACGGGAAGTAGTTCCCGGGAGCGGCAGCGGCAGCGGGGGCGGCAGCGGGGGCGGGAGCGGGAGTACAAGACAACCCTCGGGACCGGCGCAGTGGGTCCCGAGGGCTGGATGGAGGCGGCAGGGCCGGAGGGTCAGACCCGGCGCAGTACCGCGACGACCTTGCCGAGGATGGTCGCCTCGTCGCCGGGAATCGGCTGGTAGGCGGCGTTGTGCGGGAGGAGCCATACGTGGCCGTCCTCGCGCTTGAAGCGCTTGACGGTGGCCTCGCCGTCGAGCATGGCGGCGACGATGTCGCCGTTCTCCGCGACCGGCTGGCGGCGGACCGTGACCCAGTCGCCGTCACAGATGGCGGCCTCGATCATCGAATCGCCGACGACCTTGAGTACGAAGAGCTCGCCGTCGCCCACGAGCTGGCGGGGGAGGGGGAACACGTCCTCGACGGACTCCTCGGCGAGGATCGGGCCGCCGGCCGCGATCCGGCCGACCAGGGGAACGTAGGAGGCGGCGGGCTTGCCGGTGGTGTCCGTGGGCTGCGAGCTGGGCTGGTCGGAGCCGCGCACCTCGTAGGCCCTGGGACGGTGCGGGTCGCGGCGCAGGAAGCCCTTGCGTTCGAGCGCCATCAGCTGGTGCGCCACCGACGAGGTGCTGGAGAGGCCGACCGCCTGGCCGATCTCCCGCATCGACGGCGGGTAACCCCGCCGCTGCACGGAGTCGCGAATGACCTCGATGACCCTCCGCTGCCGGTCCGTGAGTCCGGAGCTGTCGGCGCGGATGCCTGGAGGTCGACCTGGCAGCGAGCGGGCGGGGCGTACGGACTCCGCCTCCGGGTTCAGGTTTGCGTCGTTCATGGCATGCACCGGCTCGAGTCGGCTCTGGGAGCGGTTCTGGGCAGTGATGGTGGCACTGTCTGCGGTGGTGGTCACGTCGGCCCCTCTCGAAATGTTCTCCCTAGCTGGACAACGGTAGTAGCTTTCGAAAGGTTGCGCCAAACACACGTTCGAGTGAAAAATCGCAGATCGTCCCGCGTGGGCACATCAAGAGGTGTATGGACGATCGGTCTGCCGAACGCGGGTTCGGCTCGGCATCCGCTGCTTACGGTACCCTTCCCGGTCGGGTCGCCACCTTCCGGGTCTCCGCCCAGTGTGGCACCGGGAGGGCTCGTATCCGGCTATCGGACGCCGCGACACGCGGAGCCGGGAAAATCCACCACAACCCAAGATCTAGTGGTTGGATGAGCGCTGCCACCCAGAAGTTGTGGTCCTCGGGTCTGCCGAGGGTCCCGGCATCGCATATGCTTGTGGCTGCTTCACGAGCCCCCCGACAGAGCCCGTCTCTGCCGTTCCGGGGACCCGTGCGGTGATTCAGTCGTGCCAAGAGGGAGGGTGAGGGAACCATGCACTGCCCCTTCTGCAGGCACCCCGACAGCCGCGTCGTCGACAGCCGCACCACGGACGACGGCACGTCGATCCGCCGGCGCCGTCAGTGCCCCGACTGCTCCCGTCGCTTCACGACGGTGGAGACGGCCTCGCTGATGGTGATCAAGCGCAGCGGGGTGACCGAACCCTTCAGCCGTACCAAGGTCATCTCGGGCGTGCGCAAGGCGTGCCAGGGACGGCCGGTCACCGAGGACGCCCTCGCCAAGCTCGGCCAGCGGGTCGAGGAGGCGGTGCGCGCCACCGGGAGTGCCGAGCTGACCACCCACGACGTGGGTCTGGCCATACTCGGCCCGTTGCAGGAGCTCGACCTGGTCGCGTACCTGCGCTTCGCGTCCGTGTACAAAGCTTTCGACACCCTTGAAGACTTCGAGACCGCCATCGCGGAACTGCGCGAGCCGCGGCCTCACCCCGAAGAGTGCGAGCCCGGGGGGGCCGGTTCGGTCCCCGTGCCCGCCTCCGCCGCCGACTGACCGGACGGCCCGCTCCGCACGGCGTTCGGAGCGGCCGGTCGATCCGGCGAAGAAGACGTAGATACAGATACACAGCACCGTGCCGCGGAATAACGCTGGCACTTTAGGGCGTTTTTGCCCGCATATGGGAGGCGGCATGACAGAGACGGCGAGCAGCTCGGCACGTGGTTCCCGCGCCAAGGGGACCAAGGCCGCCAAGGGCGGCCTGCGTATCGAGCGCATCCACACCACCCCGGGCGTGCACCCGTACGACGAGGTGAGCTGGGAGCGCCGTGACGTCGTCATGACCAACTGGCGCGACGGCTCGGTCAACTTCGAGCAGCGTGGCGTCGAGTTCCCCGACTTCTGGTCGGTGAACGCGGTCAACATCGTCACCAGCAAGTACTTCCGCGGCGCGGTCGGCACCCCGCAGCGCGAGACCGGTCTGAAGCAGCTGATCGACCGGATCGTGAAGACCTACACGAAGGCCGGCGAGGAGAACGACTACTTCGCGTCGCCCGCCGACGTGGAGATCTTCGAGCACGAGCTCACCTACGCCCTCCTGCACCAGATCTTCAGCTTCAACTCCCCGGTGTGGTTCAACGTCGGTACGCCCCAGCCGCAGCAGGTCTCCGCCTGCTTCATCCTGGCCGTCGACGACTCCATGGAGTCGATCCTCGACTGGTACAAGGAAGAGGGCATGATCTTCAAGGGCGGCTCCGGCGCCGGCCTGAACCTCTCCCGCATCCGCTCCTCCAAGGAGCTCCTCTCCTCCGGCGGCAACGCCTCCGGCCCGGTCTCCTTCATGCGCGGCGCCGACGCGTCCGCCGGAACGATCAAGTCGGGCGGCGCCACCCGCCGCGCGGCCAAGATGGTCGTCCTGGACGTGGACCACCCGGACGTCGAGGCCTTCATCGAGACCAAGGTGAAGGAGGAGGAGAAGATCCGCGCCCTGCGTGACGCGGGCTTCGACATGGACCTGGGCGGCGACGACATCACGTCCGTCCAGTACCAGAACGCCAACAACTCCGTCCGCGTGAACGACGAGTTCATGACGGCCGTCGAGAACGGCACCAAGTTCGGCCTGCGTGCCCGCATGACCGGCGAGGTCATCGAGGAGGTCGACGCCAAGGCGCTCTTCCGCAAGCTGGCCGAGGCCGCGTGGGCCTGTGCCGACCCGGGCATCCAGTACGACGGTGTGATCAACAACTGGCACACCTGCCCCGAGTCCGGCCGCATCACCGCGTCGAACCCGTGCAGCGAGTACATGCACCTGGACAACACGTCCTGCAACCTCGCCTCGCTGAACCTGATGAAGTTCCTCGACGACGACGGCAAGGGCAACCAGTCCTTCGACGCCGAGCGCTTCGCCAAGGTCGTCGAGCTTGTCATCACCGCGATGGACATCTCCATCTGCTTCGCGGACTTCCCGACGCAGAAGATCGGCGAGAACACCCGCGCCTTCCGCCAGCTGGGCATCGGCTACGCCAACCTCGGCGCCCTGCTGATGGCCACCGGCCACGCGTACGACTCGGACGGCGGCCGCACCCTCGCCGCGTCGATCACCTCGCTGATGACCGGCACCGCCTACAAGCGCTCCGCCGAGCTGGCCGCGATCGTCGGCCCGTACGACGGTTACGCCCGCAACGCCGACGCCCACAAGCGCGTCATGAAGCAGCACGCCGACGCCAACGCCGTCGCGCCGCGCACCGAGGACCTGGACAACGCGATCTGGGCCGCGGCCACCGAGGCCTGGCAGGACGTCCTGCGCCTCGGCGAGAAGAACGGCTTCCGCAACTCCCAGGCCTCGGTCCTCGCGCCGACCGGCACCATCGGTCTCGCGATGTCCTGCGACACCACCGGTGTCGAGCCGGACCTGGCCCTGGTCAAGTTCAAGAAGCTCGTCGGCGGCGGCTCGATGCAGATCGTCAACGGCACCGTCCCGCAGGCCCTGCGCCGCCTGGGCTACCAGGAGGAGCAGATCGAGGCGATCGTCGCCCACATCGCCGAGCACGGCGTGGTCGTCGACGCCCCGGGTCTGAAGACCGAGCACTACGAGGTCTTCGACTGCGCCATGGGCGAGCGCTCCATCTCCGCGATGGGCCACGTCCGCATGATGGCCGCGATCCAGCCCTGGATCTCCGGTGCGATCTCGAAGACGGTCAACATGCCGGAGTCGGCGACCGTCGAGGAGATCGAGGAGATCTACTTCGAGGCGTGGAAGATGGGCGTCAAGGCGCTCGCTATCTACCGCGACAACTGCAAGGTCGGTCAGCCCCTCTCCGCCAAGAAGAAGGAAGAGGAGAAGGAGGAGGTCACCGCCAAGACGGAGGACACCATCCGCGCCGCCGTCGAGAAGGTCATCGAGTACCGCCCGGTCCGCAAGCGCCTCCCGAAGGGCCGCCCGGGGATCACCACCTCCTTCACGGTCGGTGGCGCCGAGGGCTACATGACGGCGAACTCCTACCCGGACGACGGTCTGGGCGAGGTCTTCCTGAAGATGTCCAAGCAGGGCTCGACCCTCGCGGGCATGATGGACGCCTTCTCGATCGCCGTCTCGGTCGGCCTCCAGTACGGCGTGCCGCTGGAGACGTACGTCTCGAAGTTCACCAACATGCGCTTCGAGCCGGCCGGCATGACGGACGACCCGGACGTGCGGATGGCGCAGTCGATCGTCGACTACATCTTCCGCCGCCTGGCGCTGGACTTCCTGCCCTTCGAGACCCGCTCGGCCCTCGGCATCCACACCGCCGAGGAGCGCCAGCGCCACCTGGAGACCGGCTCCTACGAGCCCCTCGAGGACGAGCTGGACACCGAGTCGCTCGCGCAGTCGGCCCCGCTGGCCGCGGTGCCGTCCGAGCCGAAGCCGGTCGCGGCCGCCGTCCCGGTCCCGGCCCCGAAGACCGCGCACAGCAACGCCGAACTGGTCGAGATGCAGCTCGGTGTCTCCGCTGACGCCCCGCTCTGCTTCTCCTGCGGTACGAAGATGCAGCGCGCAGGCTCCTGCTACATCTGCGAGGGCTGCGGCTCCACCAGCGGTTGCAGCTGACCTGTAGCCCATCACGAAGGGGACCGGCCGAAAGCCGGTCCCCTTCGTCGTGTCCGTGGCCGTGTCCGTGGCTTGAACGGGACGATGGCCGGATCTTCGTGGTTTCTGCCAGTACGACGGTCCGTCAGGCTCCGTAGAGACTGCCAGTCAGAGGCCGCGGCACGCCCCGGGGGACGGGGGCCGTGGCGAAGGCGTGTCGCAACGGGGAGAACAGCACCATGGGTGTACAGCAGTATGACGAGATCGGTGAGGCGTTCGAGGGATTCAAGGCCCTGCCGGTGGTGAAGTACGGGGAGGTGCCCAGCTTCCTGGGCATGGTCGGGGACGTGACGGGCAAGTCGATCCTCGACCTGGCCTCCGGTACCGGTTTCTACAGCCGGGAGTTCAAGCGGCGCGGCGCCGCGGACGTGCTCGGAGTCGAGATCTCCGGTGAAATGGTCGCCGTGGCCCAGGGGTTCGAGGAGCGCGATCCGCTGGGCGTGCGCTACGAGGTGGGGGACGTGGCCGAATTGCGGCCCCTCGAGGAGCGCTTCGACATCGCCGTGGCGGTCCAGTTGCTCAACTACGCGGAGGACATCGCCACCATCGAGCGGATGTGCCGCAACGTGCACCGGAGCCTGGCGCCCGGCGGTGAGTTCTTCCTGTTCAACCAGTCGCCCGACTACGACTTCGACGGGCCTTCCCTGGCCAAGTACGGCTTCACCACCGAGCTGACCGGTGAGGAGGTCGAGGCCGGACTGCGGGTCCGGACCACGGCGCTGCTCGAGCCGCCGGTCTCGATCTTCGGCGTCTTCCCGCGCCGCGAGGTCTATGAGAAGTGTCTGCGGGCGGCCGGGTTCAGCGAGCTGACCTGGGTTCCGCTGGAGGTGTCCGAGGCCGGCGTGCGCGAGTTCGGTGCGGAGTACTGGGAGGACCTCCGGTCCAACCCCCCGCTGGTGATGCTGCGCTGCCGCGCCTGACGACCGGCCGGACGAGGGGAGGCCACCGTCGGTGGCCTCCCCTTCGTCATGCCCGGGCAGCGGCCCGGGCGCGCTCCATCTCGTTGATGTGGGTCTCCGTCCACCGGCGCAGGTCGGCGTGGCGCGTGGTGCCTTCGAGCAGCGCGTCGACGATCAGGATCGTCCACTTTCCGGAGACGTGGTCGAGGACCTGGACGCGCGGGGTCTGCTGTGCGAGTACGCGGTCAAGGACGCCGTGATCGCCGCCTCCTTCCTGATGCCGGCCGCGACGGAGCGGGGGCGGGCCACCTCGCCGATGAACGGCTGGGACGAGGAGGAGGTGAAGAAGGTGATCGGTATCGACGGCCGCGAGGACCTCGCCGTCGCGCTGCTGGTGTCGCTCGGTCACCCGGCCGAGGCGCGGCGGCATCCGGGCCGCAGGCCGGTGGGCCGGAACGTCTTCCGCGAGCGGTGCGGGCATCCAGGTATTTAGCTAATTAGCTCATGTGCTAAAAAGATCCCATGGTTGAGAACACCGAGACCGACGACGAGGCCGGCGTCTTCCGGGCGCTCGCCGATCCCACGCGGCGTCAGATCCTGGAGGACCTGCGCGGCGGGGAGATGGCGGCCGGGGAGATCGCCGGCCGGTTCCCGATCAGCGCTCCCTCCGTGTCACGGCACCTCGGGGTGCTGAAGTCGGCGGGGCTGGTGCGGGAGCGGCGGGACGGCAACCGGATCCTCTACACGCTCGTGGAGGAGCGGCTGGCCGCCTGCGTCGGGCGGTTCCTCAGCATGGTGTGCCCGGAGCAGATCGTGCTCCGGCACCAGCGGCGCAAGGGCGAATCCGGGGAGGGCGCGCAATGATCGGTCCGAAGATGGCGAGCGTCATCGAGCGAAGGCTGCTCGTGAACTACCGGGTGGAGCCCGAGGTGGCGGCGCGGCTGCTGCCGGCCGGGATGCGGCCGCAGCTCGCGGGCGGCTGGGCCGTCGCCGGAATCTGCCTGCTGCGGCTCGGCGACACCCGCCCGCGCTGGGCACCCGCCGGCACCGGCATGCGCAGTGAGAACGCCGCGCACCGGATCTCCGTCGAGTGGGACGGCCCGGACGGGCCCGAGGCCGGCGTCTGGATCCCGCGGCGCGACAGCGGCTCCCGCCTCAACGTCCTCGCGGGCGGCCGGTTGTTCCCCGGAGCGCACGGCTCCGCCGTCTTCGACGTCCGCGAGACCCCGGGGGAGATCGGGGTCGCGTACGAGACGAAGGACGCCTCCACCCGCGTACGGGTCGTGGCCCGGGCCGCCGACGAACTGCGCGGCAGCCTGCTCTTCGGCGACCTGGCCGAGGCCTCCGAGTTCTTCCGCCTGGGCGCCCGCGGCTACTCGCCCGCGCGCGCCGCGGGCCGGCTCGACGGGATGCAACTGCACACCGACGCCTGGCGGGTGGAGGCCACCGAGGTCACCCGCGCCGAGTCCTCCTTCTTCGAGGACCCCGAGCGCTTCCCGCCGGGCACGGCCCACCTCGACCACGCGCTGCTGATGCGCGACGTACCCGTCGAGTGGCACCCGCTGGACCCCGCCGCCGACACGGGGTGCGCCGCGCCCGCCGCGTGAGCGTTTCCCGCTGCAGCTCGCCGTATACGACCGGGAGTTCGGGTTTCGGCCGACCGAGCGGGATGCGGCCGAACCCGTGGTGATCAACCGCGCCGGGGACTGACCCGGGCGGCGCCGGGACCGTACGATGGCGCCGTGCTGGTCAAGTGGATTCGCTGCACGGTGACGGACCGACGCGGGTTCGAGCGCGGGCAGCGCAAATGGGCGGGGTTGCCAGGCGAGCCGGGCTTCCGGGGGCAGGGCGGCGGCTGGAGCCGGGGCCGGCAGGGGGTCGCGCATGTCTTCACCTTCTGGGAGAGCCGCTCCTTCTACGACTCCTTCATGGCCCGTGCGCACGACCGGCTGGCCGCCGCCCAGAACGGCACCTACACCGATCTGCGGGTCACCCTCTTCGACCACCGCTTCGACGTGAAGACCGGCTTCGAGCCGCGCTTCACCGACGCCGACGTCGTCCGGGTCGCGCACACCCGGGTCCGGGAAGGCCGGGTCGAGCACTTCGCCCTCATGCAGGAGAAGGTGTGGAATCCGGCCATGGCGGGCTCTCCCGGCATGATCCGCGGCCTCTTCGGGGAGGCACCGGGCCGGGAGTTCCTGGTGCTGTCGATGTGGCACGCGGCCGCCGAACACGGCAAGTACCGGCAGGAGCGGGTCGAGCGGCTCTCCCTGCGCGCCCAGATCCAGGCCGATGTCGAGGCCCTCACCGGTGACGTCGTCGACCTGGAGCCCTCCTGGACGGTATGACCGTACGACGACCGTACGAGCTCCGGCCGCTCGACCGGCGTGCCCGGTCCGCGGGCGCTCCGGTGGCCGAATAGGGTCGTGGGATGGTTCGACCACGGCGCATCGTCCTTGTCCGGCACGGGGAATCGGAGGGCAATGCCGACGACTCGGTGTACGAGCGGGAGCCCGACCACGCCCTGCGGCTGACCCGGAACGGCCGCGAGCAGGCCGCGGCGACCGGCGTAAGGCTGCGCGAGCTCTTCGGCGACGAGACGATCAGCGCGTACGTCTCCCCGTACCGCCGGACCCTCCAGACCTTCCGGGAGCTGCGCCTCGACCCGGCGCGGGTCCGGATGCGCGAGGAGCCCAGGCTGCGGGAGCAGGACTGGGGCAACTGGCAGGACCGGGAAGACGTACGGCTCCAGAAGGCCTACCGGGACGCGTACGGGCACTTCTTCTACCGCTTCGCACAGGGCGAGTCGGGAGCCGACGTGTACGACCGGGTCGGCGCCTTCCTGGAGAGCCTCTATCGCAGCTTCGAGGCCGAGGACCATCCGCAGAACGTGCTGCTGGTGACGCACGGACTGACCATGCGGCTGTTCTGCATGCGCTGGTTCCACTGGTCGGTGGCCGAGTTCGAGGCCCTGTCCAATCCGGGGAACGGCGAATTCCGGGTGCTCATGCTGGGCCCCGACGGCCGGTACCGGATGGACCGCCCATTTGAGCGGTGGACCACACCCGAGCCCTACGACCTGGACGGCTAGAGTGACCCGCGATGACCCCTGACTCCACTCCCGAACGGCGCTACGCACGCGCCCTGGCCAGCCTCCGAGGGCTGGCACTGGGGGACGCCCTGGGCTCCCAGTACTTCGTCCCCGTCAACTACCCGCTGCTCAAGCGGCGTGAACTGCCCGTCGCCGAGACCTGGCAGTGGACCGACGACACCGAGATGGCCTGCTCGGTGGTGGCCGTGCTCGCCGAGCACGGACGCATCGACCAGGACGCGCTCGCGAGCTCGTTCGCCCACCACCACGACTTCGACCGGGGCTACGGGCCCGCGGTCAACCGGATGCTGCGCCTGATCCGGGAAGGCGAGGACTGGCGCACGCTGGCCGCTGAACTCTTCAACGGGCAGGGCTCGTGGGGCAACGGCGCCGCCATGCGGATCGCGCCGCTGGGCGCCTGGTACGCCGACGATCCCGAGCAGGCCACGCACCAGGCGGAGATCTCCGCCTACACCACCCACCAGCACCGCGAAGCCGTCTGCGGAGCCATGGCCGTCGCCGCGGCGGCCGCGCTCGCGGCGGCGACGGACGCCCCGCCCAAGGCCGCAGACCTGCTGGACGGGGTGATCGCGCTGGTGCCGCGCAGCGCGGTGGGCGCCGGGCTGCGGCGGGCGCGGGACATGCTGGACTACGGCGACGCGACCACGGTCGCCGCGGTACTGGGCTGCGGGCGGCGCACGAGCGCCCACGACACCGTGCCGTTTGCCCTGTGGTCGGCGGCGCGGGCGCTGGACGACTACGAGCGGGCGTTCTGGACCACCGCGCAGGTGGGCGGCGACGTCGACACGACCTGCGCGATCGTGGGCGGAGTGCTCGGGGCGCGCGGGGAGGCGGTGCTTCCGGCCGGGTGGCTGGCGCGCACCGAGGCCCTGCCGACGTGGGTGCCGGAGTCGCCGTCGCGGTAGGCGGGTTGGTTGCCCGGCGGCGGTCTCCGCCGCCGGGCGAAGTATCCCGTTCCGATTGTCACGGTCCTGCCACAGAGCTCTTTTGATCCTGTTCAAAACTGCGGGGTGTCGGCCTACGCTGTCCGCTTCGCCGCCTCCACCGGAACTCCGGGGGCGGCCGACAGGGGAGGGGTACCGATGTCAGAGCAGACCGACGGGGTGGACGGAGCCGAGGCCGCAGCCGCGGCCGGGGAGGCCGGGCCGGGTCCCGGGACGCAGGCCGCGGCCGCCACCCCGGGGGCCGGTGCGCCGTCGGGCGGACCCGGGACGCCCGCCGCGGCCGCCGCCTGGCAGGAGCAGCAGCGGCGTTACGCCACCGCCCGTGCCCAGGCCGCCGAGCCGGCCGCCTGGGTCGTGGCCATCCGGCCCGCCGGGGCCGCGCCCATCCGGACCGCGACCCTCCTCGCAGCCCTCGCGGCCGGGCTCGCGGCCGCCCTGCTCCTCGGTGACGGCCTGGGCCCCGGCCTGCTCCTCGCCGTGGTGCCCGCCGTCGTCGCCGCCTACGCCGCCGCCCGCGCTGCCCGTCGTACGGCCAGGCCCTGGACCGTGGTCTGGGCCATCGGCTGCCTCGCCCTCCTCGCCGTGCCGGCCCTGCGCGACTCCGCCTGGCCTGCCACGCTCGCGATCCTCTCCGCCATCCTGCTCGGCGCGCTGGCCCTGCACGGCAGCCGCACCTGGCATGGCGTGCTGCTCAGCCCGTTCGGCTTCCTCGATGCCGCCGTCTCCGGGGTCGGCTGGGCGTGGACCGGCCTGCGCTCACGCAGCGGCGTCAGCAAGGACCGCTGGCTGCCCGTGGCCAAGGCAGCCCTCGTCGCCGTGGCCCTCCTGGTGCTCTTCGGCGCGCTGTTCGCGTCCGCCGACGCCGCCTTCGCCGATCTGCTGGGCGGTCTGACCCCCGATGTCTCCCTCGGGGACGGGCCCGTCCGGTTCCTGCTGTTCCTCCTCGGCACCCTCCTCGCGCTGGCCGCCGCGCGCACCGCCGCGGCCCCGCTGCGCTGGGACCGGATCGAGGTGGCCCCCGGCAAGCCGAGGTCCCGAGTCGAATGGGCCCTTCCGCTCATCGTGCTCAACCTGCTGTTCGCCGGCTTCAACGCCGTACAGCTCGCGGTCCTGTTCGGCGGCTACGACAAGGTCCTGGCGAGCACCGGCCTGGGTCACGCCGAGTACGCCCGGCAGGGCTTCTGGCAGCTGCTCTGGGCCACCCTGCTCACCCTGGTCGTGATCGCGCTCGCCCTGCGCTGGGCCCCGCGCTCCGGAGCCGGTGACCGCCGCTTCGTCCGCGTCGTGCTCGGCGTGCTGTGCGCGCTGACGCTGGTCGTCGTCGCCTCCGCGCTGCGCCGGATGGACTTCTACGTGGACGCGTACGGGCTGACCCGGCTGCGCGTGTCGGTGGCCGCCATGGAGCTGTGGCTCGGGCTGGTCATCGTACTGATCATGGCGGCCGGGGTGTTCGGCGCCCGCTGGCTGCCGCGCGCGGTCGCGGGCAGCGCGGCGGCGGCCGTCCTGGCCTTCGGCCTGCTGTCCCCGGACGGGATGGTGGCCGAGCGGAACGTGGCGCGGTTCGAGCAGGACCACAAGATCGACCTGGCCTATTTCCAGTCCCTGTCGGCGGACGCCGTGCCCGCCCTGGACAAGCTGCCCGAGCCCCACAGGTCCTGCGCCCTGCGCGGGATCAACGACGAGATGTCCAGGGCCGGCTCCGTCCCCTGGTACGCGATGAGCCTGGGCGAGTACCGGGCCCGGCAGATCCTGCGCGAGCGCCCGGTGACGGCCCCGTACGAGGTCTGCTCCCGGCTGCGGACCTTCGGCGACCGCAGCGAGCTCTGAGGGGCGCCGTCGTAGGGGGGCCCGGGCGCGGGACCGCTTCCCGCGCCCGGGCCCCCGTACGTCCGGCGGTGGTCAGGCCACCGGACCGGCCTTCTCGGCGGCGCCGTTGAGGGCCTCCAGGTCGCTCTTGCGCACCCGGATCACCAGCAGCGCCGTGGCCAGGGCCAGGCCCGCCATCGCCACGGCGGCGGCGAACGCGGTCGAGATGCCCTGGGTGAGCACGAGGTCCCCCCACGGGTCGGGCAGCCGTCCGCTCTCCTTGAAGGCGGCCAGCGCGCCCGGATCGGCCTGGGCCATGAATGCGGGCACCTGCCGCTTGGCCTCGTCGCGGCTGGCCGTTCCGAACACGGTGACCAGGATGGACAGGCCGAGTGAACCGCCGACCTGCTGGCTGGCGTTGAGCAGCCCGGAGGCCGCGCCCGCCTCCTTCGGCGCCACCCCGGAGACGGCGGTGAGCGTGAGGGTCACGAAGTTGAGGCCCATGCCGAAGCCGAACAGGAGCATCGGCCCGAGCACGCCGGCGACGTACGAGGAGTCGGTCCGGATGAAGGTGAGCCAGGTCAGGCCGGTGCCGACGAGGGCGGTTCCGGTGACCATGAACGGCTTCGGGCCGAAGCGCGGCAGGAAGCGCTGCGAGAGGCCGGCGGCCGTGATGATGGCGACGGTCACGGGCAGGAAGCCGAGCCCGGACTGGATCGGGGAGAAGCCGAGCACGTTCTGCACGAACTGGACGATGAAGAAGAACATGCCGAACATCGCGGCGGCCAGGCCGAGCATGATCACGTAGGTGCCGGAGCGGTTGCGGGCGGCGAACATCCGCAGCGGGATGATCGGTTCGCGGGCCCGGGACTCGATGGCCACGAAGAGCCCGAGCAGAACGACGGCCGCGGCGAACGAGCCGAGGGTGAGGGCGTCGCGCCAGCCGTCCTCGGAGGCGCGGATGAACCCGTAGACGAGCGAGGCCATGCCGAGGGTGGAGGTGAGGGCTCCGGCGATGTCGAAGCGGCCGGGGTGGCGTTCGGACTCGGTGATGTAGAGCGGGGCGAGGAACGCGATCAGCACGCCGATCGGGACGTTGACGAAGAAGACCCAGCGCCAGTCGAGCCACTCGGTCAGCATGCCGCCGGCCAGCAGGCCGACGGCGCCGCCGCCCGCGGAGACGGCGGCGAAGACCCCGAAGGCCCGGTTGCGCTCGGGGCCTTCGGCGAAGGTCGTGGTGATCAGCGCGAGCGAGGTCGGGGAGGCGATCGCGCCGCCGACCCCTTGCAGGGCGCGGGCGGCGAGCAGCTGCCAGGGCTCCTGGGCGAAGCCGCCCAGGAGGGAGGCGAGCGTGAAGAGCAGGATTCCGGCCATGAACACGCGGCGGCGGCCCAGGATGTCTCCGGCCCGGCCGCCGAGCAGGAGCAGGCCGCCGAAGGTGAGGGTGTAGGCGCTGAGCACCCAGGAGAGGTCGGTCGTGGAGAAGGCGAGGGCGGTCTGGATGTGCGGGAGCGCGATGTTCACGATCGTCGCGTCGAGGACGACCATGAGCTGGCAGGCCGCGATGACGGCGAGCGCCACTCCGGGGCGCCCTTCCCGGCGGGCCGCGCCCGGTATCCGGGGTGTGGTGAGTTGAGAGCTTGTCACTGAGGATCCCCCCGAAGTGAAATAGTGAACGCATCCGTTCACTGTGGGTCTACGGTAGGAGCGGATGCTTAGTGAACGCAAGCGTTCACTAAGGCTGAAAATGCGTGCGGGGGGCGCGCGGTTCGGTCGGAGGATGAGGACATGGTGGGTTCGCGCTGGTCGACGGCGTCATCGGGGCGCAGGCGCGGCCCCGAACTCGAACGGGCGATTCTCGACGCCGCGTTGGAACAGTTGAGTACGGTCGGCTGGAACGCGCTCACGATGGAGGGCGTCGCGGCCGGCGCGCACACCGGCAAGGCCGCGCTCTACCGGCGCTGGCCCTCGAAGGCGGACCTGGTGGCCGATGCCCTGCGGACCCGGCTGCCCGAGATGGGGGAGATCCCCGACAGCGGATCGATCCGCGAGGACCTGTACCTGCTGTGTGCGCGGATGCGGGACGTCATGCACTCGCAGGCCGGTCAGGCACTGCGGTCCGTCCTTCACGAATGCGATCACGTGCACGCCGACCGCTTCCACGGGGTCATCTGGTCCGGCCTGCACGAGCCGGCGCAAGCGCTGATCAGGGAGCTTGTGCGGCGGGGAATCGGGCGGGGCGACGTGCGAGCGGACGCGACTGGTCCGTTTGTCGTGGATGTCATTCCCGCGATGCTCATGTACCGCGCGAAGGTGTGCGGGAGCGAATGGGGGGATCCGGACATCGGAGAGCTGATCGACGAGGTGATGGTCCCGCTGCTCAGGAGGTGAGACGCGGCCCCGGTCGTACCCGGGGCGGGGTGTGCAGGCGGCGCGGGGCGGCGTAACCTTGCTGGCGCCATGCCGTACGAAGCACCCACCCACACCGTCGAACGCTCCCTCCGTGCAACCACCGGCGCCAAGGTCATCGCCGGGGTCGACGAAGTCGGACGAGGGGCCTGGGCCGGTCCCGTCACCGTGTGCGCGGCGATCACCGGTCTGCGCCGGCCACCCGCCGGACTCACCGACTCCAAACTGCTCACCCCCAAGCGGCGCGATGCTCTCGTCGACGTCCTGGAGGACTGGGTCACCGCGTACGCACTCGGGCACGCCTCCCCGGAGGAGATCGACGAGCTGGGGATGACCGCCGCACTGCGCCTCGCGGCGGAGCGCGCCCTGGGGGAGCTGCCGGTACGGCCCGACGCGGTGATCCTCGACGGCAAGCACGACTATCTCGGCCCGCCCTGGCGGGTCCGTACGGTGATCAAGGGCGATCAGTCGTGCGTCGCCGTCGCCGCGGCCTCGGTCATCGCCAAGGTCCGGCGCGACCGCATGATGGCCGCGCTGGGTGAACAGGGCGGTGGAATCGAGGACTTCGCCTTCGAGGCCAACGCCGGATACCCCTCGCCCGTACACCGGGCGGCTTTGGAGGAATGGGGGCCCACCCCCTACCACCGGCTCTCGTGGTCGTACCTCGACGCGCTGCCCCGGTGGCGCCATCTGAAGAAGGTGCGCCGCAGCGGGGAGTCGGTGGAGCTGGAAAACGGAGGCCAACTCGGCTTCGATTTCTGATCGCACCCATGTGCCACCGACCGGTACGTTTCGTACCGGTGTTTGATAGACAACACATCACGCCTCTCACCCCCGCCATCGAGGAGCCTCAGATTCACGAGAGTGCCCAGGGTCCCCGCGTCACGCCGGCCGCGAGCCGCACCGCGCAGACCCCCCGCCCCGTACCTGGTCCGCGTCCCGTAGCCGTACCGCGGCCCGGACGCCCCGGTCCCGTCAGGCCCGCACCGCCCGCGCAGCGTGCGCCGCAGGCCACCCCCGGACCTGTTCCCGCAGCCCCCACCGCACCGTCCGTGTCGGCGGCGGTGCCGCAGATCCAGCTGATCCCGGCCTCCGCCGAGGGTGCCCTGGACGCGGCCGAAGAGGCCGTCGACCTGCTGCTCGACACCGGGCGCGCGCCCGGCGACATCCTGGTGCTCACCAGTGGCGACCCGCACCCGTGGGCCGCGCACGAGCTGTCCTTCGGCGAGGCCGCGTACTGGGCCCAGCACGACGCCGGGGACGACGTCTTCTACGCGGACGCGGCGCAGGTCCAGCGCGCCGCCGGCCGTCCCGTCGTGGTCTTCGCGGTCAACGGCGGACCCGTGGAGTCCCTCACCGGCGCCCTGCCGGTCGCGCTCGCCCGGGCGGGCGCACTGCTGATCGTGTGCGGTGACCCGAAGCAGATCAACTCCGTGCTGGGTGCGGGCGTCTGACGCCCCGTACGCCAGCACGGGCGAGGGGCGGGGCGGGCCTCGGCCGGCCCCGCTGAAGCCCGACGGCTGATCCGCCGTACGCCCGCTCCAGGGTGTACGGCCGTGAGGCCTGCCCGGAACCGGTTCGCCGGCGTGGCCGGTTGCCGTGGCTACGGGGTCAGCGCGCGGCGGTCCGGCGCAGGGCCTCGGCCGCGCCGCCGCCCGTGTGCAGCGCGAGCGGAGCGAACTCGGCCACGGTGTCCCCGAGCCGCTGGGGTCGCGACTCCGAACTGGGCCGCCGGCCGCCCCGGCCTTCGCCAAGCACCTGCCAGCCGCCGCGGGTCAGGGTGATGTACGCGCCGCAGCGCAGTCCGTGCAGGGTGCAGGCGTCACGCAGCCCCCACATCCACGCCCCGTCCTCCTCGGTCCACCGCTCGTCGCCCTCGCGGCAGTAGAGCAGCACCGCGGTCCGCACCGGGGTGCGGCGCCGCAGGTCGTGCGGCAGGACCCGGCGCAGCCGGGACAGCAGGGCGTTGCGGTACTCCCAGCCGTCGGCCGAGACGGACCGCTGCACGAACGAGGCGCTGGCCACGAGCTCCTCCTCCGGACCGAGGACGGCGATGACCGCCGTCGAGGGCACCGGGCTGTGCCGGGAGTGCAGCCCGCTGACCACCTCGCGCGGATTGCGCAGCAGCGGGATGCCCGCCGCCGTCCATTCGGCGGGTTCCAGCAGTCGGCCGTGCCGACTGGCGCCGCCGGTGGCCGTTGTCAGGGACGTGGTCGAGGGCGGGGCGAATCCGAAGGTCACGGTCCTCCCTTCGGGTACACGCCCGCGGACGGGCACGGCTGGAGTTGGGCGCGCCGCAGCGCGGCCCAGGGGAGTGCCGGGGAGCCGAGCGGGAGCACTCCGATTCTCGCGTGGCCTCCGAGCATGCGGCAACGAGCAATTGAAGCCGCCGACCGGAATTCGCCGGTATGCCGTTCATATCCTTGCCCCGCCACGCCGAAGATGACGCATTTCGCTACGGCTGAAGCGCCAGCACCAGCGGGAACACCTCCTTCGCCCCCGCCCGCCGCAGCAGCCGGGCGGCCACCGCGAGGGTCCAGCCGCTCTCCGCGCGGTCGTCCACGAGGAGCACCGGGCCCGCTGCCTCCGCCAGTGTGGCCGCCAGGGCGGGGGGCACGGCCAAGGCCTGGTGGAGACCCCGGACCCGCTGGGCGCTGTTCGAGGAGGGCAGCCCGTACTCCGGGGCCAGGTCCGTGTACGCGACCGAGCCGAGCAGCGGCATCCGTCCGACCTCCGCGATACGGGAGGCCAGCGAACCGACCAGCTGGGGGCGGCTGCGCGAGGGCATCGCGACCACGCCCACCGGCCGGGCCGGGGCGTCCGGCGCCCCCGAGGCCCAGCCGCCCGGGCCCCGGGCCCAGTCGGCGAGGACCGCGACCACCGCCTGGGCGACATCGTCCGGAAGCGGCTGGTCGGGAGCGTTCGGGGCGAGCATGGGGCGCAGCCGGTTGCCCCAGCCGATGTCGGACAGCCGGCCCAGCGCCCGGCCGGTGGCGGACTGCTCCCCGGCCGGGATTCGGCCCTTGAGGTCGACGCCGACGGCCGCCAGCCCGGTCGGCCACATCTTGCGTGGCTCCAGCTCCACGCCGGGGCGGCCGAGTTCGCCGCGCGCGGTGTCCAGCGCGGTGGTGGAGACCTCGGCGGTGAACCGGGCTCCGGCGCAGTTGTCGCAGCGGCCGCAGGGGGCGGCTTCCTCGTCGTCGAGCTGGCGGCGCAGGAACTCCATCCGGCAACCCGTGGCCGCCGCGTAGTCGCGCATCGCCTGCTGCTCGGCGGCCCGTTGACGAGCCACCCACGCGTAGCGCTCGGCGTCGTACGCCCACGGCTCGCCGGTGGAGGTCCAGCCGCCCTTGACCCGGTGCACGGCCCCGTCCACGTCGAGGACCTTGAGCATCGTCTCCAGCCGGGTGCGGCGCAGGTCGACCAGAGGCTCCAGGGCGGGCAGCGACAGCGGCCGGCCCGCCTGGGCGAGGACGTCGAGGGTGCGCCGCACCTGCTCCTCCGGAGGGAAGGCCACCGACGCGAAGTACTGCCAGATGGCCTCGTCCTCGCGGCCCGGGAGGAGCAGCACCTCGGCGTGCTCGACGCCGCGGCCGGCGCGGCCGACCTGCTGGTAGTAGGCGATGGGGGAGGAGGGCGAGCCCAGGTGCACGACGAAGCCGAGGTCGGGCTTGTCGAAGCCCATCCCGAGGGCGGAGGTCGCCACCAGGGCCTTGACCCGGTTGGCCTGGAGATCGTCCTCGGCCTGCTGGCGGTCGGCGTTCTCCGTCTTGCCCGTGTACGAGGCGACCGTGTGCCCGCGGTGCCGCAGGTAGGCGGTGACCTCCTCGGCCGCCGCCACGGTGAGCGTGTAGATGATCCCCGAGCCGGGCAGCTCCCCGAGGTGGTCGGCGAGCCAGGCCAGCCGGTGCGCGGCGTCGGGGAGGGTCAGCACCGCCAGGCTCAGGCTCTCGCGGTCGAGGGCGCCGCGCAGCACCAGCGCGTCCGTACCGGCTCCGGTGCCCAGCTGTTCGGCGACGTCGGCCGTCACGCGGGCGTTGGCCGTGGCGGTGGTGGCCAGGACCGGGACGCCCGGCGGGAGGTCGGCGAGCATGGTGCGCAGCCGGCGGTAGTCGGGCCGGAAGTCGTGCCCCCAGTCGGAGATGCAGTGGGCCTCGTCCACGACGAGCAGGCCGGTCGCGGCGGAGAGCTTCGGCAGGACCTGGTCGCGGAAGTCCGGGTTGTTGAGCCGCTCGGGGCTCACCAGCAGGACGTCCACCTCGCCCGCCGCGATCTCGGCCTGGATCGCCTCCCACTCCTCGGGGTTGGCCGAGTTGATGGTGCGTGCGTGGATCCCGGCGCGGGCCGCGGCCTCGACCTGGTTGCGCATGAGCGCGAGGAGCGGGGAGACGATCACGGTGGGGCCGGCGCCGCTCGCCCGTAGCAGCGAGGTGGCGACGAAGTACACCGCGGATTTGCCCCAGCCCGTGCGCTGCACGACCAGCGCCCGCCGCTTGTGCGCGACGAGGGCCTCGATCGCCCGCCACTGGTCCTCGCGCAGCCGAGCGGTGCCCGTGGGGTCGCCCACGAGCTGGGCCAGTACGGAATCGGCGGAGGACCTCAGGTCTGCGTTCATGCCCCCATGCAACCCGATGCCTCTGACATCGCGCCAACGCCGCTCTGAGCCTGTGGATGATCGGCCTGTGGATGTTGAACCGTCACATGGTTGTCCGCGTTTCCCGAGTTATCCACAGGGGTTTCCGGATCGGATCACGCACGGGACCTTCGTGGCATGACGAACAACCACGAATCACTCACCCCGTCCGACCGGCCGTCCATCAGCCCGGCCGGATCCACCGACCCCCAGATCACCCTGCGCAGCCCGGCCGAACTGGCCGACGCGCTGCCCTACATGCTCGGCTTCCACCCCACCGACTCCCTCGTCATGGTCGCCGTCCACGGCGAGGGCGGGCGCTTCGGCGGCCGGCTCCGCGTGGGCATCCCGGCCGTCCCCGCCGAATGGGAGGACACCGCCCGGCAGGTCGCCGAGTGCCTGATCCGCGGCAGCGAGCGGCGCGGCGGCAAGCCGGACGGCATCGTCGTCTTCCTCTGCCAGGAACCGCGCGGCGAGGAGAGCGGGCAGCGGGTGATGACCCGGCTGCGGCCGCTCGCCCAGCGGATCCGCCTCGCCTGCGGCGCCCTGGACGTGCCCGTACTGGAGGCCCTGTGCCTCTCCACGGGCCGGTTCTGGTCGTACGTGTGCCCCGACGAGCGGTGCTGCCCGGCCGAGGGCACCCGGCTGGCCCCGGTCGGCACCTCGGTGATGGCCGCCGCGGCCACCTTCGCCGGGCTCCGGGTCCGGGGCTCCCTCAAGGACATCGAGGGCCGGCTGGCACCGCTGCGCGGTCAGGTGGCCGCGGAGATGGAACGGGCCCTGGACCGGGCGGCCGCCGCGCTCGTGCCGAAGATCCTCGACGGGGCCACCCGGGAGGAGGTCGGCGCCGAGACCCTCACCCTGGCCCGGTCCCTGATGACGCGGATGACCCTCGCCCCGCCGGCCGAGGGCGGCCCGCACGCCGACGACTGGGACGACGCCCTGCTCGGCCACGACGAGGCCGCCGCACTGATCCTCGGCCTCCAGGACCGGGAGATCCGGGACATCGCGGCCGAGTGGATGGAGGACGAGGAGGCGGCTCCCGCGCTGCGGTTGTGGCGGGCCCTCGCCCGGCGCTGCGTCGGGGCCTATGGCGAGCACGCCGCCGCCCCGCTCACCCTGGCGGGCTGGGTCTCCTGGTCCACCGGTGACGAGCCGACGGCCCGGATCGCGCTGGGCCTGGCCCTGCGGGCGGACGCCGAATACCGCTTCGCCCAGTTGCTGCACCACGCCTGCAACGAGGGCATCGACCCCGAGGGGCTGCGGCAGTGCCTGCGGGAGGAGCGGCGGCGCCGGGAACCCCGGCGCGGGCGCCCGAAGGCGGGCACCCGTCCTCCGGGCCGCCCCGGCAGGACGGCTGAATCCCGTCGAGCATCCCGCCGCACCACGGGGAGCGGACAGTGAGCGCGCGCCGGGGCCCTGGTCTGCGTCCGAGCCCGCGCCCGCGTGTGAGGCCGGGCCCGCGTCAGCCATGCCGCGGTGTTCCGGTGCGGGGGCTGTGGAGTGCCGCGGGCGCGGCGCTCAGCCGCCGGCTTCGCCTCGGGCGGGCGCGGCCGGGGCCCGGGCCCGTGACCCGGGCGGGGGCGGGGGCGTTCAGCTGGGGGGTGGTGAGGGCCCGGCCGCGCCGCCGCCCAGCTGAACCGACCGGAGCGCAGACAAGGCGACAGATGTCTCACCCCGCACCTCCCCGACCGCCCGGCGTGCCTGCCGCCCGCAGGCCCGAGCTGCCGCCCGTGCACGGCGCGGTCATCTGCGTGGCCGCGCCCTGCCTGGTCATCTCGCCGGAGCACGGCCAGCTCACCGGGCGGGGCATCGACGGGATCTACCGCTCCGGGCTCCGGCTGCTCTCCCGCTGCGTGCTGCGCGTCGGCGGCCGGGATCCGGTGGCCGTCCAGGGACACAGCCTCGGCGCGGACCGGGCCGCCTTCACCGCGACGGTGCGCACCGGCGCCGATCCCGGCCCCGACCCGGACATCGGGGTGGAACGGGTCCGGCACGCCGACGGCACCGAGCGGATCACCCTGCGCAGCTACACGGCCCGGCCGGTACGCCTGCCCGTCGAGCTCCTGCTCGGCACCGACCTGGCGGAGCTGGCCGCGGTGGCCGTAGGGCGGGCCGGTCCCGAGCTGCCCGCCGCGGTGCACGCCGCCGGGCTGCGCTGGAGCACGGGGGAGGCCCAGGCCGTCACCGTTGCCGAGCCGCCCCCGGACGATGCCCTGGCCTCCTCCGGGCTGCTGCGCTGGCAGCTCGAACTGGGCCCCGGCGAGTCCCGCACCATCGAACTGCGGACCACGCGGGACCGCGTCGCGCGGGCTCCCGTCGGGCAGGTGGCGAACCCGTTGGGCGAAGCCCGGGCCGAAGGGGACGACCCGAGGGTCGAGGCCTGGTTCCGGACCAGCGTGGAGGACCTGGGCGCGCTGCTGCTGAGGGATCCCGCGGAACCGGGCGACGCCTTCGCGGCCGCTGGGGTGCCGTGGCGGCTGGGCCTGGCCCCGGCGGAATCGCTCTGGGCCGCCAGGATGGCGCTGCCGCTCGGCACCGGGCTCGCCGCGGCCACCCTGCGGATCCTCGCCCGGAGCCAGACCGGAGGTCGGGATCCGGTCGCCGGGAAGATCCCGGGTCCCCTGCGCGGGGCCGGGCCGCAGCTCCCGCCGGGCTGCACCGGCACGGAGGCGACCCTGGCCTTCCCGGCGGTGCTCGCCGAAGCCCGGCTGTGGGGGATGCCGGAGGAGGAGGTGGCCCGGCTGCTCCCCGCCGCCGAGCGGTGCCTGGACTGGCTGCGCGGGGCATTCGGGGAGGACGGCTTCGTCGCGGATCCGGATCCGGGGCCGCGGCGGTGCGAGACCCAGGCCCACGCCCATCGCGCCGCCCTGCTCGGCGCCGACCTACTGGCCGGATGCGGACGGCCCGGCGCCGAGGAGTGGCGGGACCGGGCGGCCGCACTGCGCGAGCGGTTCCGGACCGGATTCTGGATCGACGGCCCCGACGGCGGCCGGCCCGCCGCCGCCCTGCACCCCGACGGCCGGCCACTGCCCCGCCTGACCGGGGCGGCCGCCCACCTGCTCGACACCGGCCTGCTCGGCGGCGGCCGGCTCGCTCCGGGGCTCCTGGACCCGGTCCGCACCGAGCAGTTGGCCCGCCTGCTCGGGGCCCCCGCCATGGACTCCGGCTGGGGGCTGCGGAGCATGGCCGCGAGGGAGCCGGGGCACAACCCGTTCGGCCACCGCTCCGGCGCGGTGCGGGCGTACGAGACGGCCGTCGCGGTGGCCGGCCTGGCCCAGGCGGGCTTCGAGAAGGAGGCCGCCGGCCTGCTGCGGGGCCTGCTGGACGCGGCCGAGGGCTTCGGCTACCGGCTGCCGGAGATGTACGCGGCCGAGCAGCGGACCTCCGGCAGCGCCCCGCTCCCGCACCCGGCGGCCTGCCGCCCGGCCGCGGTGTCCGCGGCGGCCGGGGTCCACGTCCTGACCGCCCTGGCCGGGATCCGCCCCGACGCCCCCGCGGGCACGGTCGCCCTCACCCCCCTCCCCGGTGCACCCCTCGGCGCGCTGCGGCTCTCGGGCCTGAGGGTGTCGGGGGAGCCCTTCGCGGTCCGGGTCAGCCGACTCGGCCTCGGCATGGTGGAGGAGGCCGCCGATGCGCTCCAGCTGGGGAGATAGGCCGATGACGGCCCCCGGCCTCCGGATCGGTCGCTTCAAGGTCACGAAAGCGCTGTTTATCGTCAGGGAGACGACTATGATCGCGTCATGTCGCCCTACGACCCGTCGGCCTTTCCGCCCTTTGCCGTCACCGTCGACCTGGTCGTGCTCACCGTGCGGCGCCACGCGCTCTGCGCGCTGGTCGTCCGCCGGGGTGAGCAGCCGTTCCAGGGGCGCTGGGCGCTGCCCGGAGGGTTCGTGCGCGGCGACGAGGATCTGGCGGGGGCCGCGGCCCGCGAGCTCTCCGAGGAGACCGGGCTGTGCGCGCACGACCCCGCCGTACCGGGCGTGGGCAACGGGGCGCATCTCGAACAGCTCGCGACCTACGGCGACCCCAAGCGGGATCCGCGGATGCGCGTGGTCAGCGTGGCGCATCTGGTGCTGGCTCCGGACCTGCCTGCGCCCCGGGCCGGCGGAGACGCCAACAGCGCGCGCTGGGCCCCGGTCGACGAGCTGCTGGCGGCCACCGATCAGGCATCCGCGGGGTTGGCCTTCGACCACGCCCGGATCCTCGCCGACGGCGTCGAGCGGGCCCGCTCGAAGATCGAGTACTCCTCCTTGGCCACCGCCTTCTGCCCGCCCGAGTTCACCGTCGGGGAGCTCCGCCGGGTCTACGAAGCCGTCTGGGGCGTGGCCCTCGACCCGCGGAACTTCCACCGCAAGGTCACCGGCACCCCCGGATTCCTGGTACCCGCCGGCGGGACGACGACCCGTCAGGGCGGCCGCCCGGCCCAGCTGTTCCGCGCGGGCGGGGCCACCCTGCTCAATCCGCCCATGCTGCGCCCGGAAGTCTGAGGCCCCGAGACCGGCCGCGCCGCCACCCGTCGCGAAGTCGGCGTCACTGTCGACATCCCATCGGACCGGTTGCGCAGTAAATCGGACATATCGCGTTATCTTGCTTGCGGTACTCACCCTGCCGCAGAGCGGTCTCACACCCCGCGAGAGAAGCGATGCTCCAGGCCATCGGACTCACCAGCAACCCCCGCCCCGACGCCCCGCCCCTCGTGGACGACCTCACCTTCGAGGCCCGCCCCGGGAGCGTGACCGCCCTGCTCGGCGAGCCGGGATCGGGCAAGACCACCGCACTGCGGCTCATGCTCGAACTCGAACCGGGCCGCGGCGTCGCCTACTTCCGCGGGCGCCCCCTGCACCGGATCCCCCATCCCGCCCGTGAGGTGGGCGTGGTGCTGGGCGATGTCCCCGGCAACCCCTCGCGGACCGTCCGCAACCAGCTGCGGATGCTCTGCGCCGCCGCCGGGGTGCCCACCTCGCGAGCCGACATCATGCTGGAGGTCGTCGGTATCGCGGGCCTGCGGGACCATCGGCTCGGCTCGCTCTCGCTGGGCATGGAGCGCAGGGTCGCCCTGGCGGCGGCGCTGCTCGCTGACCCCTGCACCCTGCTCCTGGACGAGCCCGGCGCCGGACTCTCCACCCGGGAGCGCGGCTGGCTGCACGCGCTGCTGCGCGGCCACGCCTCCCTCGGCGGGGCGGTGCTCTTCACCACCGACGACGCCAAGGAGGCCGCCCGCAGCGCCGACCGCGTCGTCAGCATCGAGGCGGGCCGGCTCGTCGCCGACCAGGACGCGGCCGAGTTCGCCCGGACCCGGCTGCGCCCGCGCGTCGCCGTGCGCACCCCGCACGCGGCACGGCTGGCCGACGTGCTGGGCCGGGAGGCGCGGGCCGCCCAGCGCGCGGTGGAGATCGTCGAGGAGAGCGGCAGCCGCCTGTCGGTCTACGGAAGCAACTGCGCCGAGGTGGGCGAGGCGGCGTTCAGGCACGGGGTGCTGGTCCACCAGCTCGCCGACGAGACGGGTGACGCCGGCCCCCCGGCGTCACCGGTCCCGCACGCCCGTGCCGCGACCGCGGCGGCCTCCGGCTCCGCCACCACCACTGGCGCATCCGCCGAGTCCGGCCGCGGACGGCCCAGGCGGGCTCGTTCCCGGCGGCCCGCCTCGGCCGTGCGTCGGCTAGGCGGCCCGCTGCGCCCGTTGCGCTACGAGCTGCTGCGGGTCTTCGGCACCGCCACACCGCTCCTCACCGCGGCGCTCGTCGCGACCGTCTCAGTCCTCACCGCCCTCGTGCTGGCCAAGGCGGGACACACCCCGCAGAACCGGATGCTCGCCGCCTGGCCCGAGCTGCTGCCGCTGCCGCCCGCCGCCCTCGGCGCGGGCCTGCTCGGGGCCCTGGCCTTCGGCGAGGAGTACCGCTATCCCGCGCTCGCCGCCGATCGCGGCACCGTTCCCCGCCGGATGGGGCTACTCACCGCCAAGCTCGGAGTCTGCGCCGCCCTCGCCCTGCTGATCGGCGCCCTGGTGGTGTCGGCCGACGCCGCGGCCCTGGCGCTCGTCTTCGACAGCGGCCCGCTGCGCACCCCGGCGGAGTGGCTCTCGCCGGGCGCGAGTTGGGCCGGGCTGCTCGTCGGCTGCGCCTGGGCCGGCGTCCTGGCCTCCGGTGTCTTCCGCTCCGCCACCGCCGGCCTGGCGGCCGTGCTCGCCGTTCCGGTGATGGTGGTTCCGCTGGTTCGCAAGGTGCTGGAGGGTCCGTCCGCGTACCCCGTGACCGGACTCGCCCCCCGGCTGCGCGGACTGACCTGGGTGCAGTGGCCCCCCGAGGCGGACCGCCTGGTCCTGGGGGCCTTGCGGGTGATGGCCCAACCCGTCGGAACGGCGCTGGTGTTGTCGCTGATGGTCCTGTTGTGCGCCTATGGGTTCACCGGACTGCGCAGTCGCGTCCGTTGGTGATCGTTCCGATACCGGAGACGACCGTTGCGGTCCGTCTCGCGTAAAGCGGACCGCAACTCCCTGCAATAGGCCCGGTTCTTTACGATAAGTCGTCAATTGCGTAGGTGGCACCGATCACCCTTTCGTGTGCTTTTCACCAAAGACCTCAAGGGTCGTGGAGGCACGGCCGACAAAGGATTCGTGAGTACCCTTGCGCACACCATGATGACCACCGCCCGCCATGCCGAATCCGGCCTCGCCGGCCCGGGCGAACTCGATCGCTACCCCTACGCGGAGACCCCCGGGTCCGACCGCGTCGGAGCGCCCCACTGGGACGGCGCCGACGTCGAGTTGAGCCGGGTCGGCCGCCGCGCCGCCGGCAGCCGGGGCCGCGGACTGCACGGCCAACTCGTCCAGCAGCTCGGCCAGATGATCGTTTCTGGCGACCTCGGAGCGGACCGTCCGCTGGTCCCCGAGGAGATCGGCCAGCGCTTCGAGGTCTCCCGTACCGTCGTCCGCGAATCCCTGCGGGTCCTGGAGGCCAAGGGCCTCGTCAGCGCCCGCCCGAACGTCGGCACCCGCGTCCGCCCCGTCGCCGACTGGAACCTGCTCGACCCCGACATCATCGAGTGGCGGGCCTTCGGCCCCCAGCGCGACGACCAGCGCCGCGAGCTGGCCGAGCTCCGCTGGACCATCGAACCGCTCGCCGCCCGCCTCGCCGCCGGCCACGGCCGCCCGGACATCCAGCAGCGCCTCGCCGACATGGTCGAGATCATGGGCCACGCCCTCGGCCAGGGTGACTCGATCACCTTCGCGCGCGCCGACAACGAGTTCCACGCGCTCCTCATCCAGGTCGCCGGCAACCGCATGCTGGAGCACCTCTCCGGCATCGTCTCCGCCGCGCTCCAGGTCTCCGGCAGCCCGATCACCGCCTGCGACCGCCCGAGCGAGGCCTGCGTCGCGCACCACGCACGCATGGTCGAGGCCCTCGCCGCAGGTGACGCGAACGGGGCCGAGAGCGCCATGCGCCAGCTCCTGACGGTGCATCCGGAGGTCGAGCGCGTGGTCCCCGCCCCGCGCGAGCACTGAGGGGCGGACGCGCGGGGGCGCGGGGGTGCACGACATGTCGCCGGGCCCTGGAGGTCCCCCCGGACGGAGTCCGGGGGAGGGTCCGGCGACACCGGCGTGCGGGGGCCGATTCCCGGCGTGCCGGTGCCGCCACAGCCACGCGTATGGGCCTATGACCGGCATTGGCGCATACGGGGTGTGACTCGGGCCACGAAGATTGGGCGTAACGCTCAGCGAGGACGCGCGATGACTTAAGAGGTGATGGCCGACGGAGGGAATACAGCAGCCCTTGCGGGTGCTGTGCAGCTCCCCGGCCCCTGCCCGCGCCCCCGGCCCATCCCCAGTCGGTGGTCGTCGGCTCCGGTCCAGCACCACGAGGCCCGGGGTCGGAAGCCGTTCCCATCGTTCCGAGAGGTTGTTCGTGTCGGCCAGCACATCCCGTACGCTCCCGCCGGAGATCGCCGATTCCGAGTCTGTGATGGCGCTCATCGAGCGGGGCAAGGCCGAGGGGCAGATCGCCGGCGATGACGTGCGTCGGGCCTTCGAGGCTGACCAGATTCCTGCGACCCAGTGGAAGAATGTTCTGCGCAGCCTCAACCAGATCCTCGAGGAAGAGGGTGTGACGCTGATGGTCAGTGCCGCGGAGTCGCCCAAGCGCACCACCCGCAAGAGCGTCGCAGCGAAGAGCCCGGCCAAGCGGACGGCCACGAAGACTGTCGCGGCGAAGACGACGGCGGCGCAGCCCGTCGCCGCCGCGACCCCGGCGGCCGAGACGGCCGACCCGGAGACCTCGGACGCTCTCGTGGAGGAGCTCGGAGCCGAGCCCCCAGCGAAGAAGACGGCGGCGAAGAAGACGGCGGCCAAGAAGGCCGCACCCGCGAAGAAGACCGCCGCCAAGAAGACGGCGGCGAAGAAGACCGCCTCCAAGAAGGACGCCGACGAGGCCGGTGACGAGGAGACCCCCGACGAGGGTCCCGACGCCGCCAAGGCAGAGGCCGACGAGGAAGAGGAAGGCGGGGAGAGCAAGGGCTTCGTCATCTCCGACGACGAGGACGACGCCCCCGCCCAGCAGGTCGTCGTGGCCGGCGCCACCGCCGACCCCGTCAAGGACTACCTGAAGCAGATCGGCAAGGTCCCCCTCCTCAACGCCGAGCAGGAGGTCGAGCTCGCCAAGCGGATCGAGGCGGGCCTGTTCGCCGAGGACAAGCTGGCGAACTCCGACAAGCTGGCGCCCAAGCTCAAGCGCGAGCTGGAGATCATCGCCGAGGACGGCCGCCGCGCGAAGAACCACCTGCTGGAGGCCAACCTCCGCCTCGTGGTCTCCCTGGCCAAGCGCTACACCGGCCGCGGCATGCTCTTCCTCGACCTGATCCAGGAGGGCAACCTCGGCCTGATCCGCGCGGTCGAGAAGTTCGATTACACCAAGGGCTACAAGTTCTCCACGTACGCGACGTGGTGGATCCGGCAGGCGATCACCCGAGCCATGGCCGACCAGGCCCGCACCATCCGCATCCCGGTGCACATGGTCGAGGTCATCAACAAGCTCGCCCGCGTCCAGCGCCAGATGCTCCAGGACCTGGGCCGCGAGCCCACCCCGGAGGAGCTGGCCAAGGAACTCGACATGACCCCCGAGAAGGTCATCGAGGTCCAGAAGTACGGCCGCGAGCCGATCTCCCTGCACACGCCGCTCGGCGAGGACGGCGACAGCGAGTTCGGCGACCTGATCGAGGACTCCGAGGCCGTGGTCCCGGCCGACGCCGTGAGCTTCACGCTCCTCCAGGAGCAGCTGCACTCGGTGCTCGACACCCTGAGCGAGCGCGAGGCCGGCGTGGTCTCCATGCGCTTCGGCCTCACGGACGGCCAGCCCAAGACCCTCGACGAGATCGGCAAGGTCTACGGCGTCACGCGCGAGCGGATCCGCCAGATCGAGTCCAAGACCATGTCGAAGCTGCGCCACCCGTCCCGCTCCCAGGTACTGCGCGACTACCTGGACTGACCGGTACGGGGGCGACGGCGGGTGGCCGCGCGGGTGCGCACGGCCACCGGGCATCCCACTCTGGGTGGAGTCACGCACACTCGGAGTCAGGAGGCCTCAATGCGTCGTCCCATTGCCCGCGCTCTGGCGGGAGCGCTGACCCTGGTGGCGGGAGCGGCCGCGGCGCCGCTGGCCCAGACGCCGCAGGCGGCCGCGGACAGCGTGGTGATCGGTGGGAAGCCGGTTAAGGTGGCCGACAGCCCGTGGGTCGTGGCCCTCGCCAGCCGTGACCGGTTCGGGGGTACGCGGGGCGGCCAGTTCTGCGGGGGCGTCATCGTGTCCCCGACCCGGGTGCTGACCGCGGCCCACTGCCTGGGCCGCGAGGTGCTGGGCGGCCCGGTCGAGTCGGTCTCCGACTTCCGCGTGATCGCCGGACGTACGGAGCTTCGGGCGAGCGACGGCCGCGAGATCGCGGTGCGCGGGGCCCGGGTGAACCCGGACTACGACCCGAGGAGCAATTCCGGGGACCTCGCCGTGCTGGAACTGGCCGAAGCGGTGCCCGCGCACTACGTCCTGCCGCTGGCCGAGGCCGGGCACAAGGCCTACGCGCCCGGGACCGAGGCGGCCGTATACGGCTGGGGCGACACGAGCGGCTTCGGCGACTACGCGTACGCGCTCCGGGCCGCGCGGGTGACCGTGCTGGCGGACGAGGTGTGCGGCCGCGCCTACCCCGGAGACGCGGACGGGCAGTACCGGGCCGAGTCGATGGTGTGCGCGGGGGACGGCGGCGGAGGCAGGGACGCCTGCCAGGGCGACAGCGGGGGGCCGCTCGTGGCGCAGGGGCGACTCATCGGGCTGGTGTCGTGGGGCCGTGGCTGCGGGCGGGCGGACAGCCCGGGGGTGTACACGCGGGTCGCGCCGCTGGCCGGCTTCGTGACAGCCCCGGAGAAGGGCGCGCAGCCCGCCGGGGACCAGGGCACCGCGCCGGGTGCCCGCAGGGGCTACGGTGCGGGTGCAGGGCCCGTATGGGGGCATCGTACGGACTGGTGACCGAGACGTTCCCGGATGTGAGGACGGGCGGCACCCCTGGGTCTCAGGGGTGCCGCCCGTCGACCGGCATCGCCGGTCCTGGCTCGTCGGATGCGAGGTGCAGGCCTGTGTCAGCGGTCCTCGGGTTCGGCGGCATTGGCAGCCGGAGCGGACGTGAGCCGCTCGGTCTCATCCTGTATTTCCGCGGCGATCTTCTTGAGTTCCGGCTCGAACTTGCGACCGTGGTGGGCGCAGAAGAGCAGTTCACCGCCGCTCAGCAGGACGACGCGCAGATATGCCTGGGCGCCGCAACGGTCGCATCGGTCAGCGGCCGTCAGCGGGGTCGCGGGTGTCAGAACAGTAGTCACGTCGCCTCTTCTCTAGCTCGACGAGCTGTCGTACCAGGGTCAACATCCAACCAGGCCGAAAACGTTCCCGCTCGCGGCTTTTCCTCGAAACTTCCTTCCGAAGCTGGCCGGCTGCTGCCGGTTGGCGGCGAAGGAGCCGTATTGCGTTGCTTTACGGTTTCGCGTTGTCAGTCGTTCGCTTGTTGCAGTTCCATCCTCCCCGGCGTGAGTGCCAGGTTGTTCATGAGGACGTGCCCGAACACTAAATGGTTCATGCCTCGAAGGGAACGTGATGTTTCCGTCACCCGCACGGGGGATCGAACATCCGTACGGATCTGGACTAGGCTGAGGAACGCGCGAGGGTGGCGTTGCATCGGCTCTACCTGGCCTCGGTACCCTTCGACCGGCACCCGAGCCACCCCTGCGCCCGACCGGGCCAGAAAAGAAATTCAGCGAGGAGCGAACTGCGTGACCGCCGACACGTCCGTGCCTTCCAGCGCGCTGCTGTCCGGAGCAGACCGGGACGGTTCCAACTACACCGCGCGGCACCTGCTCGTCCTCGAAGGGCTGGAGGCAGTCCGCAAGCGCCCCGGCATGTATATCGGCTCGACCGACAGCCGGGGCCTCATGCACTGCCTCTGGGAGATCATCGACAATTCCGTCGACGAGGCCCTGGGCGGCTACTGCGACCACATCGAGGTGGTCCTCCACGAGGACGCCTCCGTCGAGGTCCGGGACAACGGCCGCGGCATTCCCGTGGACGTCGAGCCCAAGACCGGCCTGTCCGGCGTCGAGGTCGTCATGACCAAGCTGCACGCCGGCGGAAAGTTCGGCGGCGGCTCGTACGCGGCCTCCGGCGGCCTGCACGGCGTCGGAGCCTCCGTGGTCAACGCCCTCTCCGCCCGCCTGGACGTCGAGGTCGACCGGGGCAGCTCCACCCACGCCATCAGCTTCCGCCGCGGCGTCCCCGGCATGTTCACCGAGCAGGGCCCCGACAGCCCCTTCGACCCCGCCAACGGCCTGCGCAAGGTCAAGCGCATCGCCAAGGGCAAGACGGGCACCCGGGTCCGCTACTGGGCCGACCGCCAGATCTTCCTCAAGGACGCGCGGCTCAACCTGGAGACGCTCTACCAGCGCGCCCGCCAGACCGCCTTCCTCGTCCCCGGCCTGACCCTCGTCGTCCGCGACGAGCGGGGCATCGACGGGGCCGGCAAGACCGAGGAGACCTTCCGCTTCGACGGGGGCATCAGCGAGTTCTGCGACTACCTCGCCCAGGACAAGGCCGTCTGCGACGTGCTGCGCCTGACCGGCTCGGGCACCTTCAAGGAGACCGTCCCGGTCCTCGACGACCGCGGCCACATGACCCCCACCGAGGTCACCCGCGAGCTCGGCGTGGACATCGCCCTGCGCTGGGGCACGGGGTACGAGACCAACCTCAAGTCCTTCGTGAACATCATCGCCACCCCCAAGGGCGGCACCCACGTCTCAGGCTTCGAGCGCTCGGTCGCCAAGACCGTCAACGAGGTCCTGCGCTCGGCGAAGCTGCTGCGCGTGGCCGAGGACGACGTGGTCAAGGACGACGCGATGGAGGGCCTGACGGCCGTCGTCACCGTCCGCCTCGCCGAGCCGCAGTTCGAGGGCCAGACCAAGGAGGTGCTGGGCACCTCGGCCGCCACCCGGATCGTGAGCGCCGTCGTCGCCAAGGAGCTCAAGGCCTTCCTGACCTCCACCAAGCGCGACGACAAGCAGCAGGCCCGCGCCGTGATGGAGAAGATCGTCGCGGCCGCCCGGACCCGCATCGCCGCCCGCCAGCACAAGGAGGCGCAGCGCCGGAAGACCGCTCTGGAGTCCTCCTCGCTGCCGGCCAAGCTGGCCGACTGCCGCAGCGACGACGTGGACCGCAGCGAGCTCTTCATCGTCGAGGGGGACTCCGCCCTCGGTACGGCGAAGCTGGCCCGGAATTCGGAATTCCAGGCGCTGCTGCCCATTCGCGGCAAGATCCTCAACGTCCAGAAGTCCTCCGTCTCGGACATGCTCAAGAACGCCGAGTGCGGGGCGATCATCCAGGTCATAGGAGCCGGCTCGGGCCGCACCTTCGACCTCGACGCCGCCCGGTACGGCAAGATCGTCCTCCTCGTCGACGCCGACGTCGACGGCGCGCACATCCGCTGCCTGCTGCTCACGCTCTTCCAGCGGTACATGCGGCCGATGGTCGAGGCGGGCCGGGTCTTCGCGGCCGTGCCCCCGCTGCACCGGATCGAGCTGGTCCAGCCCAAGAAGGGCCAGGACAAGTACGTCTACACGTACTCGGACAACGAACTGCGCCAGACCCTCCTGGAGTACCAGCGCAAGAACATCCGGTACAAGGATTCGATCCAGCGCTACAAGGGCCTCGGCGAGATGGACGCGGACCAGCTGGCGGAGACCACCATGGACCCCCGCTTCCGCACCCTGCGCCGGATCAACATCGGGGACCTGGACTCGGCCGAGCAGGTCTTCGACCTCCTCATGGGCAACGAGGTCGCGCCGCGCAAGGAGTTCATCACGAGCTCCGCGGCCACCCTGGACCGCTCGCGCATCGACGCCTGAGCCGTGACCGGCACACCCGGGCTGTTCACTCCATCACCTGAAGGGGTGAACAGTTCCGGGACACCAGTCCGGAATGGGTCCATTCCGCACATCCTTGTGGGCACGCGGCCAATGCGGCAGCGGACAAGGAGAGTTCGGTGGACAAGCACGATGGTCGTGATGCCGGAACGATCCGGCTGGACGACCCCTGGTACGACGCACTGGCCGTCGGCTGGGGCGAGGGCGGGGAAACGTCGCCGCCGCCCCCGGCCCCGGACGGCCGCTCCGCGCCCGGCGCATCCGAGATCTACCTCGAGGTGCAGCGCAGCGCCGCCTTCCAGGAGGTCCGCAGCCGCTACCGCGGGTTCGTCGTCCCCGCGACCGCCGGCTTCTTCCTCTGGTACGTCGCCTACGTGGTCGCCGCCACCGCCGCACCCGGGGTCATGGCCCGGCCCGTGGCCGGCGCCGTCAACGTGGCCATGCTGGCGGGGCTCGGCCAGTTCCTCAGCACCTTCCTGCTGACCTGGGCGTATGCCCGGCACGCGCGACTGCGCCGGGACCGCGCCGCGCTCGACCTGCGCTGGACCGTCTTCGAGCAGGAGCGCGGCCAGGAGCGGAACCGGGCGAGGGGGAGCGGCCGGTGACCACCGAGCACCAGACCCTCGCGCTGATCCTGTTCAGCCTCTTCATCGCCGTGACCCTCGGCATCACCACCTGGGTCAGCCGCAACCGGCACGGGTCGGCGGAGGAGTTCTACGCCGGCGGGCGGCTGTTCTCCCCTCTGGAGAACGGTTTCGCCATCGCGGGCGACTACATGTCCGCCGCCTCCTTCCTCGGTATCTCCGGGCTGATCGCCCTCTTCGGCTACGACGGCATGCTGTACTCGGTGGGCTTCCTGGTCGCCTGGCTCGTGGTGTTGTTCCTGGTCGCCGAACTGGTCCGCAACTGCGGGCGCTTCACCCTCGCCGACGTGGTGGCCGCGCGGATGAGCGAGCGGCCGGTGCGGATCGCGGCCGGCACCTCCTCGGTCGTCGTCTCCGTGCTCTACCTCGTCGCGCAGATGGTCGGCGCGGGCAGTCTGGTCGGCCTGCTGCTCGGGAGCTCCGGCACCACGGCCCGGACGCTCACCGTGATCGGCGTGGGAGCGCTCATGGTGGTCTACGTGTCCTTCGGCGGGATGCGGGCCACCACGTGGATCCAGATCGTGAAGGCCGTGCTGCTGATGGGCGGGGCGATCACCCTGACCGTGCTGGTGCTGCTGCGCTTCCACGGGAACGTCGACCAGCTGCTCACCAGCGCCGCCGACCGCAGCGGGCACGGGCCGCGGTTCCTGAGCCCCGGCCTCAAGTACGGCGGCGACTGGACCGCTCGCGTCGACTTCATGAGCCTCGGCCTCGCGCTGGTCCTTGGGACCGCCGGGTTGCCGCACATCCTGTCGCGCTTCTACACGGTGCCCACCGCGCGGGCCGCCCGCCGGTCGGTGGTGTGGGCGATCGCGCTGATCGGCGGCTTCTACCTGATGACCATCGTGCTCGGCTTCGGAGCGGCCGCGCTGGTCGGCCCGGACGCGGTGCGGGCCTCCAACGCCTCGGGGAACACGGCGGTTCCACTGCTCGCCGCCCTCCTCGGCGGGGGCGCCGAGACCACCGGGGGTGCGGTGCTGTTCGCCCTCGTGGCCGCCATCGCCTTCGCCACCATCCTCGCCGTGGTCGCCGGGATCACCCTGGCCTCCTCGGCCTCCGTCGCGCACGACCTGTACGCCTCCCTCAAGCGCCGACGCGCCAGGCAGCGCAGCGAGGTCTCCGTGGCCCGGATCGCGGCCGTGGGCATCGGGGCGGTCGCGATCGCCCTCGGGCTGCTCGCCCAGAACCTCAACGTGGCGTTCCTGGTGGGACTGGCCTTCGCGGTGGCGGCTTCGGCGAACCTGCCGGTGCTGCTGTACTCGCTCTTCTGGCGCGGGTTCACCACGCGGGGTGCCGTCTGGGCGGTGTACGGCGGCCTGATCCCGGCGGTCCTGCTGGTCGTGCTCTCGCCCGTGGTCTCGGGGAGCCCCGAATCGCTCTTCCCCGGCGTGGACTTCCAGTACTTCCCGCTCCAGAACCCCGGGATCATTTCCATCCCGCTGGGCTTCCTGGCGGGCTGGCTGGGCACCGTCACGTCGGCGGAAGAGGCGGACGCGCGCAAGCACGCGGAGACGGAGGTCCGCTCGCTGACGGGGGCCGGGGCGGTGTGAGCCGTCACGGGCCTTCGGAGGGGAGCCAGGTGTAGCGGTGCTCCGGGCGGCCCGTCTCGCCGTAGCGGAGGGCCAGGGTGACGCGGCCCGAGCGTTCGAGGAGCTTCAGGTAGCGCTGGGCGGTCTGGCGGCTGATGCCCGCGCGGTCGGCGATCTGCTGGGTGGACAGGGGCCCTGCGGCGGAGCGCAGGACCTGGCGGACCAGTTCCGCGGTGGTGGGGGAGTGGCCCTTGGGGAGGTCGTTCGGGGAACCGGCGGCGGCGAGGGCGCCGAAGATCCGGTCCACCTCGGCCTGTTCGGCCTCGCCCCCGGTGTCCAGGGTGCGGCGCAGCGTCCCGTACGCCTCCAGCTTCGAGCGCAGGCCGGCGAAGGTGAACGGCTTGACCAGGTACTGGAGGGCGCCGAGGCGCATGGCGGCCTGGACGGTGGCCAGGTCGCGGGCGGCGGTGACCATGATCACGTCGGTGTGGTGGCCGAGTTGGCGCAGGCGGCGCACCAGGTCGAGGCCGTTCTCGTCCGGGAGGTAGTGGTCGAGGAGGATCAGGTCCACGGGGTGGGTGGTGAGGAAGGTGAGGGCCTCGGCCGCGGAGTGGGTCTGCGCGACCACCCGGAAACCGGGAACCTTCGCCACGTACGCCGCGTTGATCCGGGCAACGCGCATGTCGTCGTCGACGACCAATACGCGCATCGGGGTCTCGTTCATCGCAGGGCCTCCGGGAGTACGACGGAGAACTCCGCCCCTCCGTCCGCTGCCTCGCCGGCCCGGGCGCTGCCGCCCTGCCGCTCCGCGAGGCGGCGTACGAGGGCGAGGCCCAGCCCGCGCTCGCGGTGGGCCTTGGCCTGTTTGGTCGACCAGCCCTCCGTGAAGATCTCCTCGCGGCACGCGAGGGGTACGCCGGGGCCGCTGTCGCGCACACGGAGTACGGCGGTCCGGCCTTCGGCGCGCAGCTCCACCTCCACCAGGGGTGCCGCCGAGCCGACGGCGGCGTCCAGGGCGTTGTCCACCAGGTTGCCGAGGATCGTGACGAGGTCGCCCGGATCCACCAGGCGGTCGGGGAGGAGAGTGGTCTCGGCCAGCCGCAGGGGGACCCCGCGCTCTGCGGCGACGGTCGCCTTGCCCACGAGAAGGGCGGCCAGCAGCGGGTCGTGGACCTTCTCCGTGACCTGTTCGGCGGTGGTGCGGTGGACCCCGACGACCTCCGTCACGAACTCCACCGCCTCCTCGTGCAGGCCGAGCTCCAGCAGGCCGAGGAGGGTGTGGAGGCGGTTGGCGTGCTCGTGGTCCTGGGCGCGCAGGGCGTCGATCAGGCCTCGGGTGGAGTCGAGCTCGCGGCCCAGGTGCTCCAGTTCGGTGCGGTCGCGCAGGGTGGCCACGGCGCCGCCGTCCTCGGTGGGCATCCGGTTGGCGACCAGGACCCGGGGGCCCTGCACGGTCACGAGGTCGCGGCCGGTGACCCGGCCCACGAGGACGTCCGCGGTGCGCCCGGCGCCGAGTACGTCGTCCAGCGGGCGTCCGGCCAGGCCGCCCGCAGGGCCTGCCGCGTCCGGAGTGAGGCCCAGCAGCCGGGCGGCCTCGTCGTTGACGAGCCGCACCCGGCCCGCCCGGTCGAGCGCGATCACGCCCTCGCGGATGGAGTGCAGCATCGCCTCGCGCTCGGCGAGCAGGCCGGCGATGTCGGAGAAGGCCAGGTCCCGGGTCTGCCGCTGGATCCGGCGGGACACCAGGTAGGCGGCGAGGGCGCCGACGGCCAGGGCGCCGCCCGCATAGGCGAACAGGCCGGGGATGGCGCCCAGCAGCCGGTCGCGGACGCTGTCGTAGGGGATGCCGACCGAGACGGCGCCGACGATCTCGCCGTCGGCCGCCAGGAGCGGGACCTTGCCGCGGGCCGAGCGGCCCAGGGTGCCCTCGTCGATCTCCATGACCTCACGGCCCGCCAGGGCATCGCTCGGGTCGGTGGAGACGGGCAGCCCGATCCGGCCGGGGCTGGGGTGCGAGCGGCGGATGCCGTCCAGGTCCATGACGACGACGTACTCGGCGCCGGTGGCCCGGCGGATCCGCTCGGCCGAGGACTGCACCGGGCTGTCCGGGGAGGCCCCGGAGTCCAGCAGGTCGGCGGCCAGCGACGGGTCGGCCGCCGCGCTCTGCGCGATGGCCAGGGCGCGCCGCATGGCCTGGTCGTCGAGCTGCGCGCTCAGCGGCGCCAGGAACAGCCCCGTGGCCAGCACGACGACCCCGCCGGCGATGGCCAGCTGGGTCAGCAGGATCTGTGAGACGGCCCGTCTGGGCAGCCCGAGGCGCCGAGCGCTCATGGGGAGGAACCGCATGAGTAGCAACGGTAGGTCGGCCCCGGCATAAGCGGAATGCCCAATGTGCACGCACATGGGCCTGCCGGTCCGGCGGCGGGGACCGCGGTCGGGGTGGCTGCCGGGGGCCACCGGCCTGACCGGGGAGCCCCGGAACGCCCCCGGCTGTCCGGCCCGCGGTGGCCCGGACTCCCCGCTCACCCTCTACCGCACGAGCCACGGGCGCCCGTCACGGCAGCGGCCGGGGCGGGCGGGGCCCCTGGTACTCCCCGCTCGGGCGCATCCGCAGCGGCCGCTCCTGGTACTCCTCGAGCGCGTGCGCGATCCAGCCCGCCGTCCGCGCCACCGCGAACACCGTCTCCCCGGCCTCCGCCCCCATCCCGCACGACACCGTCAGCACCGCCAGCGCCAGGTCCACATTGGCGTGCAGCCCACCCTGCCGGGCCATCACCGCGGCGACCTCCCGCGCGGCGCCCAGCGCGGGCCCCGCCTGCGGCAGAGCCTCCAGCCGCGCGAACAGCGCCTGCGCGCGCGGGTCCTCGCCCTTGTACAGCCGGTGCCCGAGCCCCGGCACCCGGCGTCCCGCCCGGAGGTACTCCGCCACCACCGGAGCGGCCCCGCCCCGTTCCAGGACCTCCACCAGCATCCGGTGCGCGAGCCGGCCGGCCGCGCCGTGCAGCGGCCCTTCGAGCGCGCCGAGCCCGGCCGACACCGCCGCGTACGGATGGGCCCGGGCCGACGCGGCCACCCGTACCGCCAGCGTGGAGGCGGCCAGATCGTGGTCGACCAGCAGCCCCAGCGCCAGATCCAGCACGGCCAGCGCGTCCGGGTCCGGTTCGCGCGCCGTCAGCCGCGCCCACAGCTGCCGGGCCATCCGGCCGTCCCCGGCCCACGCGGCCGGCCCCGCCTCGGGCAGCGCCCCGACCAGGGTGGGGATCAGACAGCGCGCGGAGCCCAGTACGGCCTCCTCGGACAGGTCGAAGCGGAGCGGGTCCGCCACCGCGGCGGCGGCCACCGCCACGCGCAGCCGGTCGACCGGACCGCTGTGCTCCGGGAGGGCCGCCACCGCCCGCCGGGCCGCGGCGAGGGGCTCGGCGGGAGCGGTGAACCGCGCCCCGCGCGGGAGCGCGCCCGTCCAGAGCCACTCCGCGACCTCCTCGTAGGCGTAGCGCGAGGCCAGGGCCACCGCGTCCACGCCCCGGAAGTAGTACCGGTCCGCCTCGATGAGCGTCAGCGCCGTCCGTACGGAGAGCTCCCCGGCGGGGGCCGCCGCCTCGCGCCGGTTGCGCCGGGCCAGCTCCTCCACCTCGTGCGCGTCGAAACTGCTGCCGCGGCCGACCGGATCGCGCCGGCTGGTGAGCTGGCCGCGGCTGACGTAGGCGTACACGGTCGAAGGCTTCACACCGAGCAGCTCGGCGGCCTGCCGGGTGGTGAGCCGTCGCTCTTCGTTCATGCACGACACCCTACATATGTTGATTCAATCAATATTGACAAGTATTCCATCAATCATCGATGGTCGATGCATGAACACCACTGACAGCACCCTTGAAGTGCCGCGCGGACTCGCGGGAGTCGTGGTCACCGAGACCGAGCTCGGCGACGTCCGGGGGCGTGAGGGCTTCTACCACTACCGCCAGTACTCGGCCGTCGAGCTCGCCGAGAGCCGCGGCTTCGAGGACGTGTGGCACCTGATGTTCCGCGGCACGCTGCCCGCGGACGCCGCCCAGCGGGCCGTCTTCGCCGCCGAGATCGCCCCGCTGCGCCGGCTGCCCGCCGAGGTGCGGGACGCCCTGCCCGCCCTCGCCCGGGCCACCGAGCTCTCCGGACCCCTCGCCGGACTGCGCACCGCGCTGTCGCTGCTCGGCGCCTCCGCCGGCTTCCGCCCGGTGTACGACCTCGACCCGGGCCGCCGCGCCGCCGACGCCCTGGCCGCCTGCGCCGCCGTACCCACCCTGCTGACCGCCCTGCACCGGCTGGGCCAGGGCCTGGATCCGGTCGAACCGCGCGACGACCTGCCGTACGCCGCCAACTACCTGTACATGCTGACCGGGCAGGAGCCCGACCCGGTCAAGGCCCGCGCGGTCGAGCGGTACCTGATCTCCACCGTCGACCACGGATTCAACGCCTCGACCTTCACCGCCCGCGTCATCGCCTCCACCGGCGCCGACGTCGCGGCCTGCCTGACCGGGGCGATCGGCGCCCTCTCCGGTCCCCTGCACGGCGGCGCCCCGAGCCGGGCCCTGGACACGCTGGACGCCATCGGCACCGCGGACCGGATCGGGCCGTGGATCCGCGAGCGGGTCCTCGCGGGCGACCGGATCATGGGCTTCGGCCACCCCGTCTACCGCACCGAGGACCCCCGCTCCCGCATGCTGCGCGACATCGCCCGAAGCTTCGGCGGCCCCCTCGTGGATTTCGCCGTCGAGGTCGAGCACCAGGTCGAGGAGATCCTCGCCGAGCTCAAGCCGGGCCGTGAACTGCACACGAACGTGGAGTTCTACGCGGGCGTGGTCATGGAGCTGTGCGGGCTCCCGCGCGAGATGTTCACCCCGACCTTCTGCGCGGCCCGCGTCGTCGGCTGGAGCGCGAACATCCTCGAACAGGCCGCCGATTCGAAGATCATCCGTCCGGCCGCCCGCTACACCGGTCCGACCCCACCCCAGCCGGTGCCTCCGCTCGGCTGACCGGGCCTGGCTACGATCGACCGGGTGAACAGCAGGCAGCCCATCCCCGTCGTCGTCCTCGCCGGATTCCTCGGATCCGGCAAGACCACCGTGCTGAACCACCTCCTCGGCAACCGCGGAGGCACCCGGATCGGAGTCGTCGTCAACGACTTCGGCTCGATCGAGGTCGACGCCATGTCGGTGGCGGGCCAGGTCGGGGACTCCATGGTCTCCCTCGGCGGCGGCTGCCTGTGCTGTGCCGTCGACGGCAGCGAGCTCGACGCGTACCTGGAGAAGCTCTCCGCGCCCGTCCACCGGATCGACGTGATCGTCATCGAGGCGAGCGGGCTGGCCGAGCCCCAGGAGATGATCCGGATGCTGATGGCCAGCGAGAACCCCGACATCCGCTACGGGGGCATGGTCGAGGTCGTGGACGCTGCCGAGTTCGACGCGACCCGGGCCAAGCACCCCGAGACCGACCGCCACCTGGCCGTCGCCGACCTGGTGGTGCTCAACAAGACCGACCGGGTCGACACCGCCGAACGGGCCCGCATCGAGGGGGAGCTCGCCGTGCTCTGCGCTCCGGGCACCCCCGTGGTCGGCGCCGACCACGGACGGATCGACCCGGAGCTGCTCTTCGACCGCCGCCCCTGGACCGAGACCCGCGGCCAGCTGTCCTTCGAAGACCTGGTCGCGGAGGCCGAGGACCACGGGCACGGCCCCTGTGCCCACGCGCACGCGGCGTACGAGAGCACGGAGTTCGTCTCCGAGCAGGCGCTCTCCCCGCGCCGGTTCATCGACTTCCTCGACCGCCGGCCCGCCGGGCTCTACCGCGTCAAGGGCTTCGTCTACTTCGGCGTCCCCGGCTACCGGGAGCGGTACGAGGTCCACGCGGTCGGCCGCTTCCTCCGCTTCGCCCCGCAGCCCTGGGGGCGGGGCGAAGCGCGCCTGTCCCGGCTCGTCCTGATCGGCTCCGGCACCGACGGCCCCGGACTTCTGCGCGAGCTGGCGGAATGCCGCGAGGACGCCCCGCAGGACGCGCGTCCCGAGAGCATGTGGGGCATCCTCCGCTACGTCGCCCAGCCCGAGCCGCCCGCAGCCTCACCGGAGGCGGCGGAGGCCTGACCGCTCCCTTCGGGCGGGTCGGCGTGTTTCCCGAAAGCTGGACGGATTGTCACATACAGTGCGCAATCGTGCAATCCGGATAAATCGCGAAACATGCCAATAAGGCAGGAAGGGAATGCTATGCGCACGCTGCGCAAGGCTGCTCTCGTAGCCGCCATGATCGGGAGCCTCGGCATGGCCGGTGCGGGAGTCGCCTCCGCCGCCGGCTCCGACACGGACGGCCCCGCCAGGGAGTGCACTCAGGTAGCCGGTGCCGGCAACACGTCCATCGACACCGTCATCCCGGTGAACGTCGCAGTCGCCGTCTTCGGCACCGTGACGCAGACGAACGTGACGCAGTCGAACTCGGCGCAGTCGAACACGATCCAGGAGATCTGCGTCAACGGGGACAACAGCTCCCCCGTGAATGCCGCCAGCCTCGAGGTGGGGCAGTCGAACGCCTCGGCGACCGCCCTGGACGCGGCCATGGACAAGTTCTGACCAATGGGACCGGGACGGCTCCGGGATCCGAGGCATCGGATCCCGGAGCCGCCTCGCGTCACGACGGGTATCAGGCCACCTCGACCCCGTACTCCCGCAGCAGGTCCTCCAGGCCGCCCCGGTAGCCCTTGCCGCCGACGACGAAGTCCCAGTCGCCGTTCGCCCGGCGCCGGAAGGCGCCGAGCACCAGCGCGGTCTCGCCCGCCCGGCCGTCGGAGACCTCCAGCTGCCCGGCCTCAGTGCCCGCCGCGTCCAGGAGCCGGATCCGGGCGTCCGTGAAACCGGCCAGGTCGGCGTGCGGATCGACCTCCGGGTCGACGGCGGCCACCAGGACGAGCCGGTCGGCCTCCCGCGGCAGCGCGTCGAAGGCCACCTCCAGCGCGGCCTTGTCGGGCGCCGCGTGCGCGCTGGTCCGTACCGAACCGTCAGGGGTGCGCGGGTTGTTGAAGAAGACGAAGTGCTCCTCGCTCAGCACCCGGTTCCCGCTGCAGACGAGCGCGCACACGTCCAGCGCGACCCGGCCCGACCAGGACATGCCGAGCACGTTGTGGTCCGCCGACGGGGCGGGCTCGGGCGTTCGCTGAGCCGGGATGTCCGTGGCGGTGCCGCCGAGCCGGCCCCGCAGTCCGTACTGGTGCAGGAGCTCCACGAGCTTGTCCCCGGGAACCAACTCCAGCGGCTTGCCGTTGGCAAAGGTGTAGGAGCCCGGCCCGAAGGACGCGGTGGTGACCAGCACCCCCTTGTTCGCCCCCTTGTCCTGGACCGTGCCGTACAGATCCCGTACCGCCGTGGGCGGCACGGTGTTCCGGTAGCGCTTGACCTGCACCACGATCCGCCCGCCCCGGATCGGGGCCGGGTCCAGCGCCTCGACGTCCACCCCGCCGTCACCCGACCGCCGGGTGGTCACCGCCTCCATGCCCATCGCCCGGAAGAGCTCCGCCACCAGGTTCTCGAAGGCGATCGGGTCCATCTCGAAGAGGTCGGGCTCCTCCCCGTCGCCGGCCGTGTGCCCGCCGTGGCCGACGACCCCTCCGCCGACCTCGTCCGGCCTGCGTCCGGGGCGTACGACGGTCAGCTGGTCGGGCCGGGCCGACAGCTGCCCGCCCAAGCCCTCCACCAGGCAGTCCACCGCGCTGACCTGCTCCAGGCGCAGCCCCGCGAAAGTGGTGCGCGTCGCCGGCAGCGTGGCGAGTACGAACTGCGCCTCCTGCCCCGTCACCGGATCGTGGCAGTCCACGAACCCGTTGACCACGACCGAGTCCAGAACGTCGAACTCGTCCGCCGCGTACAGCTCGCGCACCACCAGCAGCATGCATTGCGCCAGCAGGTCCCGGTACAGGGCGCGCCGCTCCGCGACTCGGCGGGGCTTCTCGTTGAGCTGGTCCGTACTCGGCAGGTACTGCACCGACCTGGCCTCCGGCACCACCGCGTACCCGGGCAGCTCCCAGTCCAGCACCAACTGGCGCGCGGCCGGGTCGTACGCCGCGGCCACCTGCCTCGGGAGCGCCTCGGGCCAGGCCGCCGAGGAACCCACGGCGGCCGAGAAGTACTCCACCACCGCCGCCGGGTCGCCCGCGCGCAGCGCCCCGGCCAGCCGGTCGAGCCGACTGTTGTGTGCCCGTACCCCGGCCAGTTGCTCGGCCGCCCACCGGTCGTACTGCTGCCGGTACACCGCCAGTTGCTGTTGCCGCTGCGCCTCCGCGGCGTTGGCCGCCTGCCAGGCCTGGGTGTACCGGGCGTGCGCCTCCCGCTCCGCCTGTGCCCGGTTGCCCGAGCCGAGGGTCCAGCCGCTGCTCTGCCCCTGGAACTCGTCGATGCGCGGCATCGGCACGGGCTGTGCCAGAGGCCCCGGCGGATTAAACGGTTCCACCTGCTCGGGCCGGACCATGGCGTCCATCCTGAACGCCGGTGTCCGGCAGCCCGAGACCAACAGGTCGCGCAGAGCGGCGACCTCGGCATCGAGTTGCTCGGTCCGCCGTCGAGCCTCGGCCTCGCGGTACTGCCGGTGGCCCCGCGCCACGTCCCGTTCGTAGCTCCCGATCGGTCCGCTGCTCGATCGACGACTCATCAGCTGTGTTCTCCCCCCACCGCGTATACGGGGAAAACACTAGTCGGCACACGGGGTGTCCGGTCCCGGACCGGACACCCCCTACGCCGTCCTACAGTGCGGCCCCCGCCAGCGCCGCGACGGCCGCGGGCAGCGCGGCACCCGAGCCGTCCCGGCGCGGGTCCGCGGCCGGCAGCTCCGCCGGAGCGCCGTTCGCCGCCGCCGCGCGGACGGGGGAGCCGCCCGCCCAGGCGAGCACCAGGAGGTCCTCGCCCTTCAGGAACCGCTGGCAGCGCACGCCACCGGTGGCCCGGCCCTTGCGCGGGTACTGGTCGAAGGGGGTCAGCTTCCCGGACAGCACCGAGTCGTCCAGCGTCCCGTGCGAGCCCGCCACCGTGAACACCATCGCGTCCCGGGCCGGGTCCACGGCCGAGAAGTGGATCACCTTGGCGTTCCCGGCGAGCTTGATGCCCGCCATACCGCCCGCCGGGCGGCCCTGCGGGCGCACCTGGCCCGCCGGGTAGCGCAGCAGCTGGGCGTCGTCGGTGATGAAGACCAGGTCCTCCTCGCCCGTGCGCAGCTCGACCGCGCCGACGATCCGGTCGCCCTCCTTGAGGGTGATGACCTCCAGCTCGTCCTTGTTGGCCGGGTAGTCCGGCACGACGCGCTTGACGACGCCCTGCTCGGTGCCCAGCGCCAGACCCTGCGAGGACTCGTCCAGCGAGGTCAGGCAGACCACCCTCTCGTCCGCCTCCAGCCCGGAGAGGAACTCCGAGACCGGGGCGCCGCCCGCCAGGTTCGGCGCGGCGTGGGTGTCCGGCAGCTGCGGCAGGTCGATCACCGACAGCCGCAGGAGCCGGCCGTACGAGGTGACCACGCCGACGTCGGCGCGGGCGGTCGCCGCGACCTGCGAGACGATCAGGTCGTGCTTGGCGCGGGCGCCGCCCTCCTCCTCGGGGAGCGGCTCGCCGGTCGCCGTACGCGCCAGCAGGCCCGTGGAGGACAGCAGCACCCGGCAGGGGTCGTCCGCGACCTCCAGCGGAACCGCCGCCACCGCGGTGCCCGCCGACTCCAGCAGGACCGTACGGCGCTCGGTGCCGAACTTCTTCGCGACCGCCGCCAGTTCCGTGGAGACCAGCTTGCGCAGCTCGGTGTCGGACTCCAGGATCCCGGTCAGCTCGTCGATCTCGCCGGTCAGCCGGTCGCGCTCGGACTCCAGCTCGATCCGGTCGAACTTGGTGAGGCGGCGCAGCGGGGTGTCCAGGATGTACTGGGTCTGGATCTCGCTCAGCGAGAACCGCTCCATCAGCCGGGCCTTGGCCTGCGCGGAGTTCTCGCTGTCCCGGATGAGCCGGATGACCTCGTCGATGTCGATGAGCGCCACCAGCAGGCCCTCGACCAGGTGCAGGCGGTCGCGGCGCTTGCCGCGGCGGAACTCGCTGCGCCGCCGGACGACCTCGAAGCGGTGGTCGAGGTAGACCTCCAGCAGCTCCTTGAGGCCGAGGGTCAGGGGCTGCCCGTCGACCAGCGCCACGTTGTTGATGCCGAAGGACTCCTCCATCGGCGTCAGCTTGTAGAGCTGCTCCAGCACGGCCTCCGGGTGGAAGCCGTTCTTGATCTCGATGACCAGGCGCAGACCGTGCGAGCGGTCGGTGAGGTCCTTGACGTCGGCGATGCCCTGGAGCTTCTTCGAGCCGACCAGGTCCTTGATCTTCGCGATGACCTTCTCGGGGCCGACCGTGAAGGGCAGTTCGGTGACGACCAGGCCCTTGCGGCGCGCCGTCACGTTCTCCACGGACACCGTCGCGCGGATCTTGAAGGTGCCGCGGCCGTTCTCGTAGGCGTCCTTGATCCCCGAGAGGCCGACGATCCGGCCGCCCGTGGGCAGGTCGGGACCCGGCACGAAGCGCATCAGCGCCTCCAGGTCCGCGTGCGGGTAGCGGATCAGGTGGCGGGCGGCCGCGATGACCTCGCCGAGGTTGTGCGGGGGCATGTTCGTGGCCATGCCGACCGCGATCCCGGAAGCGCCGTTGACCAGCAGGTTCGGGTAGGCGGCGGGCAGCGCGACGGGCTCGCGCTCCTGGCCGTCGTAGTTGGCGGTGAAGTCGACGGTGTCCTCGTCGATCGACTCCGTCATCAGTGACGTGGCGTCGGCCATCCTGCATTCGGTGTAGCGCATCGCGGCCGGCGGGTCGTCGTTGCCGAGCGAACCGAAGTTGCCGTGGCCGTCGACCAGCGGCAGCCGCATCGAGAAGGGCTGGGCCATGCGCACGAGGGCGTCGTAGATCGACGCGTCACCGTGCGGGTGGAGCTTGCCCATGACCTCGCCGACGACGCGCGCGCACTTCACGTAGCCGCGGTCGGGGCGCAGACCCATCTCGTTCATCTGGTAGACGATGCGCCGGTGCACCGGCTTCATGCCGTCGCGGGCGTCGGGCAGGGCGCGGGAGTAGATCACCGAGTACGCGTACTCGAGGAAGGAGCCCTGCATTTCGTCGACGACGTCGATGTCGAGGATGTTCTCCTCGAAATCCTCCGGCGGCGGGGTCTTCGTGCTGCGGCGGGCCATCGCTGCGCGGCTCCTTAACCAAGAATGAGTGTGCTGGGGGGTCTGACGCGGACCATTGTGGCCCGAGGCACCGACAACGCCGACTCCGACCCCGGGGGTCCCCCCAGACGGAGCTGGGGGAGTGACCCGGGAACTTATCCGGCAACCGACGCGCTTGCATACAGTGGCAGGTCTGACAGGAATCTCTGCATCGCGATCGAAGGGACCACATGCCCATGGGTCACACGGCCACCGCCCAGGCCGGCTCCGGCGGCCTGACAGCGACCGAGCACCGGCTGGCCAACGGCCTGCGCGTGGTGCTCTCCGAGGACCACCTGACCCCGGTCGCCGCGGTCTGCCTCTGGTACGACGTCGGCTCGCGCCACGAAGTCAAGGGCCGTACCGGCCTTGCTCACCTTTTCGAGCACCTGATGTTCCAGGGCTCGGCGAGCGTGCCGGGCAACGGGCACTTCGAACTGGTCCAGGGCGCCGGCGGCTCCCTCAACGGCACGACCAGCTTCGAGCGCACCAATTACTTCGAGACGATGCCGACCCACCAGCTGGAGCTCGCGCTCTGGCTGGAGGCGGACCGCATGGGCTCACTCCTGGCCGCCCTGGACGACGAGTCCATGGAGAACCAGCGCGACGTCGTCAAGAACGAGCGCCGCCAGCGGTACGACAACGTCCCGTACGGCACGGCGTTCGAGAAGCTGACCGCGCTGGCGTACCCCGAGGGGCACCCGTACCACCACACCCCGATCGGCTCCATGGCCGACCTGGACGCGGCCTCGCTGGAGGACGCCCGCGCCTTCTTCCGTACGTACTACGCGCCGAACAACGCGGTGCTGTCCGTGGTCGGCGACATCGACCCGGAGAAGACCCTCGCCTGGGTCGAGAAGTACTTCGGCACCATCCCCGCGCACGACGGCAAGCAGCCGCCCCGCGACGGCACGCTCCCAGAGATCATCGGGCAGGAGCTGCGCGAGGAGATCGTCGAGGAGGTCCCGGCGCGTGCCCTGATGGCCGCCTACCGGCTCCCCCACGACGGGACCCGCGAGTGCGACGCGGCGGACGTGGCGCTGACCGTTCTCGGCGGCGGCGAGTCCTCCCGGCTCCACAACCGCCTGGTCCGCCGCGACCAGACGGCCGTCGCGGCGGGCTTCGGGATGCTGCGCCTGGCGGGCGCGCCCTCCCTGGGCTGGCTGGACGTGAAGACCTCCGGCGGGGTCGAGGTGCCCGACATCGAGGCGGCCGTGGACGAGGAGCTCGCGCGGTTCGCCGCCGAGGGCCCCACCGCCGAGGAGATGGAGCGCGCCCAGGCGCAGCTGGAGCGGGAGTGGCTGGACCGGCTGAGCACGGTCGCGGGCCGTGCCGACGAACTGTGCCGCTTCGCGGTCCTGTTCGGCGACCCGCAGCTGGCGCTCACCGCCGTACAGCGCGTCCTGGACATCACCGCCGAGGAGGTGCAGGCCGTGGCCGCGGCCCGGCTGCGCCCGGACAACCGTGCGGTGCTCGTCTACGAGCCGATCGCGGCCGACGAGACCGACCAGACCGACACGGCCGACGAGAACGAGGGGGCGGAGCAGTGAGCGACACCGCAGCCGTCACGATGACCTTCCACCCGCGGCCGCAGGCGGGCGAGCCGCAGCCGTGGGCCTTCCCGGCCCCGGACCGCGGGGTCCTGTCCAACGGACTCACCCTGCTGCGCTGCCACCGCCCCGGCCAGCAGGTCATCGCCGTCGAGATCAACCTCGCCGCCCCGCTCGACGCGGAGCCCGAGGGCCTGGACGGCGTCGCGACCATCATGGCCCGCGCGCTGTCCGAAGGCACCGACAAGCACTCCGCCGAGGAGTTCGCGGCCGAGTTGGAGCGCTGCGGGGCCACCCTCGACGCGCACGCCGACCACCCGGGCCTCCGGGTCTCCCTGGAGGTCCCCGCCTCCCGTCTGCACAAGGCGCTGGGCCTGCTCGCCGAGGCGCTGCGCGCCCCCGCCTTCGCCGACTCCGAGGTCGACCGGCTGGTGCGCAACCGGCTCGACGAGATCCCGCACGAGCTGGCCAACCCGCAGCGCCGCGCCGCCAAGCAGCTCTCCAAGGAGCTCTTCCCGGCCTCCCTGCGGATGTCCCGTCCGCGCCAGGGCACCGAGGAGACGGTCGCCCGGATCGACTCCGCCGCCGTGCGCGCCTTCTACGAGGCCCACGTGCGCCCCGCCACCGCCACCGCGGTGGTGGTCGGCGACCTGACCGGGATCGACCTGGACGCCGTACTGGCCGACACCCTGGGCACCTGGACGGGCAACTCCGCCGAGGCCCTGCCGGTGCCGCCGGTGACCGCCGACGACACCGGCCGCGTGGTCATCGTGGACCGCCCCGGCGCGGTCCAGACCCAGCTGCTGATCGGCCGGATCGGGCCCGACCGGCACGACCGGGTCTGGGCGGCCCAGGTGCTCGGCACCTACTGCCTGGGCGGCACCCTCACCTCCCGCCTGGACAAGGTGCTGCGCGAGGAGAAGGGCTACACCTACGGCGTACGCGCCTTCGGCCAGGTGCTGCGCTCGACCGCCGACGGCAAGGGCGCCTCGATGCTCGCCATCAGCGGCTCGGTGGACACCCCGAACACCGGCCCGGCGCTGGAGGACCTCTGGAAGGTGCTGCGCACCCTCGCGGAGGGCGGCCTGACCGATGCCGAACGGGACGTGGCGGTGCAGAACTTGGTGGGCGTGGCCCCGCTGAAGTTCGAGACGGCGGCCTCGGTCGCCGGCACCCTGGCCGACCAGGTCGAGCAGGAGCTGCCGGACGACTACCAGGCGCGGCTGTACGCGCAGCTCGCCGCGACCGGGACGGTGGAGGCCACTTCGGCCGTCGTGGCCGCCTTCCCGGCGGGCCGGCTGGTCACGATCCTCGTGGGCGACGCCTCGCAGATCGAGGCACCGGTGCGGGAGCTCGGGATCGGTGACGTGAGCGTCGTCACCAACTGACGCTGCGACGGGCGTCCAACTGGCGTCCGGCCGAAGGCCAATTGGCGTTCGGCGTGAGGGGCTCCGGCGGCCTGACCGCCGGGGCCCCTTTTGTCCGTTTCGTGGTGTGGTTGCTCGTATGCGGTGTGGCGTACGCAACAAAAGGGCGTGTCTGTTTGGCGATTGACTGATGATCCGCCTAGCGTCGGCCGTGCTGTCCGTCAGTTGTACCCGCCGCACCCGCGGCACCGGGCAGCGATCGCCGAGTCCCCGTCAGGCGCGAGCCTGGGGAGCCGGGGACCCACATCAGTCCCTGGGGTGAATCGGACCGCCTCGCAAGAGGAGGTCCGTAGGAGACCTTCCTGCTCCGAACCCGTCAGCTAACCCGGTAGGCGAGAAGGAAGGAAAGGACCAGCCCCTTCATGGCGTTTGGCAGTCGTCCCGCCGGCTCCGGTAAGCACCGTGGTTCCAGCCGTCTGAGCCGCAAGACCGCCGGTTACGCCGGCATCGCCGCCCTCGCCACCACGGGCGTCGTCGGCTCTCTGGCCGCTCCGGCCTTCGCCGCGGACAGCGGCGACAACCACTCCAACCAGGACAACGGCCTCGGTGCCGTCGTCGTCGCCGAGGACCTGCCCGGCGACATCCAGGACCAGGCCGCGTCCCAGCAGCGCGCCGCCGAGCACGCCGCCGCCCAGGCGCAGGCCGAGGCCGACGCCAAGCAGCGGGCTGCCGAGGCCAAGCGCCTCGCCGAGGCCAAGGCGAAGGCCGAGCGCGAGGCCGCCGAGCGCGCCGCCCGCGAAGAGGAGCGCAAGCGCCTCAACACCTTCGTCGCCCCGGTCGACGGCTCGTACGTCAGCACGCAGTACCACGCGGGCGGCGGCATGTGGTCCTCCGGCAGCCACACCGGCATCGACTTCCACGCCTCGTCCGGCACCTCCGTCCACGCGGTGGGCGCCGGTACCGTCGTCGAGGCCGGCTGGGGTGGCGCGTACGGCAACAACGTCGTGATCAAGCACAACGACGGCACCTACACGCAGTACGGGCACATGTCCTCGCTCAGCGTCTCCGTCGGCCAGCAGGTGACCCCGGGCCAGCAGATCGGCCTCTCGGGCTCCACCGGCAACTCCAGCGGCCCGCACCTGCACTTCGAGGCCCGCACCGGCTCCCAGTACGGCTCGGACATCGACCCGGTCGCGTACCTGCGCTCGCACGGCGTCAGCCTCTGACCCGAAGGCGCCCGCGCTCCCGCGCCACCGCTCCACCGCTTGTCCGAAGGCCCCGGCTCACCGAGCCGGGGCCTTCGCGTTGTCCGCGTGCAAATGTTTCGCATTTTCGACCGCTCTCGGAAATTATCGTGTGTTGCAATAGAGTCGCAGCACGCGCACGCGTGTCCAATGACTGTGCGAGTCGGAAATAGGCGGAGGTTCGGTCTTGCGTATTCCTGCGCACGCGGTATGCACGGCAATCCGCGACGACATCGTCTCCGGGGTCTTCGAACCGGGCGGCAGACTCACGGAAGAGGTGCTGGCCCGCCGCTACGGAGTCTCGCGCGTGCCCGTCCGCGAGGCGCTGCGGACCCTGGAGTCCGAGGGGTTCGTGACCACGCGGCGCCACGCGGGCGCCTGTGTGGCCGAGCCGACCGAGCAGGAGGCCGCCGACCTGCTGGAGCTGCGGATGCTGCTGGAGCCCCTCGCCGCCGCCCGGGCCGCCCGGCGGCGCACCGAGGCCCACCTCAAGGTGCTGCGCGGACTGGTCAGGCTGGGCCAGGAGCGGGCCAGGCGGGGCCAGGGCGAGGATCTGCGCTCCCTGGGGGCCTGGTTCCACGAGACGCTCGCGCAGGCCTCCGGCAGCCCCGGACTGATCGCGCTGCTCACGCAGATGCGGCACAAGGTCGCGTGGATGTACGTGGTGGAGGCGCCCGTCCGGCCCGTGGAGTCCTGGGCGGAGCACGGCGCGATCGTGGACGCGGTGGCGCGCGGGGACGCGGAGCGGGCCCGGGCGCTGACCGCGATCCATGCCGACCGGGCGGTGGGGGCACACCGGCCGCGGCTCCGGCCGACGGTGAGAACTTCGCAACCTGCCGTAAACATGTCGAGCGGTCGGCATTAACAGGGGCCGTATACAAAGGACCGGTATCGGAGCGAATTGGCCGCCTGGTCGTGCCGTATTCCTGCGGAGCGCGGCCCGATTTCGCGGAGTCGATTTCACGCGGCCGGATTTCGCGGAGCGGTATTCCCGTGCTGCCCTTTTTCGGGCGGGCCGGATATTCCGTCGCGGCACCTCACCCTGAACAAAAACGGCGAAGCCGTGGTTCCCGGAGCTCCGGGAACCACGGCTTCGCCGCGAAGGGTCAGACGGTCTCGGGGAGCTCCTCGAGGCCCTCCTCGACCAGCTTCGCGAGGCGGTCCAGCGCGGCCTCCGCGCCGTCGGCCTCGGACGCGAGGACGATCTCCTCGCCACCCTGGGCGCCCAGGCCCAGAACCGCCAGCATGGAAGCGGCGTTGACGGGGTCGCCGCCGGCCTTCGCGATGGTCACCGGGACGCCGGAAGCGGTCGTCGCACGGACGAAGATCGAGGCGGGACGAGCGTGCAGGCCCTCGGCCCAGCCGACGTTGACGCGGCGCTCTGCCATGGTGATGCCCTTCAGGTTCTTACGGTTGTCTAGACCAGTCTCTCACGACGCCCGGAATGCTCCGACCGACCTTCGGCCCGAATCTTCCGCCGTTCGACCTTCCCCAGCTTGCCCTGATTTGCCCAAGCTTGCCTCATCCGCCGCGCAGGAGCTATTCAGCCAGCCTTGGCCTTAAGATCGCCGCATGACCACCGAGTCGGACCTCTCGTACCCGGCCCACTGGGAGGCGGACGTCGTCCTGCGCGACGGCGGCACCGCCCGGATCAGGCCGATCACCACCGCGGACGCGGGCCGGCTGGTCAGCTTCTACGAGCAGGTCTCCGACGAGTCGAAGTACTACCGCTTCTTCGCCCCCTACCCCCGGCTCTCCGACCGAGACGTGCACCGCTTCACGCACCACGACTACGTGGACCGGGTCGGCCTCGCGGCGACCATCGGCGGGGAGTTCATCGGCACCGTCCGCTACGACCGCATCGGCGCCGACGGCCGGCCCGCCACCGGGCCCTCCGACGAGGCCGAGGTCGCCTTCCTCGTCCAGGACGCCCACCAGGGCCGAGGGGTGGCCTCCGCGCTCCTCGAACACATCGGGGCGGTGGCCCGGGAGCGCGGCATCCGCCGGTTCGCCGCCGAGGTGCTGCCCGCCAACACCAAGATGATCAAAGTGTTCACGGACGCCGGCTACCAGCAGAAGCGCAGCTTCGAGGACGGCTCCGTCCACCTCACCCTCGACCTCGAACCCACCGCCGAGTCCCTCGCCGTCCAGCGCGCCCGCGAACAGCGCGCGGAGGCCCGCTCGGTGCAGCGGCTGCTGGCCCCCGGCTCGGTCGCGGTGATCGGCGTCAGCCGCTCCCTCGCGGGCGTGGGCGCGGCCGCCCTGCGCAACCTGCGCGACAGCGGCTTCCACGGCCACCTCTACGCCGTCAACGAGGCCACCACCCGCGATCTGCTCGACGGCGTACGGGCCTACCCCACGATCGGTGCCATCGGCGCCCCCGTCGACCTCGCCGTGATCGCCGTCCCGGCCGACCGCGTCCCCGAGGCCGTCGCCGCCTGCGGGGAGCACGGGGTGCAGGGGCTCGTCGTACTCTCCGCCGGATACGGGGAGAGCGGGCCGGAGGGGCTCGCCCGCCAGCGCGAACTGGTGCGCCAGGTGCGCTCGTACGGAATGCGGCTGATCGGGCCGAACGCCTACGGGGTGATCAACACCGCGCCCGAGGTGGAACTCAATGCCTCGCTGACGCCCGCGCCGATGCCGGTGCGCGGCCGGACCGGCCTGTTCACCCAGTCCGGAGCGATCGGGATCGACCTGCTCTCCGCCCTCGTGCGGCGCGGGGAGGGGCTGTCCTCCTTCGTCTCGGCGGGGAACCGGGCCGACGTCTCCGGAAACGACATCCTCCAGTACTGGTACGACGACGAGGCGACGGACGTCGCCCTCATGTACCTGGAAACCCTGGGCAACCCGCGGAAGTTCACCCGCCTCGCCCGCCGGACGGCGGCCGTCAAGCCGGTGGTCGTCGCCAAGGGCGGGCGCCACACCCCGGCCGGGCACGTCGTCCGCGACACCCGGCTGCCGGACGCCACCGTCTCGGCCCTGCTGCGCCAGGCCGGCGTCATCCGCGTCGACACGGTGACGGAGCTGGTGGACGTCGGCCTGCTGCTGGCCTCGCAGCCGCTGCCCGCCGGACCCCGCATCGCGATCCTCGGGAACTCCGAGTCCCTCGGCGTCCTCACCTACGACGCCTGCCTGACCCAGGGCCTGCGGCCGCTGCCGCCGATCGACCTGACCACGGCCGCCTCGCCGGCGGACTTCCGCGAGGCGCTGGCCGCGGCGCTGGCCTCCGACGACAGCGACGCGGTCGTCGTCACCGCGATCCCGTGGGTGAACGAGCAGGCACCGGCGGACGACCTGGCCGATGCCCTTCGCTCCGCGGTGGCCGAGCGTCCGGGGAAGCCGGTGGCGGTGGTCCACGTGGAACTCGGCGAACTGGTCGAGGCGCTGGCCGGGGTCTCAGCCCCGTCGGCGCCCGAGGCGCCGGCCCCCGCGGAGCCGGGCCCCGGCAGCAGGATCCCGAGCTACCCGGCCGGCGAGCGGGCCGTGCGGGCCATCGCCGAGGCCGTGCGCTACGGGCAGTGGCGGCGGGACAACGCCGAGGCCGGCCAGGTTCCCGAGTTCGAGGACATCGACGAGGCCGGCGCCGCCGCGCAACTGGCCGGGCTGCTCGCCGACGTCGACGCCGAGGCCGTGCTGAGCCTGACCGACTGGGACGCCCGCGAGCTGCTCGGGCGGTACGGCATCCGCGTCCAGGCCACCCTGCCCGCGCCGAGCCCCGACGCCGCGGTCAGGGCCGCCGGGGTGCTGGGGTACCCGGTGGCACTCAAGACGACCGCCCCCCACCTGCGCCACCGAGCGGACCTGGGCGGCGTACGGCTCGACCTGCGCGACGAGGCCGAGCTGAGGCTCTCGTACGAGGAGCTCACCGAGGCGCTCGGGAAGCCGGCGGAGCTCCAGCCGGTGGTCCAGCCCATGGTGCCGCGGGGGGTCGACACGGTCGTCCGCTCCGTGATCGACCCGGCCGCGGGTGCCGTCCTCTCCTTCGGGCTCGCGGGCGTCGCCTCCGAGCTGCTCGGGGACACCGCCCACCGGCTCGTCCCGGCCACCGACCGGGACGCCGCCGGACTGATCCGGTCCATCCGGACCACACCCCTCCTCTTCGGCTGGCGCGGCAGCGACCCCGTGGACACCCCCGCCCTGGAGGAGCTGCTCCTGCGCCTCTCCCGGCTCGTGGACGACCACCCCGAGGTGATCGGCGTCTCGCTGGAACCGGTGGTGGTCGCCACCGAGGGCCTCTCCGTGCTGAGTGCCACCGTCCGGGTCGCGCATCCGCCCGCCCGCGGCGATCTCGGCCCGCGGACCCTCCCCAGTTACTGAGGGGGTCCGGGCGCGGCCGGGACGCCCCGTACGGGCCTTAGGATGGACCTCATGGCGAAATCCGGTACGACGACCCAGGGGCTGCGCACGGCGATCGAGCGCAGCGGCTACTACCCGGCCCTCGTGGCCGAGGCCGTGGAGGCCGCGGTGGGCGGCGAGCCGATTTCGTCGTACCTGGTCCACCAGGAGACGACCTTCGACTCCAACGAGGTGCGCCGCCACGTCACCGTGCTGGTCCTGACCGGAAACCGCTTCATCGTCAGCCACACCGACGAGCAGGCCGCCGACGCCGGGTCCCCGTCCCCGTACGCGACCACCTCCACCGAGTCGGTCAAGCTCTCCAGCATCTCCTCCGTGGTGCTCAGCCGCGTCGTGGCGAACCCGGAGTCCTACACCCCCGGCACCCTGCCCCGCGAGGTCGTCCTGACCATCGGCTGGGGCGCGGTGTCCCGGATCGACCTGGAGCCCGCCGCCTGCGGCGACCCGAACTGCGACTCCGACCACGGCTACACCGGCAACTCCACCGCCGACGACCTCAGCCTGCGGGTCAGCGAGGCGGGCGACGGCCCGGAGGCGGTGCGCCAGACCCTGGTCTTCGCGCAGGCACTCAGCGAGGCGACGGCAGCCACCTCCTCCAACCCCGCCCGCTGATGGCCTACCCCGCCGCGCAGAACTGGGCGGACGAGCCGGAGCTGCTGGACCTCGCCGCTGCGCCGGTCCCCGAGTACGGCACCGGCTCGCTCGCCGACCTGCTGCCCACCCTCGTCGCGGGCCAGGGCGTACCGGGCTTCAGCGCCGCCATCGCGGAGCTGACCCCGGCCGACCGGAACTGCGTCTTCCTCGTCGACGGCATGGGCTGGGAGCAGATCAAGGCCCACCCGGACGAGGCCCCGTACCTCACCTCCCTCCTCGGCAGTTCGCGCGGCGGCACCGGCCGCCCGATCACCGCGGGCTTCCCGGCGACCACCGCCACCTCGCTGGCCTCCGTCGGCACCGGCCTGCCGCCCGCCCGGCACGGCCTGCCCGGCTACGCCGTGCGGAACCCGGCCACCGGCGAGCTGATGAACCAGCTCCGCTGGCAGCCGTGGACCCCGCCGAAGCCCTGGCAGCCGTACCCGACCGTCTTCGAGCTGGCCGACAAGGCCGGGGTGGCGACCGCCCAGGTGTCCTCGCCCGCCTTCCAGACCACCCCGCTCACCAAGATCGCGCTGAGCGGCGGCACCTTCCTCGGCCGGATGACGGGCGAGGAGCGGATGGACCTCGCCGCCGACCGCCTCGCGGCCGGCGACCGCTCGCTCGTGTACACGTACTACAGCGAGCTCGACGGGGCGGGCCACCGCCACGGCGTGGACTCCGACGCCTGGCGCGGCCAGCTCATGTACGTGGACCGGCTGGTCCAGCGGCTCGCCGAGCAGCTCCCGCCGCGTACAGCGCTGTACGTGACCGCGGACCACGGCATGGTCGACGTGCCGTTCGACGAGGACTCCCGGATCGACTACGACGAGGACTGGGAGCTGGGCGCGGGCGTGGCCCTGCTGGCCGGCGAAGGCCGGGCCCGGCACGTGTACGCCGTCCCGGGCGCCGAGGTCGACGTCCTGACCGTGTGGCGTGAGGTGCTCGGCGACCGGTTCTGGATCGCGAGCCGCGAAGAGGCCCTGGAACTGGGCTGGTTCGGCCCGCCGGGGGAGTGCGACGAGCGCGTCCTGGGGCGGATCGGCGACGTGGTCGCGGCCGCCCAGGCCGATGTCGCCATCACCGCTTCGCTGGGCGAGCCCAACGAGTCCGCCCTCGTCGGCATGCACGGCTCGATGACCGCGGCCGAACAGCTCGTCCCGCTGCTCGAAATCCGCACCTGACCGATTCCTGCCTTCCCCCTCTCCTGCCCCACGACCCGAAAGGTCCTGTACTTCCCATGCCCGAGCTGGTGTTCTTCTCCGGAACGATGGACTGCGGAAAGAGCACTCTCGCAATCCAGCTGGGTCATAATCGGTCGGCGCGTGGGCTCCAGGGTGTGGTCTTCACTCGCGATGACCGGGCTGGTGAGGGCAAGCTGTCCTCGCGGCTGGGCTTGGTGACCGAGGCGGTCGAGGTCACCGACGGCATGGATCTGTATGCCCATCTGGTCGCGGAGCTGTCTGGGGGAGGCAGGGCGGACTACGTGATCGTGGACGAGGCGCAGTTCCTGGCGCCCGAGCAGGTCGACCAGCTTGCCCGGATCGTCGACGACCTCGGCATGGATGTCTTGGCCTTCGGTATCACCACGGACTTCCGCACGAAGCTGTTTCCGGGTTCGCAGCGGCTGATCGAGCTGGCGGACCGGGTCGAGACCCTCCAGGTCGAGGCGATGTGCTGGTGTGGAGCGCGCGCCACGCACAACGCCCGTACGGTGGGCGGGGAGATGGTGGTCGAGGGCGCCCAGGTGGTGGTCGGCGACGTGAACCGCCCGGCGGAGGAGATCGGCTACGAGGTCCTGTGCCGCCACCACCGCCGCCGCATGACCTCGGCCACGGCCCACGCGGGTGCTCTCTCCCCGGACGTCCTGCCAGTCACTCCTGTCTGAGCGCCTTGTTGTGGCTCGAGCCATACTCTGCCACTTCGCGAGGAGTGGCCCTGGCAGACGGCCAAGCGCTGTGACGGCAACTGGCGCAAGCATCGGCTGTGTCCCGCTGACCTGCGCGAATGAGTACGGCTTCGTGGCATGAACGAGTTGCATCATGGCAAGAGCGCGCTCCAGACGGCTCATGGTCCGGTGCGGGCCCCCCTTCGTGCAACCTGCTACTGAACTTGAATGAGTGATGTCGGGCTGGCGAGGTCTGCTACTGATCCGCCAAGGTCTGCGCGTGACGGAGTACAAACAAGATCTGGTGGCATTGTTGCGCGAGCTCGATGATCCCGAGTGGCTGGAGCGGCCCCGGGGCTACGACCGTGGTGAGATTGGAGCGATGTTCAACGTCCTCGTGGCGCGACTTGAGGACGACTTTGCCGCGCCATGTGTCAGCGAGCGGGACACGCAGGACTCCAGTGAGTACGGGCGGGTCACGGTGCCGGCTGATGCGACTGTGTGCGGAACCCAGATCGTTGTCTGCGTGAGCAACTTCGGCTCCCTGGCGCTGGTCTGTGCCGGCAACCCCGGCGCCTTTCTGGGCACCGGGGCAGCACAAGCTGAGGGCGAGTTGGACGCTGCGGATTTGGGCAAGGTCATGGGGACGTTGGCCAACCTCGGGTACGCGATCGTTCCCGAGGAGCTGTTGGAGTGCGACTACGCCGGGCCGAGCCAGCTGCCCTGGCATGTTCAGCGTCCCACCTGGTGGCACCGCTTCTTCGGTAGCTTCTGACGATCGTGCGGTCAGGGACAAGCCGCTGCCTGCGAGACAGCTGTCGATCGTGTCCGGCCGGTACTGGAGCTGCTTGAGCCGGCGTTTGACTGCTCGAGTTACCTCGCCGAGGTCGGCTGCGGCGAGGTTGCCGATGTCACGCTTGACCAGCGACCAGATACCCTCCTGCGGGTTCAGGTCCGGCGCGTAGGTGGGCAGCTGGAACACGGTGAGCCAGGAGGCGTTCGCGTCGATGAACTCCCGCAGCGGCTTGGTGAGGTGGAGGCGGACGTTTCCCAGACCAGCACGATCGGGCTCCGCCCTTCTGGACACCCTGCACACAGCGGGGTCGTGCTGCTGGCCGCCGTTCTAGCTGGTGCGGCAGCTGCCGGACCGGCCGTCCAGCCCCCAGGTGATTGCGGAGGCCGGGCTGCACGGCGTTGCCTCGGTCGGCTCCGCCCGGGGTCTGGCCGATCCGGCCCAGCACATGAGCGACACCCTCCAAGCCCTCGCCAGTCTGCTCTCACACCAGCAGGCCACGCCTGAAGAGGGAGGCGTTATGGCTCGCAAAATCCAGGTGGCGACCCTCGTCGCCGCGAGCACCGCGATCACGGCGATGCGCACGATATAGCCGATCAGCACCGCGAGGACGAGCACGATCATCACGATCGCCAGCAGGGCCAGGTACAGCGTGAGCCCGGCCACGCCGAACAACGCGAACGGGATGACCCGCTCCACCAGCCCCTTCCCGGCATCCGACATGTCGGTGCCCATCACGGCATGGGACATCGCGTTCGCCAGAGCGATCGCCTTGCCATCCCGTCAAGAGCCCCTGTCATAGCCCCGGCGCCGGCATTCCACGCGCTCGCTCCGCCCCGCCCCGGACGCCAGCCTGTCACGGCTGTTCCATCCGATGCCTGATGAGTCGCTGACCAGCGGTTTTCTGGCGAACAGGGCTCGGAGAACTTCCTGAAGAAACTTTCCGACTCTGGCCTCTGGGGCCCCTCTCCTCGGCGCACGAGTCATCAGCCATCCTCGTGACGGACCGACCGCTGACCTGCGCTGTCTGTCTGCACCGTCAACCAGGATGGTCTCGGCGACGGCTGGACTCGGGCTTTAGATCACCCTCCGTGGCCCAGGCACGTATAGTAAGTGACCCAGAACCCGAGTTCAGCCGTCGCTGAGAAGCGGAGAGCGTCACCGGCTACAGGGGATTGACGTTTACCCGATGGCTCTCGCAGGACATTGTGCGCGGCAGACTCACCCTCACGGCCTGTGCGCTGGACATGCGTTCCTTGGCTGGAGCTCATGTTCGAAGGAAGGCCGCTTCCTTCTTGGGGCAGGGCGGCGGCATCCTCTCCTGTGCACTGTCCGTCAGATGACATGGTTGTACGGCGAGGCCGCTGCGGGACGTATAAAGAGGATGCCCGCTCGCGTCGGCCGCGGCAGCGGGGGTTCTGCGTGGAGAGTGGGGTCTCGGGGTGGGTCTGTCGGCTTATGCCGAATGGCAGGAGGTGCTGGAGGACGCGTTCTTCAGCCCGGAGTGGGACGGTCACCCGGTCGTTTTGTACGTTGACGACCGCGAGGTGGAGACGCTGCAGCGAAGGTACGGGATCAGCGTCCCTCTGGCCGAAGCGGTGCGGCAGCTTGTCCAACCGGGGGCGCAGAAGCCGTTCCAGGCGGTGGAGGACTACGAGCTGTCGCGCACGGACGGCAACACCGCTCCGGCGGTCCTGCCGCTGCTGGCCTGCTCGGTGGTCGCTGCGACACGGATGGCCAATGACGGCGTGCGAAGGGCCAACAACTACCACGACCATTTCTCCGAGCTGCTGGCCGGCAGGGCAGGAGTGCTGAACTCGCAGCTGTACCTTCCGGTCGCCAGGATGTGGCAGCGCCTAGCCGCCTGGCAGACGCAGTGGGGCGGCTCCCGCGGTGTGTGCACCATCCCCTCGGTGGAATACCTGCCCAAGAATCAGACTCGGATCGGGTACGCGCTGTCGCAGGCTGTGCTGCGGGGATCGGACCGGCAGCACCTGCCGAAATTCTTCAGCATCATGCGCGCACGGAGCGAGGCCGCCTGGCCACTTCCAGGCCCGGTGCTGGCGCGGGGCATCAGCCTCTGGGACTACGAGTCGAAATTCTCTCCGTCCTTCCAAGGCGCTTTGCACGACCCCGACCTCCGGCACCTCATCGAGGGGCTTCTGGGAGCGCTTGCGGCCGCGTGGGACGGCTCCGACCACTACATCCCGCACGGAACCTCGCGTGGAGAGCTGCTCGTGCGTTTCGAGAACAGGCGGCTCGGGTGGCTGGTCCGCGTGCCGCAGCCCGGCAACGAGGAGTACCCGCTCGACAACAAAGCCGTCCTACGCAGGATCGGAACCACGGAGTACTACACAGTAGAAGGGCTCGCACTGCCGACGGACCGCGCTCTTCGGAACGGAATCCAGCTCGTTGGAGACGGCATCGCTGTCGGCCGCCCCGCCTCTCCGCTGGTCATCCTCCGGCAGAACGCCGCCCTCGACTGCCGCACCAGCGTGGACCGGTTCCTCCCGGGCGAGGATCACGTGATCCTCGCGGCCCCCGAAGCCGCCCGCGACGTCGAGCGGATCTTGGAGCGCGCGGCGTCGCAGGGCCGCAGCAAGGAGGGAGGCCGGCTGTCGTGGATGCCGGAGGGATGGACCCTCCATACCCGGGTCGTGTTCGACGATGCTCTCACGTTGCGCTCGGCGATCCTCGACACAAAAGGCGCCGTCCGCGGGACGCTGCCACTGCCGCGTTTCAAGGCGCGCCTGGAGGGCGGCCTCCGACTCGCGCCGGACCTCAGCAAGCACCTGTACCTGGCCGGAGGCGATCCCGATCTCGTCTTGCCTGACGGTCATTCAGGCCGAGTCCTGGTCGATGGCCTGGAAAGGAAGCCGGAGCCGGGGCAGGGGGGCGCAGCGCTGTCGCTCTGGAGATACAGCCTTACCCCCGGTGACCACACTGTTCAGGCGGGGGGCAGCAGCCTGGAGTTCGCCACCGCTGAGTCCGCGCCGTCCCTGCGTGAACCTGCCGTTACCCTCGGCTTTCCTCTTGGTGACGGGAAGGCCGGGGCCTACGCCGCTACGGGCGGAGGCAGCGGGCTGCTCAGGGGAGCCGCGGTGGACACCGATCCGGCGGAGGCAGAATGGCCGATCCTGCTCTGCCGCCGTGGCGCTGATGAGTCGCTCTTCCTCTCAGCAGATGGCAGAGGGTGGCGGGTGGCCATCCCGGACACCCCCGACTGGTGGGAGCGGCTTTCGGACACCCCGTCGGGATACTGCTTCGAAGTGCGGATCCCGGCATGCGGCGGATGGGTCTTCCAGCACCGCCGCGGAATCTGGTACCTGGAGGCGGAGTTGCCGGCACGGCCCTGCCTGAAGCCGGAGGCGGACCATCGGCGCTGGGCGCAGACAGTGGTGGCGGTGGCCGAGGCCGCGAGCGGTGACGAGTGGGAAGCGTGTGTGCGCCTGGCGCGAGAGGTCATGCAGTGATGGAGATCGGGAACCTGCTCCTCAGATGGGCGAGCGAGACCGGCGGGGGAAAGGTTGTCGGCTTCAAGGCGGCCGCCGCGTGGACCGTGCGGAGCCGGGGCGCCCGCGTGCGCGACGGTGCGGAAGGGCGCTGGCTGCGGGATGTTTCGGCGCTCGGCTACATCGATGTCGACTGGCGCCGCGGCCTGTGGTCGGTGGCTCCTCCGGTGCTGACGACCCTGCCGTACTCGGACGGCCTCGCCGTCCTCACTGGCAGACGCACCATGGACATCAGCAAGGCTGTCCAGGACCTCTACAAGGCCGGTGAGCGGGTCCACTGGCTTCGCAACGAGAACGCCGAAGGGGACATCCCCGTTCCGGACAGCCTGCTCCTGGGATACGAACACCCCGACATACTGAAGGAGAGCGCGGAGAGGATCGGCTCCACCTTCGTCCCTTGTGCAGCCCTTCGCCTCTTCGCACTGCTGCCGGACCTGGCGCCCGGCCCGCCTGCCGCGCCGCCTGCCCTCGGCAACGCCCACACCGTGGAACGCTACAACCACGAGACCGGGCAGTACGAGCCCGCACAGTCGTATCGGGAGGAGGGGCTCTACCGTTGGCGCAGCACCGACTGGGCCCGGCTGGTCCAGGTCCGCAGGGGCGAGGAGTGGCACAGCACCGAGCACGAGAATGGCGTCTACCTGGAGCACGCGAGGCTCGGCAGCAAGGTGATGAGGTGGCGTTCGGAGCCCGGCAAGGGGCGTGAAGGGACAGGTCGGCTCTCCGTCGACTGGGGAGCCCCGCTCCCGCCGCTTCACGCAAGGGCCGCGGTTCTCTGCACGGGAATCCAGCCGCGGATCCACGAGCTGGCCCGGATCGTGCGCTACGACAACATCCCCAGGCACGCGGCCGAGAAGCTGGCCGCATCGCTCCGCCAGGAGCTCGAGATCGAGACGCCCGCAGCACCCCGGAAGGCCGCACCATGACCACCTCCTCTGAGCAGGGAGGCCGCCCCTCAGCCTCTGACATCCCCGGCTCTTTCAAGGCGCTGAGGGACACCCTCATGCGCTACTACGACACGCCGTTCGCCGTCGACGACGTCTCGGTCATGGAGGAGCGGCGGCGGCTGCTCGACACTGACGGCGGGGCGTGGCGGGAGCCGCTGGTCGAGCTTCGGCCCCAGTACGAGCTGAGCGGGATGTCCCTGCCGGAGTCCTTCCGGAAGGCCGGGGCGAACCCGCAGGCCGCCGAGTTCGCCAGGTTCGCGCTGCCGGACGGGGTCGACGAGCTTTACCGGCACCAGCACGACGCCCTCGTCGCCGCGTGCGGCGACGGCCGGGACTTCGTGGTCACCGCGGGTACCGGCTCGGGCAAGACCGAGGCGTTCATGTTGCCGCTCATCGCCGACCTTGTCGCAGAGTCGGCGGAATGGACCGGGCGGGGCAGCAGCCAGCCCCGCTGGTGGCTGGGCCGCGAGGGCTACGTTCCGAGCCGGGGCACCGAGCCCGGGCACCCGGCAGCGATGCGCGCTCTGGTCCTTTACCCGACCAACGCCCTCGCCGACGACCAGATGGTGCGGCTGCGCAGGGCGCTCGACAGTGACCCCGCCCGCGAGTGGCTGGACCGCCACCGCGGCGGGCACCGCTTTTACTTCGGCCGCTACACGGGCGCGACCCCGGTAGCCGGCCCCGTGGACTCCGCGCCCGCCACCGACCGGATGCGCACCTACATGAAGGGCCTCGAAGAGCGCGAGGAGCGCAGCGGCGGCAAGTTCCACGACTTCATCCCGCGCGTCGGCGGCGCGGAGATGCACGCCCGCTGGGACATGCAGCACGCGTCCCCGGACATCCTCGTCACCAATTACTCCATGCTCAACATCATGCTGATGAGGGCGCAGGAGGCCCCCATATTCCGGGCCACCCGGCAGTGGCTTGAGACCAGTCCCGGAGCCCGCTTCACCCTCGTAGTAGACGAGCTGCACATGTACCGGGGCACGGCCGGAACTGAAGTCGCCTACCTCCTGCGCAAGCTGCGCCACCGGCTCGGACTGGACACCTCACCGGAGAAGTTCCGTGTCCTGGCCGCCTCAGCCTCGCTCGAGGCCGGCCGCGACGACGACTTCCTCGAGTCCTTCTTCGCCCTGCCCGAAGGCCGCCACAGAGTTATTCCCGGCACCCTCCTCCTGCCCGCCCCGAGGCCGGTCGGCCTCTCCAGCTACGCGAGCGCCCTTGCCGAGTCCGCTGGTCAGGAGCTGACGCAGGCGGAGGCGGACCGTCTTCTGGACGCGACCGGCGCCGCGGACGCGCTCGCGCTGGCCCTCGCACCCGAGGGGAAGCCCCGGGCCCTGCCGCTCTCCGAAGCCGCAACCACGCTTTTCCCCGGCACCGCATCGCCCGCCGAACAGGCAGCGGCGCTGCAGGGCGCGCTCCGGGCGCTCGCCGCCGCGGATGGCAGGGGACGCCCCAAGCTCCGCGCCCACATGTTCTTCCGCAACATCGACGGCATATGGGCCTGCTCGGATCCGGCCTGCCCCGATGTTCCCGGCGAACGCAGCCCGCGGCGCCGGGTGGGCCGCCTCTTCCGCACCCCTACCCCCCGATGCAGTTGCGGCGCCCGCGTACTGGAACTCCTGTACTGCCAGAGCTGCGGCGATCCCATGCTCGGCGGCTACACCGTGCCGTCCCTGATGGGACGGCAGGCATTCATGGGCTCCCTGCACACCGACTTTCCGGACTTCGACCGCCTGCCGGACGAGACGACCGGATCCCCCGACGCGGGCAACTACATCGTTTACTGGCCGCGCACCGAGGCCCTAGGGCTGGACGAATCCTCCTGGGGCGGTGGGGAGTCCAACAACGGCCGCCGCGCCACGTTCGAGTTCCGACAGAGCCGCTATCAGCCAGCCACAGGACGCCTGGCCAACAACAAGGCCGACCCCACCGGCTGGTCCTTCCACGTCGTCCCCGACCAGCCGAAGGAGGGCAAGTCGATCGACCTCAGAAGCCTGCCGCCCTTCCCCACCAGCTGCCCCGCTTGCGGGGATGACTGGGAGCAGAAGCAGGTCCGCGACCCCCGCACTGGGGCGATGAAGCCCGTGGGCATCGACCACCCCGCACGCCTGCGCAGCACGCCGGTGCGTCGTATGCGCACCGGTTTCGAGAAGCTCAACCAGGTCCTCACCACCGAAGCCCTCGGGCACCTCCCCGACGGCGAGCGCAAGCTCATCGCCTTTTCCGACAGCCGCGACGACGCGGCCGACCTCGCCAGCGGCCTTTCCCTCCGCCACTACCAGGACCTCCTGCGCCTCATGGCGGCCGACGCCGTCCAGCAGCAGGGCGACCCACTGGCGGATCTCCGGCTGTTCAAGGACCTCTACGGAGACAGCCCGAGCGGCCCGGTCGACCGGGATGAGGCTGCCGCCGCCGCCCGGCGCCTGCAGAGCAGGTACCCGCACGAGGTCCCCGCCCTTAAGGACATCCTGCGCGGCGACCCGCTCGCCGACCCTGCCCGGCAGCCGGAGCTGGAATCCGTACTCGGCCGGCTCCCGTCCTTCGCAGACCTCCGGTACGACCTCCGCGGACGCCTGCTCGACCAGGGCATCAACCCCGGAGGCCCCGCCGCGTCCCTGCAGGAGCACAAGGGCATCCGGTGGACCTCCCTTTTCGACTGGAAGGGCGACCGCGGACGCAAGGCCGGTCTGACCGGTGAACAGGAGGACTTCCTCCAGCGGATTGAGGACAACCTCGGCCGGGAATTCGTCCAGGGCCTCTTTACCGGCGCGGGCATGGACTTCGAGTCGCTCGGTCTCGGCTGGCTCAGCCTCTCCGACGACCGCTCACCGATCGACCTGCCGCCGGACTCCGACGTTGCCCTGGCCAGGTCCAGCCTGCGGGTGCTCGGCATGATGCGCCGCTTCAAGGAACTGCGCGGCGGCTCTGAGAAGCCTCCCGCTCCGCTCGCCTGGTTCTGGAAGGCGGTCGCCCAGAAGGAGGGCACGGAGTACGGGAGCGTGATGGACCGCGTCCTCAGCGTATGGGGAACCACCGTCGTCCAGTACACCATCGACCCCGGCAAGGTCTCCCTGCGGGCAGGCGGTGGCCGCACCTGGACCTGCCCCGCCTGCCGCCGCCCCCACCTCCACCCGGGCGCGGGAATCTGTACGAAGTGCCGCACGCCGCTCCCCGCCGACCCGCAGAAGTACGCGGGCGCACTTAATGACGACTACTACGCCTGGAAGGCGGGTACTGGCACCGGGAACTTCCCGCTGCGCGCAGCCGAACTCACCGGGCAGACCGACCGGATTGAGGCACAGTCTCGCCAGGCCCGGTTCCAGGACGTCTTCCTCGGCGAAGATGACGTGGAGGCCGCCGATGGCATCGAAGTCCTCTCCGTGACGACCACGATGGAGGCCGGCGTCGACGTTGGCTCCCTCAGCACCGTAATGCTGGCGAACATGCCGCCCACCCGGTTTAATTACCAGCAGCGTGTCGGCCGGGCTGGCCGTCGCGGCAGTCCCACTGCGACCGCCCTCACGGTATGCCGCGGCCGGAGCCACGACGAGCACTACTTCGCGAGGCCGGGCGAGATCACCAACGCCCCCACTCCGCCGCCGTACCTGGCTCTCGGCATGCAGTCCGTCTTCAAGCGAGTCCTGCTCGGCGAGGTGCTCCGACAGGCGTTCGCCTCCATCACCGAGACTGGGGGGAGCGCGAAGGCGCTGCTGACGCAGAACATCCACGGCGAGTTCGGCACGGCTGAGGACTGGCTGGTCCACCGCGAAGCCGTACGGCGCTGGGTGGCGGCGAACCGCGAAAGCGTGGCGGCAGCGGGCCGCGCACTGCAGGCACGCACCCCCGCCTCAGTCGCCTCCCTCGACCCCTTGGCCCACGTCGACGAGCTCATCGACCGTATCGACGAAGTCGCCGCGGGCACCAGCGGCCACCCCGACCTGAGCCAGCGGCTTGCCGAGTCCGGCTTGCTGCCGATGTTCGGGTTCCCCACCAGGGTGCGCTATCTCTACACCAAGCTCCCGGAGCGGAATTTCCCCTGGCCGCCCGACGGCGCCATCGACCGCAACCTCACGGTCTCCCTCACCAAGTTCGCTCCTGGCGCCGAGACACCGCGCGATGGACGCCTGCACCAGTCCATGGGCGTCGTTTCCTTCCGGCCAGGGCGCTCCAAGCCGCTCCCGGCGGAGGAACCCTTCGGCCCTGAGAACTGGGTCGCCATGTGCCGCCTCTGCGCGCACATCCAGCCCGTCGAAAAGGAAGGCGACGCTACAGCGTGCCCGGCGTGCGGCGCGAGCGGCCGCAGCTACGCGGCGTTCCCGGTCCGCGAGCCGGCCGGATTCCGGGCTGGCGAGCCCCGCGACTACGACGGCTCCCGCGAATGGGGCCAGGGCGGCGCGAGCACCCGCACCGCCGCCGACCTGGAGAGTGAGGCACCGCGGGTCACGCGGAATGTGGATGACTGGCTCGTCGTCCATGCCGGCAGTGGCCAGCGGTACACCGTCAACAGCAACAACGGCCGACTCTTCCGGTTCAAGAAGGCCAACGGCCCCTGGCGCGGCTACCACGTGGTCGACAACCCGAAGGCCCAGGCAGATATCGAAACCGCGCTCGGTGGCACCGAGCACACCGACATGCTCTTCCTCGGTGCTCGCGCCGCCGTCGATCCTGAGCGCGGCCTCAGGTTCGACGTCGCCGAGTACACCCAGCAACACGGCTTCACTGACCCGGTGCACGGCCGTCGTGCCGCTTGGTACTCGCTGTCCGCGCTTCTCCGCCGCGCGGCCGCCCCCTACCTGGACGTGCAGTCCGAAGAACTCCTCGCCGGCATCCACGGATCGGCGTCCGCCGCGTCCCCGGTCTTCGCGTATCTCGCGGACAGCCTCGAGAACGGCGCTGGCTTCAGCACCCACCTGGGCGACCCGGAGCACATCGAGAAGTTCCTCGACGTGGTCCAGGCCTACAGCAGCAACCTCGGTCTCAGCCATGAGCAGGAATGCCTGGGATCCTGCTACCGATGCCTGCGCGACTACTCGAACATGCGGCTGCACCCGCTGCTCGACTGGCGGCTCGCCCGTGATCTCGTCGGCGTCCTCCGCGGATGCTCCCTCCACGTGGACACTGCTGCCCACGGCCTGCTCCTCACCCGCTGGGCCGAAGACCGCACCGACATTGAAGCGGCAGTCCGCACGACACCTGCCGGACTAATAGCGGTGGTGGAGAGCGACTTCTCAGAAGAGCCCGTCGCCGTAGCGGTCAAGCACCCGCTGGAGTCCGCCGAATCCGAATCCATGGCACCGCGCCTGCGCGTTCTCTCCAAAGCCGCCGTTGACCTCGGGCTCGCGGAGCGGACCGCATTCGTCGACGCGTACTGTCTCGACAGGACCCCGGCGGCAGTGACCTCCGCCATCGCCGAGTACGCGGAGGACGAGCTGTGACGGTGAACCCGCTCTTCTCCCACACCCCGTCGCCTGCATCTGCTCCTGGCAGCACGGCACCCTCCCGCTCCGAGATCATCGAGCGGGAACGGCAGCGGCGGCTCGCCCTGATTACTGCCCGGGCAGCGGGCGAAGAGCCCGGCGCGGCCCCCGTAGCTCCGGCCGCGAAGGAGCAGCGGGCCCTCGTCGGTCCGGAGTCCGCCGCAGTGCGGCTCCCCGACGGCTTCCTGTCCGAGGAGGACTGGAAGGCGGCCGTCGACGCGGTCCGGGACGTGGCGGAGACGGTGCGCGCCGCGGGTTTCTCCGCATCCGCGCTGGAAGGACGCGCGACTTACGCTGCCAGGGACTCGCTTGCCGCGGCGGCGGTGTCCGCTGTGCTGCCGCTGCGACCGGTCGCTGCGGTTACCGCGCTCGCAGGGGCTCTCGGCTCCTTTCCGGAGCTGCTGCCGCACCTGCAGGCGGCCCGCGCGAGGGCGCTTGCGGACGACCTGCCCGGCCGCGTCCACGACGGCTACACCAGCGGACCAGCAGGCGGCGGGGAAGCGGACCCCGATGTGGCCTGGAGGCAGTACACCAACTACAAGCGGGCCACCCAGCGGATCCGGATCACGGACGAAGCCCAGCAGGAGCTGCTCCAGAACCTGCCGCTCCCCGTCGTCGACGACCTCATCGAGCGGAACTTGCTCCGCAGTCACGCCCTGCCTGCAGCCGGCGGCCACAGCCTCTACCTTCAGGCTCGCCTCACCCCGGGGCTGGTCCCCAGCCAGCGGCTGGCCGAGCTCGGCTGGGAGGAGGAGGCCACTCGCCGTGAGTTCGCCACACGTCTCGCCGGAGGCGATGTCTCGGTGATCGACAGTGTGACCATTCTCTCCCCTGAACAGCAGTCCCTGGCGGCGCAGTTGGCCGAGGTGCGGGAGAGAGGCCGTATACCCGACTCCCTCATGGGGCGGAAGTGGCTGTGGCCGGCTTTGGAGAAGCTTGCCCCGCACGCGCCGGTGAATCTGCGCGCGCAGCAGCAGTTCGCCAGCTGGTTCATGGTCCGGCGGATCCTGCGGATGGTAAGGAACGGGCACCTCGCACGACTCCACGGCGACCGCGAGCGCTCCGATGCGGCCTTCCGGCGTGCGTGGGACGAGGCCCGGCCGCTGCAGGGCATCAGGACGGGTGCCAGCTGGGAGGCCAGGAACATCTGCGCCTACCTTCTCCTCCTCAGTACCTCACCCGCTCCGCCTTACGACGACGCCCTGGAAGAGATGAGGCCGGTGTCTTCCCGCGAGGGGATGAGCGAGGACCAGCTCACCCGGCAGGCGCGTACGAACCTTGAGCACAACAGGGAGGTCCTCCGAAAGCTCCGGCAGCACCGGGACAGTGAGCACGTACTGAACCCGTACTTGGCCCTCGGTGTGCGGGACCTTGCGCGAGAGGACGAATGGAAGGAGGTCTGGCGGACACTTCGCCGACGCCTGGACGATGAGGGGGAGGCCGCTGTGAACCAAGCCAAGGACGCGATCCAGGACGAAGAGCGCGGCCACGCGGCCACAGGCTCCTTCCGGCTGCCGCTCTCCCCCGCGAAGTGGGAGGCCCCAGCCGTCGGCAGTGCACCCTTCCAGGCAGGGGCACAGCCCATGCCGCGCCGAACGAGCCCGGCTACCGCTGAGGAGCGCGAGTACGCGAGGAGCTGGGCGGCGGAGGGCATACTCCGAGTCGCCTGCGACAATCTCGGGCTGCCTTGGTCGACAGGCCGCGGCCCGGTCCCCATTTCTGAAAGCAGCAGTGAGTGAGCAAGTCCAGCAAGAAGGCGTCTTCGGTGGGCAATGGCAAGCCGGGGCAATTCCCGGTGAGGGACAAGGACAAGGGGAAGCCCGGGAACCACAAGAAGACGAGGCGGTCGGCGGCTGCACAGCAGACGCCGCCGCCGTCGGGGACCCGGGGCGGCACCCGCAATGAGGGGCCGTACAAGCGTCCTGTGGAAATCTGGATCGGACTGGGCCATCCAGAGACCACACCGGGGACTTTCGACGCTGCTGCGCTGCTCGCATCGCTTCTTTCGGCTGTGGAGCCGAAGACCGAGGCTGGACTGTCTGCCCTGTCCGAGACGATCCGCGCGGCGGAGGGCGAGAACGGTAGCGAGACGGCACGTGCTCTGAGAGCGGTCGGGAAGCAGATCGCTGACTCTCTGCGCGCGGGGGTGATCGAGGGGATGCGCGCGCGCGACCGGCACCTCGCACAGCTAGCAGTCATCGACCGGGCCGCAGCACATGCCACCTCCCTCCGGCAGCTCCAGGAGAGAATCGAGGCCGAACTGGGGCTTGCGGGACTTCTGCGGGTCACCGAGCCCGGTGACCTCTCGGTGTTCAATCTCGTGCAGCCGGGTAGCGCGGCGGCCACAGCGCTGCCGACAAGCGGCGACGACTACGAGGTAGTTAGCCCGGCATATACCGACACCGAGACCAGGCGCACTGTTGAGCGCGGATGGGTCAGGCTTGCGCAGGCGGCCGGGACGGACCAGACGCCGCGTGGGAAGGACCACGGGAGGACTTCGCGCCCCCATCAGCAGCGGAAGCAGGTTCCGGGGGATGAGCCGGGCGGAACGCCGCAGGACAACGGCCAGCCCAAGGCAACGACGGGCGAACCTGCTGCGCACCGGGCTCCGGCTGAACGCCGTGAGGAAGCGGAGCCCAGAGGAACTGTCGCAAGCCATGCCGAACGGGTCGTTGACCGGCAGGGGAATGGCAGCACCGGCCGGCAGAGGCCGGATACGAGCCCGTCGGACAGGCTGCCACTGCGCAGGCGGCATACCCGCGCGGCTGCCGAGGGGTCTCAGACGGCTATGCCAGAAGACCGCACGGCGGCTTCTGCTCGTCATACCAGTCCGCAGGAAGAGGCTCTGGGCTCCGCTCCAGACAGCCGTAGCGGAGCTCCTCGCTCAACTCGCGCCCGTCCATCGACGGGGACAGCCGCTCCAGCGCTGCACACCTTTAGGACAAAGCTCCTGGGCTCTGCACCCGCCAGCAAGAGCGACGACTCTGAGAACCAGGGAGACCAGTGACATTCGGAATCGATTTCGGGACCAGCAACTCCGTCGTCGCGCGCTCGGACGGGTCCTCAAGCGAGATCGTGCCGGTCGACGGCGGGAACGTCCCCGCACAGTGGCGCCTGCCCGAGTTCGAGGACCTCTTCCCCTCAGTTCTCGGCGTGAGGGAGCTGCAGCGCACCCTCAGCTTCGGCTGGACAGCGAAGACCGCGTCGGACTCACCCGTCGACGCGGTCAAGCGCATGCTGGGCACCCGGTCTGCCGGCACTGGCCAGGCGGATACCGACACACCGCTGCTTGAAGAGCAACACGTCTGGATCGGCAACAAACCGTTCCGCAGTACCGCGGCGGCGGCCGCCCTGTTCGCGCAGATGAAAACCGCTGCCCAGCGCGACTTCCTTGACCTCAGCGAAGCCGTGATCACTGTCCCCGCCAACGCGACCGGGGGAGCGCGCTACCGTACCCGTGCGGCAGCACGGCTGGCCGGGATCACCGTGAAGGCCCTGCTCAACGAGCCAACAGCAGCAGCCATCTCGTACGCCAATGACATTGATATCGCAGGCAGGCTGCTGATATTCGACTGGGGCGGCGGCACGATCGACGTCACGCTGCTGGACTACGACGGGAAGTACTTCGAGGAGCTCTCATCCCGCGGGGTTGCCGCGCTGGGCGGACTCGAGTTCGACGAGGCGCTTGCGCGGATCGTTCTCAAGAAGCTCGGACAGACGCCGGAGAAGCTGTCGAGGGAAGAGCGCAACTGGTGGCGCAGGGAAGTTGAGCTGACGAAGATCTCGCTCTCACGCCGGGACATGCCGGAGGTCCCGGTCGATATCCCGGCCCTCGGCAGGTCAGTAACTGTCTCGCGCGAGGAGTACACGACGGCGGTTGCCCCGCTGATCGAACGCGCCATGGAGCCGCTCGCCCAGTGCCTCCAGGACACCGGCATCAGCCCTGCCAACGTCGACGCCGTGCTCATGATCGGCGGCACTTCCCAGATTCCCGAAGCCCGCGATGCCGTCGCCAGCGTCTTCGGCGCCGACCGGATCCTGCCGCCCGAGCTCTGCAACCCGATGACCGCCGTAGCCCGCGGCGCGGCGGTCTACTCCGCCGCCCTCGACGACCCTGACCACAAGGACCGCTTCAGCCTCGTCACCAATTACGACCTCGGCACCGCCTTCGCCGCCGGCCCGCGCAAGGGATTCCAGCCGGTCATCCGCAGGAACCGCACGCTTGCCGCCAAGGGCGAGCGTCGCTTCACCCCCTCCCGTCCCTACGCCTCCTCCGTGATCGTCGAGATCATCGAAGGCGAGCAGGGCTACCCGGCCGACAGCGACCGTGCCTTCCCTCTGGCCCGATTGGAAGTGAGGCTTCCAAGGCCCGAGCAGGACCCCGAGCGCAATGCCGTCCTCGTTCGCTTCCTCTACGACCACAGCGGAATCCTCACGGTCAAGGTCATCCACGAGGCAACCCAGCGCCCTCTCTTCAGTGGCGAGATCGACTCCTTCGGAAAGGACGGAACTCCGCTCCAGGACGGCTTGCACGGCGAGCTCCTTCGCTTGCTCTCGCACACCGAAGTCCCTCTGATCGCCACCGGTGAGCAGCCTGCGGAGCGGGACGAGGATGAAGAAGAGGAGGAGCCGGATCCCCCGGCATCCGACCCTGGGCTCACTGTGAACGGTGTTCCTCAGATGAGGGTCTGACCTGGGCCCTGCCGACGGCCTTGCTGTAGTGCCACCCCGAGGGGCCCGTCAGGAACGGCTCTCGGGTAACCCCTCGAACCGGCAACCGGGGACGACGCGACACCACCTCCGACGTCCCCATGAGGCCATGACCATCCGGGGTGGGGCATTACGCCGTGGACCTGCAGCGATGCCGTCTGCGGTAGAGAGGGTGCTGGCACGATGTGGGCGATTAGTCTCCATAGGAGAGTGTCAGTACGAATGCCCTGCCTGAAGCGGCACGCCCGCCATGACCACGAAGTCGACGCCCGCTGCTCCCCGCACGCTTCCGGTCAACATCTGGCTCCCCGAACAGAGCGACTCCACAACGGTCGTCACCGCTCCAGCGGTCGTTCCCCCCTGGACTATCGACAGGATCCGGCAGGAGTTCACGTACCGGCCGGGACGTCTCCCCGCTTCGCTTCAGCGTATCCAGATCGGGGACACGAGTCCGGGGATGGACGCCCGCACCCCCGCCACGAGGTACACGGCGGGGGAATCGAGGGTCGAGAACGATCGGCCGGACATCCTCCTTGCCGAACTCCACCCCGACACCCTGCCCTCGCACGGTGATGACCTCGTCTGGCTTTAACGCCTTGTTCCGGTTCAGGCACGAATTCCGTGAGCCGTCGTCAGCCAGGGGGTTGGCCGCACGGCCGGGCCCACCAGGCGGGATACTTGGCCGGTGGACATATCGAGGGCTTCCTGGGTCAACACGACACACGACTGGTCTGGCGCCGTTGATGCGGACCATCTGACGCACATCCGACAGAGTCCCGCTGAGTTCGCTCCGGATGGACCTTGGCACCTCGTACTTGAGGTACTCGCCTATGCAGTCGAGACGAAGACAGGGCAGTGGTGGATGACTACGAGCGAAGTCCGGCCGCGCGAGCCTGGTGATCCGCCGCCGCAACCTTGAGGTGATAGTGACCTGAACGCGTGATCGACGGTCAACTTGGGTGTCTGGGGCGGTACATTGATGACGCCGGGTGACGCGTGCTCGACGGGGAGGGCTGTCCTGGTGGTGGAGAAGATCGTCGGTGGCGTCGTTGTCGCTCTGCTGACCGCGATAGGCCGGATCCTGTGGCAGAACAGGCGGCACCTCACTCTGCTCCGCGTCCTGCTCACACCGGCGAGCCGCGTGCGTGTCTCCGTCGCCGTACTGCTGCGAGTGCACGACGAGGACCACTACGTCCTCTTCTCCTCGGTCACCCGCCCTGGGGCCTTCGGGCCGCCCGGGGGCGTGGTGAAGTACCACGAAGCGGCAAAGCCCCCGCTCGAGCGGTTCGGCTTCGAACCTGAGGGCCGCACCCGCAGCGAGATGCGGCACGACCTGCGCGGCTTTATCCCGGCCCTGCGGGTCCTGAGCTTCGCCCGCTGGCTCCATCGCGGCCAGGACCGTGAGGCGGCGACCGAGTGTCTGCGCCGCGAACTCGTCGAAGAACTGGGCGAGGTGGGTCACGAGGAGCTCGTCCCGCTGGCCGGTGAAGCTGGCTTCCGGCCCGTGAGCAGGCACATCGACGGGCCGCTAAAGGTGCCGGGGGAGACCTACCGGCAAATCCGCTTCTTCGAGGTGTACGACCTCGTGACCGACAAGCCTGAGACGGCCGAACTCCGCGCGGCCGTGCTAAGCCTGGCGGCCGACACCGAGGAATCTCTGGTCATCGGCGTGACCCGGCGCGACATCACCCGAGGACGGTCGCAGGCACACGTGATCCTGCCCCAGTCGGCCTTCCTCGCGGGCGACCGCCGGGTCCGGGAAGATGTCACCTCGGTGAACTGAGCCGTCGTGGTGGCCTGCGCCGTGGTCCGCAGGCCACCCGACCATGAGTCACCTGCCGATGCTGCTCTGTTCACCCCTGGCCGTAAGGGGTTGTCGCGATCTTCGGAAAGGACAGACGATGGCTGCTTCGCCGGTGTCGCCGGAGGAGTTCAACGAGGCGTACCGCTACGTCACCAAGGCCTTGCAGGACATCGCCGGGGAGGACGGCCGACTGACGGGTGACCTGGCGAGGGCGCGCGGCATCCTGGCTACGGCTGAGGAGGAACTCGCGAGCGGGAACTTCGCGGGGCCCACCTTCAAAATCGCCAATGCGGCGAAGCTGGCCGCAGAGAGGCACTACGTGGGGGCAGACCCCCGACGGGCCCGCAACCTGTTCGAACTGGCCATCCGTTTATACGAATCACGGCCGGAGAGATACCAGCCGTCGATCGACGACTGCCGTCTGAGGCTCGCGCAGCTCGGTCCTGTCGACCCGGATCAGGAGGACGACCCGGCGGTTGCCGACGCCGAGGCCGAGCCCGAACCGCAGAGCTCCGCAGGGCCGACCCGCTCCGTTCACCAAGCCGCCGAGGACCTGCTCGACAGCTGGCGGTCCGACCAGCCGCGGGAGGAGTCCTTCACGAAGCTGTTCGGCGGTTTCGTGAAACGGCTGTTAGAAGGAGTCCCCGAGCGCGCCCCCGATGCCGCCGAGCTCCTGACACCCCTCATCAGAGCTGACCTTCTCATGTTGGACAGACGCCTCGAAGACGTCCAGGTCCCGGTGGACGAGTACCGGGACCTGGTCGCCGGCGCGGCGACCGTCCGGGGGGTGGCGCGCTCAGCGATGGCCAACTACGACGATGGCGGCACCGCGCCCGAGGCGCAGCGGATCCGGATGCGGTTCCTGGAGGGTGCCCTGCTGAACTTCTGCCTGCGCAAACACCGCAGATCCAACAATTTCCAGGTCGTGGCCGACATTGTCGGCTACCTCCACACCTTCCAGGCCGAGTGCCGGCACAACAACGATCAACGTGAGCTACTGCTCGCCGCCGCGGAGGCTACCGCGCTGGTCGCCGTCAGCGATCTGCAGACCGTCGACCTGGAGCTTCAGCTGCCCGAAGTGTGCGGCTGGTTGCGGCATGCCGTGGGAATCCAGCTCCTCGTCGGCGGCCCCAAACCCGTGGATCCCGAGTCCAGCCATCAGGACGAACGGGTGAGGGGATTGGACGCAGTGGAAGAGTGGGCGACCCATCTGCTCGACCAGTGGTCCGACAGGCCGGAGCACCACCACAGCACCGCCTTCATGCTTCTGAGCCTCTCCGGCTGGAACGAGGACCAGCTGGAGAGGCTGCTCACAGGGCTGTACCGCAGGTCGAAGAAGAGCGAGGATCCGTCCGCGCGTGACCGGGACGTCCGCCGGTTCTGGCGTCAGACCGCGGTCGACCTGCTGGACAGGGCCCGAGACGTGAGCGTTGTGAAGAACGCCTGGGAGGCGGTTACGTCGTCGGACGCAGCTGGCTCGATGTCCCTGACGGAGCGGGAGCACACGCTCCAGCTGCCCAACCGGCTGCTTCAAGGCGTGGCCGCCGAACTGGCACCCCGGCACGGCGGCCTCATGGTGCAGGGCGCCCTGTTCGCCGGCCGACCGGTACCGACGTTCCTGGCGCGCAACGTCTTCGGACCGGTCGGTGTGCTGAAGATGGACGAGGAGAGCAAGGTCCAGCGGGAGAAGCGCAACTTCGACGAGTTCGGCGAACAGCTCCAGCCGTTCTACCGGTCGAGCAAGTGCACGGTCTCGTCCACCTCGATCGTCAACCGCAACAACGGCAGCCGCTACCAGGCGATCCTCACCTCCTACGTCTTCCGTGAGGACGACGAGCCGAGCACGTTCCGAGACTGGCTCACGCGGCAGGAGCCCGTGAGCGACGAGACGCTCCGCGAGGTGGTCAAGAAGCTTTTCGTCAAGGCGCTCGGTCCCTGGCTGAGCAACGCCAGCCGGGCCGTGGGCGACCTGCGGGGCGAGTATCCGGCCCTGCGGCCGACTGGCTTCGAGCGGGCCGGGTACCGCCCCGGCAAGGACGCCGCTTCGGAGCTCAAGAAGTTTACCTCGAAGGAAGTCGGCACCGTCTTCAGTGTCCCGGACGGCCTGACCTGGCAGCCCCGGACTCTGGGGGAGCTGCTGGGGGCCCATGTCGACGTCGGCGGTCTGAAGGAGACGGACGAGAAGCGGACCAGCCCGCTCTGGCTGGTGGCGCAGATCGCTGAGGTCGCGACGCCCGCCCCAGAATCCGCCCGGCTCGTCGACTGGCTGCTGTACGACCGTGAGCACGGGCTGACGACCCGATACCTCACCTGCGTCTCGCACGGCGATCTGCACTGCGAGAACGTCCTCGCCAGCGGTCCGGACGCCGCGGACCCCCACCTCTACGTGATCGACTTCGAGACCACGCACCGCGGCCACATCGCCAAGGACTTCGCCCGCCTCGAAGCGGCACTGTGGTCGCGGACGTTCCTGTGGGGGCAGGAAGAGGTGACCGTGATCCGCAAGTGGTTCGCGGAATCGCTGCACACGGACAGACTCTGGAGTCCGGTCCTGCCGGAGAACTTGGACGACGACCGGATCCGCCGGATCCTGACCTGTGTCATCAAGCTGCGGAGCATCCTCAAGGGCTGCGAGCAGTCGAACTGGGCCTTCAACGATCTCGAATACCAGTGGGCCCTGCTCGCCTCTCTGCTCCCCTTCGCCCGCTACCGCGATCACGAGGACTTGGTGAACCGACGGCTGCCGTTCTTCCTGGCCGCCGATGCCGCCGACGCCCTGGTCGCCAGGGCCAATAAGGCGACGGAAGTCCCCGCGACCAAGAAGGCGACGGAGCGTGCGGCCAGCGAGGCACGCTAGCCGCTGAAGCGCCCGAACCGACCCCGGTGAAACAGCAGCGGATCATTCTCTTCCGGCGTGCCCAGGCCCTCGACTCGGCCCACCACGATCAGGTGGTCCCCGCCCGTGTGGACGGTGGCGATCGTGCTGTCGATCCAGGCCGGGGCGCCGGTGAGGCGGGATGAGCCCGTCGCCGGAGCCCGTCGTAGGGCACCCCCGCAGACTTGTCCGCCCGCTCTTCGCGAAGCCGACCCGGCTGCGACGACTAACTTCGCTGAGACGAGACACCACCAAACAGTCTCCTGCAGCCCGTCTCACCATCTACCGGGCCCTCGTCCTATCTCAACGAAGATAATCCGCCCACGTCAGCGACTCAGCGTCGGCAAACTTCGTTGAGACAGGACATGGGGCATAATCGGTCGGCGCGTGGGCTCCAGGGTGTGGTCTTCACTCGCGATGACCGGGCTGGTGAGGGCAAGCTGTCCTCGCGGCTGGGCTTGGTGACCGAGGCGGTCGAGGTCACCGACGGCATGGATCTGTATGCCCATCTGGTCGCGGAGCTGTCCGGGGGAGGCAGGGCGGACTATGTGATCGTGGACGAGGCGCAGTTCCTGGCGCCCGAGCAGGTCGACCAGCTTGCCCGGATCGTCGACGACCTCGGCATGGATGTCTTGGCCTTCGGTATCACCACGGACTTCCGCACGAAGCTGTTTCCGGGTTCGCAGCGGCTGATCGAGCTGGCGGACCGGGTCGAGACCCTCCAGGTCGAGGCGATGTGCTGGTGCGGCGCCCGGGCCACGCACAACGCCCGTACGGTGGACGGGGAGATGGTGGTCGAGGGCGCCCAGGTCGTGGTCGGCGACGTGAACCGCCCTGCGGAGGAGATCGGCTACGAGGTCCTGTGCCGCCGCCATCACCGTTGCCGCATGACCTCGGCCACGGCCCACGCGGGCGCCCTCTCCCCGGACGTCCTCCCGGTCAACCATGCCTGATCGTTCTCCTCTATGCCCGAGCCCATCCTGTGGTCTTTCCGCGAAGGGCACCTCTGGCACGGCTCGAAACCTGCGACCAAGTGCTTAGAAGGCACCTGGTGTGTGCAGAGGTGAGCTGCCCCTGACCTGCAGGAACGGCTGCGGCTCCCAGCCAGCCGCCGAACCGTTCCACCGTTCTCGGGAAACCCACGTCGGCCCTGCGGCCTCCACCTGCGCTGATGTCAGTGGCTGCGGTTAGCGTCCATCCCGCATGGATTCGAGGGTGGGAGGGTGCTCGTGGGAGCCAAGACAGGCTTGCTGGTATACGCGGACGGGGACATCCCGTCGGCTCTGCGCCAGGTGACCGCAGCCGGAATCGCGGAGACGACCGAACTCGTCGGGCGGCTGTACCCGGACTGGGGCCTGGAGAGCACGGAGGGCGAAAGTCTGGGTGAGGGCACCTACCCCGCCGACGGACTCACGTACGCCGCGAGCTTCCCGGGCGCGGACATCGTCTGCGACCGGCGCCTGATGATCGACCGTCCGTCGCAGCTTCCCGACCACCTGGTCGCAGCGGGCGCCGGCCGCAGGATGGTCCTACACGCGATGCACAGCGTGGTGGACTGGCTCACCTTCGCGGTCTGGGAAGACGGCAGGCTTATCCGCTCGCTGAGTCTGTCGCCTGACAGCGGTGTCATCGAGGACATCGGAGAGCCGTTTCCCTTCGAGGCTCCGTACTGGGCCGGTGACCACCCGGTGGCGCTCGACCCGGACTGGGGCGACGAGGCACCGTATCCGTTGCCCTTCCACCCGCTCGATCTTGGGGAAGCAGCGCTTCGCGCCTTCTTCGGCTTCATCCTGGAAGGCCGGCGGGCGCCCGACGACATCGACGCGGACGACCTCCGTCTCCACGGCTTCCGCCTCACGGCCCCGGGCGGTTCGGCCCCCGCGCAACGTAAGGCCGACCTGGAGAAGGTGGCTCAGCGCATGCGCGGAACGACGTATCACCTTGCTCCGAAACGGCACCTTGAAGCCTGCTGCGGTACCGCTCGCGGGCGAACCGGAGCTATGAAGGATGATCGGGCGATGACTCTCGGATTGCCGCCCGCATGGGGTGTTCAGTACTCGGCGTATCTGCCCACCGAGGCAGCCGCCGGTGCGGTAGTGGCCGAGCTGGCTGCACTGCGACACCGCCTGATCGCGGTTCGGGCCCACGACCACTTCCGGTCTGAGCCATCCAGCTTCTGGTACGGGAAACCGTCGATGGATCCTGAGCTGGAGGGCTGGTGGCAGGTGTTCTCCCTGGCCGTCTACTCCGGCCACGACCGTCTCGCCCTGGACCCCTTCCTCAGGGGTGAAAGGATCCTTGTCGCTGGCATAGCCCGGTCGCACGGCGGTTTCGCGCAAGGTGGCGCGGAGGGACACGCGGTCACTCTGGAGCAGCACTTCCCCCGTGTCGGCTTGCTTCATGAAAGGGCCGCCGCCGAGGTGCCGCTGCCCGACCCGTTGCCGGTGGAGCCCGTACCGCCTGCCGCAGGTCCGCAGTGGTCGTGCTCTGGAGTCGGCCTGCCCGTCGAGGCGGTCCAGGCAGTGGTGGCGGTTGCCGAGCGGATGTATGCGGGTGCCGCCGACATCCCGGATGTCGCTGAATGGCTGCTCGACGAGGATTTCGCCTTTGGGGAGCCCTACGATTCCACGGGCGAGTTTCTGGGGGACCTGGCGGATGCCGTGGCTCACCAGGGCACCTGCACCGACGCCACGGTCGAGGCAGTTCCGTTCTTGGCCGCCCTGATCCGCGACGCCGGGGTCCCAGCAGGAACACGGGTCGTCCTGCTGGGCGATCTGCTGCGTCTCGCCGTCACCGGCCGTGCGACGGCTGCCTCCCTGGCGGACCGAATCGCTGCCCTCGGAAACGTCTGGGAAGAGCCTGCCGCCGACTACATGACACGCCGAGCCATCGCCCACGAAATGCCGGCTCTGTTGGCGAACTGGGAGGTGGAGAGCGACGCCCTGCGGTTCGTCCTAGCCGCCTTGACCGCCGCAGTGACTTCCGACGGCGACGCTCTCGTTACAAGGCAGCGACTGGCAACGCTTCCTGCCCCGGTCGGCACGTCCCGCGCCGACATCATGGCGCTCGTGGAAGCACTTCTCCGTAGTGACCAACCTGGCTTGCGGACCGCGCTGGACCGTCTGGCCGCCTGGCTTCCAGACATCGCGGAACGGTCCCAGAGCCCCTATGCGGCCTCGCGAGACCTCGCGTTGTCCGTTCTGCCGGACCTCGTGATCGCGGACGTGGGTCCGGCGGCCTACCGCTGACCGGCCTTGATCGGACCCGTAGCTAGATGCAGAACCGATCAATACGGGAGGCCAACTATCAAGCGCCAGGGCGCCAGTCTGGGAGATCACGTACCCGCATCGGCCCTGACCGGCCAACTCACTGACCTGCGGGTGTCCAGGCCCCTCCCCGCCGCGCCCAGCCGCCAACCGGGCACGTGAGGGGTACGTGACGGTCGCCCCGATGCTGCCGCTGAGGTTGAAAGGGTGGGGTGACAGGGCTACGGGGGCTCCAGCCCGAGTTCGGTCTCGGCGATGAATCCGTCGAGCACTTCGGGTCGGCGTT
>NZ_JBICYR010000023.1:0-83098 GCF_043201175.1 Streptomyces sp. NPDC048337
GGGGGGGGGGGGGGGGGGGGGGGGGGGGGGGGGGGGGGGGGGGGGGGGGGGGGGGGGGGGGGGGGGGGGGGGGGGGGGGGGGGGGGGGGGGGGGGTGTCGTTCGGGACGGGCTTCGATGTTCGGCGCCCTTTCCGGGTCGGCTCTGCCGGGCGGGAGCGTGCGCCGGATTCATCTCGTTTTAGTCCCGGCCGACACCCCACCCCGGCCCCGACCCCGGCCGTAGCGTCCCCGGCAGGCACCTTCCCGCCCCGCCGGAGCCATTTCAGCCTCGCCGGCGTTTGAGGCGCGGGTTTGCGTCGCGGCCGGGCTCGCCGGAGGTTCGGTGGGGCGGGAAGGGGGGGTCGTAGGGTCGGGGGATGATCGGTGAGCGGTGGGTGCGGGGGTTGGTCGGGGGCGTGGTCGTGGCCGGGGTGCTGGTGGGGTGTGACACGCCGCCGGCGCCGCGGGCCGCGCCCGGGCCGACGGGGATGCCGGTCGGTCGGCCTGCGGCAGCGCCGCCGGTGCGGCCGGAGCCAGTGGTGACGCCGGAGCAGGTGACGCCGTCCGGGGACGGGGCTTGTCCCGAGGGTGGGGTGCGGTTGGTCGAGGGGGGTGGGGATGCGGCGATGGGGCTGCGGGTGGCGGAGTTGCGGCTGGTGAACTGTGGTGCGGAGTCGTACGTGGTGGAGGGTTATCCGAGCGTGGTGTTGCGGGATGACCGGAACGACCCGGTGGAGGTTTCCGTCCAGCACGGGGCGGCCGGCATCACCACGGGGGCGCCGAACGTGGACGCGGCGCCGGAGTCGGTGACGCTCGCGCCGGGGCAGTCCGCCTCGGTGGCGATGGTGTGGCGCAACCTCGTCACCGACTTCACGGCGCCCGCGGTGACGGCGCGGATCGTGGAGGTCGAGCCGCGGGCCGGAGCGCCGAAGCTGTGGCTCCGGCTCAGCGGGCCGGTCGACCTCGGGAACACCGGGAAGCTGGGCCTCGGCCCGTGGACGGCGGTGGCCCGGTGATCGTGTGGCTCAACGGTCCCTTCGGGGGCGGGAAGACGCAGACCGCGTACGAGTTGCACAGGCGGCTGGCGGGGAGCGTGGTGTGCGATCCGGAGCACGTCGGCTTCGGGCTGCACCGGATGATGCCGGCGGAGCTGCGCGGGGACTTCCAGGACCTTCCGGCGTGGCGGCAGGGGGTGGTCGAGGTACTGGAGCTCGTGGCCCGGCGGCATCCGGGGCCCGTTCTGGTGCCGATGACCGTGACGGAGCCCGCCTACTTCGCCGAGACCGTCGGGGGGCTGCGCGAACGTGGCCACGACGTACGGCACTTCGCGCTGCTGGCCGAGCGGGAGACCGTACTGCGGCGGCTGCGCGAGCGGGGGCTGGGGCGCGGGCTGAAGCGGGAGAGCTCTGCCGTGGCCCGGCTCGACGGGTGTCTGGAGGCGCTGCGCGCACCGGAGTTCGCGGAGCACCTGGCCACCGACCGGCTGACGGTGTCCCAGGTCGCCGACCGGGTCGCGGCCTCGGCGGGGCTCCGGCCGGCACCGGACACCGACGGCGCGCTCCGGGGCAGGCTCCGGCGCGCGCTCGTCGGCGTACGGCACATCCGCTTCGACTAGGACAGGCGTAGGGCGCGGCGGGCCGGGAGGAGGGTGGAGGTCAGGCCCAGGAGCAGGGCGCCCGCAACGAAGGAGCCGTAGAGCAGTGGCGGGATGTGCGGGGGCTCGCCGGTTACTGCCCTGGTCAGGGGGGTGAGGGTGGCCAGGGCGATCGCCGTGCCGAGGGTGATGCCGGCTCCGGTGATCAGGAGGGCCTCCCAGCGGAGCATCCGCAGGACCTGGCGGCGGGTGGAGCCGACCAGGCGCAGCATCCGCAGTTCGCGGCGGCGGTCGAGGACGGTCATCACGAGGGTGTTGGCGGCGGCCAGGGCGGCGAAGCCGCCGAGGACGGCCGCCATGGTGGTGTTGGCCCAGGCGTTGAGGTTGCGGTCCAGGTTCTGCGCGGTGGTCCAGCCCTCGCGGTCGGTGACGGGGCCGAGCCCCTCGGGGGCGGGGCCGCGGATCAGGAGTTCGGTGGCGCGGCCCGAGGTGGTGTGGCCGGCGAGGTCGGAGGCGGGGAGGGTGATCCGGGCGAGGCCGAGGCCGCGGGTGTAGATCGCCGCGATCTCGGGGGTGACGCGGGTTCCGTCGGGGAGGCGCAGGTCGAGGCGGTCGCCGAGGGAGGCCTGGGCGGAGTCGGCGACGCTGCGGTCCACCGCGACCTTGCCGGGGGCGAGGCGGTCGAGGCCGCCCTCGCGTACGCCGAGGTCCTGGACGCTCGCCAGGTCGCCGGAGACCCCTTGGGCGGAGACCGATTCGAGCCGGCGATCGCCGCCCTTGCCGAGCTCCGCCAGCAGGGAAGTACGGGTGATCAGGACTCCCGTCCCGGTCGGGGCCGCGGAGCCGGGGTCGGTGATCACGTGGTCGGCCAGCAGCCCGGCCCGCTGTTGCTGCCGGACGGCCCGGTCCTCGCTGGTGTGGAGGAAGACCAGGGTGGAGGAGAAGGCCATGGCGAGCACGATCGGGGTGATCGCGGAGGCGAGCCGGCGGGCGTGGGTGCGGGAGTTGGCGGCGGCCAGTTCGCCGGGGGCTCCGGCGGCGCGCAGCGGGAGGCCGAGTACGGCGGCGCAGGCGCGGGCGATCAGCGGGCCGAGCAGGGCCACGGCCAGCATGAACAGCATGACGACGCCGAGGGAGGCGTTGGCGGCGTCCTCGCCGGTGCCGGTGGCGGCGAGGCCCGCGCAGACGGATCCGCCGGCGAGGGCCGCGAGGCCGAGGGGCGTACGGATCCAGCCCGGGCGGAGGCGTTCCACGGCGGCCGCGGCGAGGGCCTGGCCGGGGCGGATGCGGGCGGGCCTGCGGGCGGCGGTCCAGCCGGCGAGCAGGGCGGTGACGAGTCCGATGCCGATGGCGGAGACGAGCGGGATCCAGGAGACGGTGAGTTCGACGGGGGCGGGGATGGCGCCCCTGGTCTTGAGCTGGCCGAACCACCAGGAGGCGAGGGCGATGCCGGGGAGGCACCCGAGGGCTCCGGCGGCGGGGGCGACGAGGAGGGCTTCGGTGGCGACGGTGCGGCGGATCTGGCGCGGGGTGGCTCCGATCGCGCGCAGCAGGGCGTACTCGCGGGAGCGCTGCCCGACGGAGAGCGCCACGGTGCCGGCGGCGGTGAAGACGGCGACGAGGGTGGCGATGCCGCCGAAGGACCCGCCGATGCCGGTCAGGAGCTCCTGGGCGGCGCCGAGCTGCGGATCCACGGTCCGGGCGGCCCCGGTGAGCACCTGGGCCCGGCCCCCGACGGCCGCCCGGGCCGCGGCGGCGGCCTCGCCGGAGCTGCCGGGGGTCGCGCCCGGGAGGAGGGCGATCGCGTCCAGGGTGTTCGGGTGGCCCGAGAGGGTGCGGGCTACGGGGTCCGTGAACCAGGCGCCCGGGGTGTCCGTATGGCCGACGACGCGGAACTCCCGCTTGCCGACCGGGGTGTCGAGGGTGATCCGGGCGGGGCCTGGAGCACCGCCCAGGACCGCCTCGTCCGCGGCGGCGGGGGCGCGGCCGGCGGTGAGGCGGGTGCCGGTGAAGGCGGTGGAGCCCCAGCCCGACGCGTCGACGGTGGCGCCCGCCTCGTTCCGTACGGGGAACACCACGTCGGGCACGGGCCGGCCCAGCGGGGCGAGCTGTTCCAGCAGGGCGGCGTCGACCCGGGCGCGTTCCGGGACCGGCACCGAGACGTCGTAGGCGCCCTCGCCGCTGCCCACCCGCAGGCGGACCTGCTGGTCGGCGGCGACGACGACGGGGACGTCGGCGTACCGGGTCGGCGGGACGCTCGCCCGTGCCCCGCTCTCCAGCAGGATGCCGCAGGCGGAGACGATGGCGACGGTCATGAGCAGGGCGAGGAAGGTGCCGGCGAAGGCGGCGGGGCGGAAGCGCACCGCCGCGCGCGCCAGGCCGTTGGGGCGGGCGAGCATCAGGCGGCCGCTCCCGCGAACGCCGGGGCGGCGGCGGGGCGCGTGGTGAGCGCGGTCATCCGGGCGGCGATGGTCTGGGCGGAGCCGCGCGGGAGCCGGTCGGCGATGAGCCCGTCGGCGAGGAAGAGCACCTGGTCGGCGTGGGCGGCGGCGGCTGGGTCGTGGGTGACCATGACGACGGTCGCGTGGAGGGAGTCGACGGCGGTCCGCAGCAGGGCGAGGACCTCGGCCGCGGTGGTGGTGTCGAGGGCGCCGGTGGGTTCGTCGGCGAAGACCACGTCGGGCCGGGTGACCAGCGCGCGGGCGATCGCGACGCGCTGCTGCTGGCCGCCGGAGAGCTCGGCGGGGCGGCGCCGGCCCTTGCCCTCCAGGCCGACGCGGGCGAGCAGTTCGGCGGCGCGGTCCCGGTCCTGGCGGCCACCGGCGAGCCGCATCGGCAGCAGCACGTTCTGCTCGACGGTGAGGGAGGGCAGCAGGTTGAAGGCCTGGAAGACGAAGCCGAGGCGGCTGCGGCGCAGTTCGGTGAGCTGGTTCTCGTTCATGCCGGTGATCTCGGTGCCGCCGAGGCGGACGGAGCCCTCGGTGGGCAGGTCGAGTCCGGCGGCGCACTGGAGGAAGGTGGACTTGCCGGAGCCGGAGGGTCCCATCACGGCGGTGAAGCTGCCGCGCGGCAGGCTGAGGTCGATGCCGCGCAGCGCGTGCACGGCGGTGGCCCCGCGCCCGTACTGGCGCCGTACGCCGCGCAGCTCGACGGCCGCCGAGGTGTCCCGTTCCGCCGGGATCCCGTATCCCGCCGCCTCCTCGGACCGCTGCTGCCGCTTCGCTCGCCGGAGCCCCATGGTGTGCCGCCTCTCGTGACATCGCATCGCATCGCCTGATCGTGGCTTCGACGCTACGGATCACGGTGGGGCGGCGGCCATGGCGGAAGCCGGTCGACCGGCAGGGGGGTAAACCCCACCAAGGGGTCAGGCCGAACGGCGGATGAGCAGCAGTGCGCGGTCGTCGTTGACGTCCTTGGCGACCTTTTCGATCAGGTGCCAGGCGGCGCCCTCCCAGCCGGCGGCGACGTAGCGGTCGGCCTCGCCCGTGAGGCGGTCGATGCCCTCGCTGATGTCGCGGTCGGCGGTCTCGACGAGGCCGTCCGTGAAGAGCATGAGGACGTCCCCGCGGCGCAGGTTCCCGCGGACGGGGGTGAATTCGGCGCCGTCGTAGACGCCGAGGAGCGGGCCCTCGCCGGACTTCTCCTGCCAGCGGCCGGAGCCCGCCGAGAGCTGGAGGGCGGGGAGGTGGCCGGCGGAGAGGAGTTCGTAGTCGCCGGTCTCCAGGTCCAGGACGAGGTGGATGGAGGTGGCGAAGCCCTCGTCCCAGTCCTGGCGGAGCAGGTAGCCGTTGGCGGCGGGCAGGAAGCCGTGCGGGGGCAGGGCGCCGAGCAGTCCGCCGAAGGCCCCGGAGAGCAGGAGTGCGCGGGAGCCCGCCTCCATGCCCTTGCCGGAGACGTCGGTCAGGACGACCTCCAGGGTCCGGCCGCCGTTCGTACGGGCCGCGACGACGAAGTCGCCGGAGAAGGACTGGCCGCCGGCCGGGCGCAGGGCCATCTCGCGGTGCCAGCCGCGCGGCAGGGCGGGCAGTTTGCTCTGGACCCGGATCCGTTCGCGCAGGTCGAAGAGCATGGTGCCGCCGCGCCGCCAGGGCACGCCGACGCGGCTGCGGAACTGTGCGATGACCAGCCCGAAGAAACCGCAGGCCGCGACGACCAGCACGGTGCCGGGGGTGACCCGGGCCGGGCCCTGGGTGTAGGGGCCGAGGACGAGGGCCTCGACGATCAGCGCGGTCGCGGAGCCGGCGTACAGCGCGAGCAGAGACGCGGGGCGCAGCAGCAGGCCCCCGGCCACGATCGGCAGGACGAGCGCGGAGGGCGAGAACCAGACGGGCAGCATCAGCGTGCCGAAGGCGAAGCCGGGGATGCTGAGCAGCAGGCCGGCGAAGGCGAGCCAGTCGGAGGCGTCGCCGCGGAAGTAGTCGACGGCGGATTTGCGCAGGGCGGTGCGGGCCCGGTGCCACAGCATGCGCGTCCGGGCCAGGAGGGTCTCCACTCGGGCTCCGGCCATTGCTTCGGGACCCTATCCATCCTCGCTGTGGATGCGCAGGGGGACCCCTGGACCGGGGGCCCGTCGGCATCCGAAAACACGTCGACTGGGACGGATTGCCCTGATAGGCATGGCCATATGGCTCTTGAGATGCGCGTATTGCAGGCTGATGAGTGGGATGTCTGGTACACCCAGCTGGAACTGGCGTTCGGTGGCGTGGCCGATTGCCCGCAAGAGCGAAAGCTCTACAAGGCGCTGACGGAGACGGAACGTTCGCTCGGCGTCTGGGACGGCGAGACCTGTGTGGGCTCGGCGGGGGCCTTCAGTTTCCGCCTCTCCGTGCCGGGCGGGGCGCTCGTCCCGGCGGCGGGGGTCACGATGGTCGGCGTCTCCCCCACCCACCGGCGGCGCGGCGTGCTCAGCTCGCTGATGCGCCGGCAATTGGACGACATCCGGGCGGGTGGCGAACCGCTCGCCGTGCTGACGGCCTCGGATCCGGCGATCTACGGGCGCTTCGGCTACGGCACGGCGACCTACGTCCTCGCGGTGGACATCGACACCACCCGTGTCCGGCTCTCCGTGCCGCCGGGGACGGACGAGGTGCGGCTGCGGCTGGTCGACCCGGAGCAGGCCCTGGCCGACTGCGAGCGGGTGTACGCGGCGCTGGTCCCGCGGCGGCCCGGCATGCCGGGCCGGCAGCCGGGCTGGGAGCGCCTCGCGCTGCTGGATCCGCCCGCCATGCGCGGCGGCGGGTCCCCGCTGAAGTGCGTGGTCGCCGAGCGGGAGGACGGCGAGGTGGTGGGGTACGCCCGCTACCGGGTCAGGCCCGACTGGGACCACAGCGGTTCGGACGGAAAGGTCGATGTGGTCGACCTCGACGCGCTGGACCCGGTGACGGGCGCGGCGCTGTGGCGCTACCTCTTCGGGATCGACCTGACGTGGACGGTGACGGCGAAGCGCCGGCCGGTGGACGACCCGCTGCTGCACCTGGTCACCGATGTCCGCAGGTCGAAGCCGAACACGCGGGACGCACTGTACGTACGGCTGGTCGACCTGCCGGCCGCGCTGGAGGCGCGGACGTACGGGGCCCCGCTGGACGTGGGCGTGGAGGTCGAGGACGCCTTCTGCCCGTGGAACGAGGGGCGGTGGCGGCTGGTCGCCGACGACAAGGGCGGGGCGCGCTGCGCGCGGACCGAGGACCCGGCGGACCTGGAACTCTCGGTCCGGGAGCTGGGGTCGGCGTACCTGGGCGGGATCACCCTCACCTCGCTGGCGGCGGCCGGCCGCGTACGCGAGCTGCGCCCGGGCGCCGTGGCGGAGGCCTCCCGCGCGTTCGCGGGGGACGTGGCGCCGTGGCTCCCGCACGGGTTCTGAGCGGCTGCCTCCCGGCGGGGCACGAGGTCGAACAGGGCCGGGACGCGCGGGCAGTGCACGGGCCGCGGTGCGGCCGCGGGCGCGGGGCGGCGAGCCCGGCTTCGGCCCGCGTGTCCGTCCGGCTCCGCGCTAGCGGGTCTGGCAGCAAGGGCACCAGAAGAGGTTGCGGGCGGCGAGGTCGGCGGTGCGGATCTCGCCCCCGCAGATGTGGCAGGGCAGGTTCGCCCTCCGGTAGACGTACACCTCGCCGCCGTGGTCGTCCACCCGCGGCGGGCGGCCCATCGCCTCGGGCAGGTGCTCGTCGCGGACGGTGTCGATGCGGTTCTTCCGGACGCCCTCGCGCATCAGGGCGGCCAGGTCGGCCCACATGGCGTCCCATTCGGCGCGGGTGAGGTCCTTGCCGAGCCGGTACGGGTCGATGCCGTGCCGGAAGAGGACCTCGGCCCGGTAGACGTTGCCGATGCCCGCGACGATCTTCTGGTCCATGAGCAGGGCGGCGACGGTGGTGCGCGAACGGGAGATGCGGGCCCAGGCGCGGTCGGGGTCGTCGGCCGGGCGCAGCGGGTCGGGGCCGAGCCGGTCGTGTATCGCCTTCTTCTCGCCCTCGCCGATCAGCGCGCAGGCGGTGGGCCCGCGCAGGTCGGCGTAGTGGTCCTCGTTCAGCAGGCGCAGCCGGACCGTGTCGGTGGCCGGCGGTGCCGGGGCGGGGCCGAAGCCGAGCTTGCCGAAGAGGCCGAGGTGGATGTGGATCCAGGCGTCGCCGAGCTCCAGGAAGAGGTGCTTGCCGTGGGCCTCGGCGCTCTCCAGTTCACGTCCGTCGAGCAGGGCCGCGCTTTCCGCGAAGCGGCCCTGGGGGCTGCTGACGCGGACGGTACGGCCCGCGAACCGCTCGGCGTGGTCCTGGGCGAGGCGGTGGATCGTGTGTCCCTCGGGCACGGCTGCTCTCCTTGGAACGGCTGCTCTCACTGGAAACGAGAAGGCCGCGCCCCCGGGGAACCGGAGGCACGGCCGGGTGGGATCAGCCCTGCTGCGGGTGGTGGGCCGGGATCGGGGGGAGCTCGCCGGTCTGCTCGTAGGCGGAGAGCATGTCGATGCGGCGCGTGTGGCGCTCCTCGTCGGAGTACGGGGTCGCCAGGAAGGCCTCGATGAAGCCGACGGCCTCGTCCTGCGTGTGCATGCGGCCGCCGACGGAGATCACGTTGGCGTTGTTGTGCTCACGGCCGAGCTTCGCGGTCTCGACGCTCCAGGCCAGGATGGCGCGGACGCCCTTGACCTTGTTCGCGGCGATCTGCTCGCCGTTGCCGGAGCCGCCGATCACGATGCCGAGGCTGCCCTGGTCCGCGGCGGTCTTCTCCGCGGCGCGGAGGCAGAACGGCGGGTAGTCGTCCACCGCGTCGTAGATGTGGGGCCCGCAGTCGACGGGCTCGTGGCCGTTGTTCTTGAGCCAGTCCACCAGGTGGTTCTTGAGCTCAAAGCCTGCATGGTCGGATCCGAGGTACACGCGCATGGAACGAGTGTGGCACGAGCGGGCCCTGCGGCCCTCAGCGGGTGTCGCGTAAGTCACTTCTAAAGCTCAAGTAAACCCAAAGAACGCAGATGGGACATGGCGGGACCTAGGTCCTGGACTTTCGTCCCAAAGCAACGATCCGGATTGAGGTCTTCCGTCCTGCGTTCATCTCAGGTTTGAATGCCCGGGCTCGCAACCCGAGAACCTAAGGATCCGTCCATGAGCTCCACGACGACCCTTCAGAAGGAAGGCGACCCCACCGCGAACAACGGTGCCGGTCAGTCCTCCGACGGTCTGAAGGCCGGTCTCAAGAACCGCCACCTGTCCATGATCGCCATTGGCGGCGTCATCGGCGCCGGTCTCTTCGTCGGCTCCGGCGGCGGCATCGCCAAGGCCGGCCCCGCCATCCTGATCTCGTACGCCCTCGTCGGCGCGATGGTCGTCTTCGTGATGCGCATGCTCGGCGAGATGGCCGCCGCCAGCCCGAACTCGGGCTCGTTCTCCGCTTACGCCGACCGCGCCCTCGGTCGCTGGGCCGGCTTCTCCATCGGCTGGCTGTACTGGTTCTTCTGGGTCGTCGTGCTGGCCGTGGAGGCCACCGCCGGTGCCTCGATCCTGGAGGGCTGGATCCCGGCCGTCCCGCAGTGGGCCTGGGCCCTGATCGTGATGGCGGTGCTGACCGCCACCAACCTCGGTTCCGTCGCCTCGTACGGTGAGTTCGAGTTCTGGTTCGCGGGCATCAAGGTCGTCGCCATCGGCGCCTTCGTGATCATCGGCATGCTCGCCGTCTTCGGCGTCCTGCCGGGCTCGGACAACCCGGGCGCCGGCTTCGCCCACCTGACCGACACCGGCGGCTTCTTCCCCAACGGGTACGGCGCCGTCCTCACCGGTGTGCTGATGGTCGTCTTCTCCTTCATGGGCAGCGAGATCGTCACCCTGGCGGCCGGCGAGTCGGAGAACCCGCGCAAGGCCGTCACCCAGGCCACCAACTCCGTCATCTGGCGGATCGGCGTCTTCTACCTCGGCTCGATCTTCATCGTGCTGACGCTGCTCCCCTGGAACGACAAGTCGATCACCGAGAAGGGCTCGTACGTCGCCGCCCTCGACTCGATCGGCATCGCGCACGCCGGCACGATCATGGAGGTCATCGTCCTGACCGCCGTGCTGTCCTGCCTGAACTCGGGCCTCTACACCGCCTCCCGCATGGCCTTCTCGCTCGGTGAGCGCGGCGACGCGCCGAAGGCGTTCGCCAAGGTCAACTCCAAGGGCGTGCCCGTGGCCGCGATCCTGGGCTCCACGGTCTTCGGCTTCATCGCCGTCTACTTCAACTACGCCTTCAAGGACACGGTCTTCAACTTCCTCCTGAACTCCTCCGGCGCCATCGCCCTCTTCGTGTGGCTGGTGATCTGCTTCACCCAGCTGAAGATGCGCGGGATCCTGGTCCGCGAGGCCCCGGAGAAGCTGACCGTCAAGATGTGGCTCTTCCCGTGGCTGACCTGGGCCACCGCCGCACTGATCATGTTCGTGATCGGCTACATGTTCGTGGACGACGCCAACCGCGAGGTGGTCACCCTGTCCACCCTGGTCGCCGGCATCGTCGTGGCCGTCGGCGTGGTCCTGGACTTCCGCCGCAAGCGGGCCGCGCTGCAGGGCTGATCCCGCCCGCGCCCGTGGTGCACGTACGCCGGAGCCCGGCCCGCCTCCTCAGGCGGGCCGGGCTCCGGCGGATCCGGGGGCGTACGGGCTCAGCCGCGGCGGTCGGCCAGCTTCCAGGCGGCCGGCAGGGCGCCCATCGCCAGGGCCGCCTTGAGGGCGTCGCCGATCAGGAACGGGGTCAGGCCCGCCGCGACGGCGGCGCTCAGGGACATCCCGGTGGCGGCCATCAGGTACGGCACGCCCACCGCGTAGATCACCGCGGAGCCGAGCACCATCGTGCCCGCCGTACGCAGCACCGAGCGGTCGGCGCCGCGCCGCGCGAGGGCGCCGACGAGGGTGGCGGCGAGCAGCATGCCGAGCACGTACCCGAAGGAGGCGTCGCTCGCCCCGGAGGTGCCGTTCGCGAACCACGGCACCCCGGCCGCGCCGGCGAGGGCGTACAGCGTCAGCGCGAGGAAGCCGCGGCGGGCGCCGAAGGCGGTGCCGACCAGCAGCGCGGCGAAGGTCTGGCCGGTGACCGGGACCGGGGAGCCGGGGACGGGCACCGCGATCTGGGCGGCCAGGCCGGTGAGCGCGGCTCCGCCGACGACGAGCGCGAGGTCACGGACGCGGCTCGCGGGCAGCAGATCGGCGAGGACGGCGCCGGGCCGGAAGGAGACGGAAGCAGTGCTCATGAGGGGGCTCCGCGGGTGGTGATCGACAGGACACCGTGACGCTAGTGCGCGGCATGCCGCCGACCCACCGCCGGCCGGAACAAAGCCATACTGTCCGGTTTGGTGGGGACTGGACAAAGGGCCCGCGCTACACCCCGGTTGGAGTGATCCCCATCACGGGGAACATCCGACGACACATCCTTTTTGCTCCCACGGGCGCCCTGCAGCCAGACTGTAGGTTCCCGCCAATCCCTCCCGTCCCTTGCGCAGCCCCCAGCGTCGCTTGCCTATCGAGAGTACGAATCCCCTCATGCGCGAACACCTGCCCGACCTGCCCCCGGAACCCCTCAGCCACAGCCTGAAGCAGCGTCACCTGACCATGCTGGGCCTCGGCGGCGTCATCGGCGCCGGCCTCTTCGTCGGCTCCGGCGCCGGCATCTCCATCGCCGGCCCCGCGATCATCTGCTCGTACCTGCTCGCGGGCGTGCTCGCGATGCTGGTCATGCGGGCGCTCGGCGAGATGTCGGCGGCGATGCCCGCCTCCGGCTCCTTCTCCGTCTACGCCGAGAAGGCCCTGGGGCGCTGGGCCGGCTTCTCGGCGGGCTGGCTGTACTGGTTCCTGCTGGTCGTGGTGCTCGCCGTGGAGGCCACGGGCGCCGCGAAGATCGCGCACGGCTGGGTGCCGTCCATCGACCAGTGGGTCTGGGTGCTGCTCTTCATGGTGGTCTTCACCGCGAGCAACCTGGCCGCCGTACGCAACTTCGGCGAGTTCGAGTTCTGGTTCGCGGCCCTGAAGGTCGGCGCGATCGTGCTCTTCCTGGTCCTCGGCACCCTCGCGGTCTTCGGCGTGCTTCCCGACACCGAACCCGTGGGGTTCACCAACCTGACCGGCCAGGGCGGCTTCTTCCCGGCCGGCGTCGGCGGGGTCGTCGCGGGCATGCTCGCCGTCGTCTTCGCCTTCGGCGGCCTGGAGGTCGTCACCATCGCGGCCGCCGAGTCGGACGACCCGGCGCGCTCCGTCTCCCGCGCCGTGCGCAGCGCCGTGTGGCGCATCCTCTTCTTCTACGTCGGCTCGATGCTGGTCATCGTGACCCTGCTGCCGTGGGACTCGCTGGAGCCGGGCGAGAGCCCGTACGTCGCCGTCCTCGACTCGATCGGTATCCCGGGCGCCGGCCAGATCATGAACATCGTGGTCTTCGTGGCGCTGCTCTCGGCCCTCAACGCGAACCTGTACGGATCCTCGCGCATGGTGTTCTCGCTGGCCGAGCGGGGCGAGGCGCCGAAGGCGCTGCTGAAGGTCTCCGGCAGCGGGGTGCCGCGCCGGGCCGTCTTCGCCTCGGTGGCCTTCGGCTTCGTGTCGGTGGTGCTGAACCTGCTGTGGCCGGACACCATCTTCCTCTACATGCTCAACGCGGTCGGCGCGGTGCTGCTGTTCGTGTGGGCGCTGATCGCCGTCTCGCAGCTGAAGCTGCGCCGGAAGATCGAGCGGGACATGCCCGAGCGGCTGACGCTGCCGATGTGGCTGTTCCCGTACGCGACCTGGGCGGCGCTGCTCGGCATGGGCGCGGTGCTGGTCCTGATGCTGTTCGACGACTCGGCGCGGCCGCAGCTGCTGTGGTCGACGGGCGCGGCGGCCGTGGTCCTGCTGGTGGCGTGGGCGCGGGAGGTGCGGGACCGCCGCTCGGCGGCCTGACGCGGCGCGCGCCGTTGCTCAGGTGCGCAGGTAGGAGGCCCCGTTGACGTCGAGGACCGTGCCCGAGCTCCACATCGCGCCGGGGGAGGCCAGGTAGAGCACGGCGGAGGCGATCTCGTCGGGGTCAGCGACGCGGCCGAAGGGGCTCTGGGCCCGGATCCGCTCGCCCTCGGGCCCGTCCAGCCGGCCGGCGACCCGCTCGGTGGCGACGAAGCCCGGCGCCACCGAGGCGACCGCGATGCCGTGCGGCGCGAGGGAGACGGCGAGCGACTGCCCGAGCGCGTGCAGGGCGGCCTTGGTGGCGCCGTAGGCGGGGTGGTCGGGCTCGCCCCGGAAGGCGCCGCGCGAGCCGATGTTGACGATGCGTCCCTCGCGGCCCGCTCCGATCATGCGGCGGGAGACGCAGTAGCTCAGGTTGGCGGCGCCGAAGAGGTTGACCGCGGCGGTCCTGCGCCAGGCCTCCTGCCAGTCCTCGTACGAGGTGGCGGCCGGCGGGTGGGCGACCATGACGGCGGCGTTGTTCACCAGGACGTCCACACCGCCGAGCGCCTCGTCCGCCTCGGCCGCCAGCTCCTCGACGCGGGCCGGGTCGGCGAGATCGGCCGCGACCAGGACGTGCCCCTCCCCCTCCAGCCCGGCGAGGGTCTCCTCGGCGTCGGCCTGCCGGGCGGAGCAGTGCACGGCGACCCGGTCTCCCCGCCGGGCGAAGGCGGCCGCGACCGCCCGCCCGATGCCCCGGGAGGCGCCCGTGACGAGCACGCCCCGTCCACTGTCGCGAAGCCCTGTCACGGTCCGGCCCATCCCGGCGACCCCCTCGATCCCGTACCTGCGCGTCGCCGCGAGCGTACGGACATGATCACGATAGGTGAAAGCGTTATCCGAATATCGGACATCCAACGTCCGCTGAGCGGACACTCGGCACACTGACCCCCATGAGCCAGAGCAGCACCCTCGCACCCCCCGAACAGCGGCAGGACACTGCCGGGTCCCCCCTCGGCAACGGCCTCAAGCAGCGCCACCTCTCGATGATCGCCCTCGGCGGGGTCATCGGCGCCGGGCTCTTCGTCGGCTCCGGCGCCGGCATCGCGGCCGCGGGCCCCTCGATCGTGCTCGCGTACGCCGCGTCCGGGCTGCTCGTGATGTTCATGATGCGGATGCTCGGCGAGATGTCCGCGGCCAACCCGGCCTCCGGCTCCTTCTCGGTCCACGCGGAACGGGCGATCGGCCCGTGGGCCGGCTTCACCGCCGGCTGGATGTTCTGGACGCTGCTGTGCGTGGGCGTGGCCATCGAGGCCATCGGCGCGGCGCACATCATGACGGGCTGGTTCCCGGGCACCCCCTCCTGGATGTGGGTGCTGGTCTTCATGGCCGTCTTCTGCGGGTCCAACCTGGCCGCCGTCTCCAACTTCGGCGAGTTCGAGTTCTGGTTCTCGGCGCTGAAGATCGGCGCCATCGGGCTCTTCCTGGGCCTGGGCGTGCTGGCCGTCCTCGGCGTGCTGCCCGGCACTTCCTCCCCCGCCGCCGCCAACCTCCTGCACGACGGCGGCTTCCTGCCCAACGGGGTGGACGGCCTGCTGGTCGGCCTGCTGGCCTCGGTCGTCGCGTACGGCGGGCTGGAGACGGTGACCATCGCGGCCGCCGAGTCGGAGAACCCCGTCAAGGGCGTGGCCAAGGCCGTGAAGACCACCATGTGGCGGATCGCGATCGTCTACGTCGGCTCGATGCTGGTGATCGTCACGCTGCTGCCGTGGAACGACCCGTCGGTGACCGAGCAGGGCCCGTACGCGGCCACCCTGGACCACCTGGGCATCCCGGCCGCCGGCCAGATCATGAACGTGGTCATCCTGATCGCCCTGCTGTCCGCGATGAACGCCAACATCTACGGCTCCTCGCGCATGGCCTACTCCCTCGTCTCCCGCGGCCAGGGCCCGAAGGCGCTGGGCAAGGTCACCGGCCGGGTGCCGCGCCGGGCGGTGCTCGCCTCCTCCGGCTTCGGTTTCGTCACCGTGCTGCTGTCCTACTGGTACCCCGACACCCTCTTCGCCTGGCTGCTGAACATGGTCGGCGGGGTCATCCTCATCGTCTGGGGCTTCATCGCCGTCTCGCAGTTCGTGCTGCGCCGCAGGCTGGAGCGCGAGGCCCCGGAGAAGCTGGTCGTGAGGATGTGGGGCTTCCCGTACCTGACCTGGGTGGCGCTGGCCGGGGTGGCCGGGGTCCTGGTGCTGATGGCGCTGGGCGAGGACACCCGGATCCAGGTGGTCTTCACCGGCGGCCTGACCCTCGCCCTCGCGGCCACCGGCTACGCCCTCCAGCGCCGGGCCGCGGCGCGTTCCTGACGGTCCCACAGCACCCGAGGCGGGCCCCGTGCGCAGGCACGGGGCCCGCCTTTTCGCACTCAGGTAACCCTTACGTGTGACTGGGAATAGATACTGCTAGCGTGCAGTTGCGCATTGATTGCAATAAGCAGTTGGCACGCCGAGGGGACCGGATACACGCATGGCCATCTACACGCTTCCTGAGCTTCCGTACGACTACGCGGCTCTCGAGCCGGTGATCAACCCGCAGATCATCGAGCTGCACCACGACAAGCACCACGCGGCCTACGTCACGGGCGCCAACAACACGCTGGAGCAGCTGGCGGAGGCGCGCGACAAGGAGAACTGGGGCGCCCTCAACGGCCTGGAGAAGAACCTCGCGTTCCACCTCTCCGGCCACATCCTGCACAGCATCTACTGGCACAACATGGCCAGCCCGAAGACCGGCGAGGGCGGCGGCGAGCCCACCGCGGCCGACGGCCTGGGCGACCTGGCCGACGCGATCACCGAGTCCTTCGGCTCCTTCGCGAAGTTCAAGAAGCAGCTCACCTTCGCCTCCTCCGCCACCCAGGGCTCCGGCTGGGGCGTGCTCGCGTACGAGCCCGTCAGCGGCCGCCTCGTCGTCGAGCAGGTCTACGACCACCAGGGCAACGTGGGCGTGGCCAGCACCCCGATCCTGGTCTTCGACGCCTGGGAGCACGCCTTCTACCTGCAGTACAAGAACCAGAAGGTGGACTTCATCGAGGCGATGTGGAACGTCGTCAACTGGCAGGACGTGTCCAAGCGCTACGCCGACGCCAAGGCCAACACCCCGCTGCTGATCCCCGCCAAGGGCTGATCGCCGCCCCCAAGCCGCCCGCCTCGTGATCGTCTTCTCAACCTTCACCTGCGGGCGTTTCCACCAGAAGGCCCCCTTGAGGACGTGACTCAAGGGGGCCTTCTGCGCGGTGTGTCCTGGGCTACTCGAAGCTCGGGCCCTTGGTGCGGGTGCGCTTGATCTCGTAGAAGCCGGGGGTGGAGGCGACCAGCAGGGTGCCGTCCCACAGCCGGGCGGCGGCCTCGCCGCGCGGGGTCGGGGTGACGACCGGACCGAAGAAGGCGACGTCGCCCTCGGCGCCCGGAACGGATATCACCGGGGTGCCGACCTCCTGGCCGACGCGGTCGATGCCGTCGTTGTGGGAGGCGCGCAGCACCTCGTCGTACTCGTCGGAGTCGGCGTAGGCGAGCAGCTCGGCCGGCAGGCCGACCTCGTCGAGGGCGGCGGCGATGACCTCGCGGGTCGGGCCCTGGCCCTCGTTGTGGATCTTGGTGCCGAGGGCCGTGTACAGCTTGCCGGTGATCTCCTCACCGTGCTTCTGCTGGGCCGCGATCACCACGCGCACCGGGGCCCAGCCCTTGGGGCCGAGCAGGTCGCGGTAGACCTCGGGCAGCTCGTCGAGCTTGTTCTCGTTGAGCACGGCCAGGCTCATGACGTGCCAGCGGACCTCGACGTCGCGGACCTTCTCGACCTCCAGCATCCAGCGGGAGGTCATCCAGGCCCAGGGGCAGAGCGGGTCGAACCAGAAGTCGACCGGAGTCTTCTCGCGCACCTGGGTGTCGGTCATGTCTCTCCTCAGTCCTCGGTACTCAGCCGGAAAAGGGCATCACTGGGTCATGTTCTCCGTCGCCAACCAGACAGCGGCCGCGCACATTCCCACCGTGGGAGGATTCGTCACAAGAACACGAACACGCACGAAGGAGTGCACGTGCCCGGAGAGAACCTGTCCCGCGACGAGGCCCGTGGGCGGGCCGAGCTGCTGTCCGTCGACGGATACGAGGTCGTCCTCGACGTCCGGTCGGCCGTGGACGAGGCCGAGCCGGCCGAAGGCCCCAGGACCTTCCGCTCGGTGACGACGATCCGCTTCCGGGCCGCGGCATCCGGCACCTCCACGTTCGCGGACCTGATCGCCCCCTCGGTGAACTCCGTGACCCTCAACGGGCGCGAGCTGGACCCCGCCGCCGTCTTCGACGGCACGCGGATCGCCCTGGACGGGCTGGCCTCCGAGAACGTCCTGGTCGTGGACGCGAACTGCGCGTACAGCCGGACGGGGGAGGGCCTGCACCGCTTCGTGGACCCGGAGGACGGCGAGGTCTACCTCTACACCCAGTACGAGCCGGCGGACGCGCGGCGGGTGTACGCGAACTTCGAGCAGCCGGACCTGAAGGCTCCGTACCGCTTCGAGGTCACCGCGCCCGAGGGCTGGCAGGTGTGGAGCAACGGCGCGGAGGAGTCCCGGGAGGCCGGGGTCTGGCGGTTCGCCGAGACCGAGCCGATCTCGACGTACATCACCTGCGTGGTGGCGGGCCCCTACCACTACGTGACGGACACCTACACGCGCGGGGACCTGACGATCCCGCTCGGCGCGATGTGCCGCAAGGGGCTGGCCCGGCACTTCGACGCGGACGACGTCTTCCTCGTCACCAAGCAGGGCTTCGACCTCTTCCACGAGCTCTTCGACTACCCGTACCCCTTCGGCAAGTACGACCAGGCCTTCGTGCCCGAGTACAACCTGGGCGCCATGGAGAACCCGGGGATGGTGACCTTCCGGGAGGAGTACATCTTCCGCGGCAAGGTCACGCAGGCCTCGTACGAGCGGCGCGCGAACGTGATCATGCACGAGATGGCGCACATGTGGTTCGGCGACCTGGTCACCATGAAGTGGTGGGACGACCTGTGGCTGAAGGAGTCCTTCGCTGACTTCATGGGCTCCTTCGCCCTCGTGGAGGCCACCCGCTTCGACCAGGCGTGGGTCACCTTCGCCAACAGCCGCAAGGCGTGGGCCTACCGCGCCGACCAGCTGCCGTCCACGCACCCGATCACGGCCGACATCCGTGACCTGGAGGACGCGAAGCTGAACTTCGACGGGATCACCTACGCCAAGGGCGCGGCGGTGCTCAAGCAGCTGGTCGCGTACGTGGGGCGGGACCCGTTCCTGGAGGGCGCGCGGCGCTACTTCAAGGCGCACGCGTACGGGAACACGACGCTGGACGACCTGCTGTCGGTGCTCGCGGAGGTCTCCGGGCGGGACATGGCCGAGTGGTCGCGGGCCTGGCTGCAGACGGCGGGCGTGAACGTGCTGACCCCGGTGGTCACGTACGACGCGGGCGGTCGCGTGACCGAACTGGTGGTGGTGCAGGAGGGCGACGAGCTGCGGCCCCACCGGGTCGCGGTCGGCCTGTACCGGCTGGAGTCGGACGGCACGCTGGTCCGCTACGCGCGGGCCGGGGTGGACGTGGCGGGGGCGCGGACCGTGGTCGCGGAGCTGGCGGGGCGGGAGCGGCCCGACCTGATCCTGGTCAACGACGAGGACCTCACCTACTGCAAGATCCGCTTCGACGAGGGCTCTCTGGCCACGCTGCGGGCGCACCTGGGCGACCTCACGGACCCCCTGGCGCGGGCGCTGAGCTGGTCGGCGTTGTGGGGCCTGACGCGGGACGGGCTGATGCCGGCGCGGGACTTCCTCGCGCTGGTGCTGGCGCACGCGGGGCGGGAGACGGACGTCGGCGTGCTGCAGATGCTGCACGCGCAGGCGCTGACGGCGGTCACCCACTACACGGCGCCGGAGCGGCGCGAGCAGGGCGGCCGGGAGCTGGCGGCGGGCGCGCTGCACGAGCTGCGGCTGGCCGAGCCGGGGTCGGAGCACCAGCTGACCTGGGCCCGCTTCTTCGCGGCGAGCGCGGCGACGGAGGGCGACTTCCAGCTGCTGCTGGGGCTGCTGGACGGCTCGGCGCGGATCGACGGGCTGGACGTGGACCAGGAGCTGCGGTGGGACTTCCTGCTGCCGCTGGCCGCGCACGGGGCGGTGGACGAGGCCGCGCTCGGGGCCGAACTGTCCCGGGACGACACGGCGTCGGGCAAGCGGCACGAGGTGCGGTGCCTGGCGGCGCGGCCGTCGGCGGCGGTCAAGGACCAGGCGTGGGCGGCGGTGGTGGAGTCGGACGCGCTGTCGAACGCGCTGGTCGAAGCCACGATCGCCGGTATGCAGCAGGCTTCGCAGCGGGGGCTGCTGGCGCCTTACGCGGAGCCGTACTTCGCGGTGCTGGAGCGGGTGTGGTCCGACCGGTCGATCCAGATCGGCATGGACGTGGTGAAGGGCCTCTACCCGGCCCTCCAGGACCCGGAGCCCACGCTCGACGCGACCGACGCGTGGCTCTCTGCGCACCCGGACGCCGCGCCCGCCTTGCGGCGGCTGGTCCTGGAGTCCCGCGACGACCTGGCCCGCGCGTTGCGCGCGCAGCGCTGCGACGCGGCGGCGAGCCAGTAACCCCGCGTCTCCGCTCCTGGGGCTCCGCCCCAGACCCCGCGCCTCAAACGCCGGCGAGGCTTCATGTGCCTCCGGCGGCGCCTCAAACGCCGGCGGGGCTGGATTTTGGCTGATGCCGCCCGCCTGGTGCGGCTGGATTGCCCGCAGGGCAATCTCAGCCTCGCCGGCAAATCCAGCCCCTCCGGCGTTTGAGGCACGGGGGCTGGGGCAGCGCCTCAGCGGCGGCGGCGCAGCCGCTGGTCGGCGGACCCCCCATCGGCACTCGAACGCCCGTACTTTAGCCCCGGCTTGTCCGGGTTTGCCGACGAGCGTGTAACAGCGGTTAGCAAGGCCATGGCCTGAGGGAATCACCGCGTCATGAACCAGAACGCACCCCTCCCCCTCGCCCACCTCACCGGCAGCCGCCCCCGCGTGCTGACCCTCGCCCAGCTGCGCGAGCACGGCGTCACCGCCTCCGACGCCGCCGAGCGGCCCTGGCAGCAGATCCTGCCCGGGGTGTTCCTGCTCCACTCCGGGCCCGCGACCAGTGAGGAGCGCCTGCACGCCGCCCTGCTCTACGCCGGGCGCCGCGGCGGCGGCGAGGCCATGATCACCGGGCTGGCGGCGCTCGCCCTGTACCGGTTCGCGTCCGCGCCCGCGCTGCTCGCGCTCTCGCACATCGACGTCCTCGTCCCCGGCACCCGGCGGCTGCGGTCCACCGGAGACGTCCGCGTCGTGCGCGCGCACACCCCGCCCCGGCCCCAGGAGGTCACCGGGCTGCCGGTGGCCCCCGTCGCGCGGGCCGTGGCCGACGCCGTCGCCCAGCTCGACGACGCCGGCACCGTGCGCCGTCTGCTCAGCGAGGCCGTCCGGGCCGGCCACTGCGAACCGGCCGCCGTCGTACGGGAGCTGACGGTGGCCCGGCTGCTGAACCGGCCGCACGTGGTCGACGCCGTCGAGTCCCTCCTCGCGGAGGGCCGGGCCATCGCCGAGGACCGGCTGTACCACCTCGTACGGGGCTACGAACTCCCCGAGCCGGTGTGGAACGTGGACCTGCGGCTGCCCGGCGGCCCCCACCTCGGCGGGGTCGACGCCTACTGGCCCGAGCACTCCGTGGCCGTGGAGATCGACACCCGCGCCCCGCGCCAGGGCGAGGACGAGCAGTGGTCCGAGTGCGTGCGCAAGCGCGAGACCCTGGAGCGGCTCGGGGTGACGGTCCTCCACATCACCCCGCGCAAGCTCCGCGACTGGCCCGAGCAGCAGGCCGCGGTCATCCGGACCGCCCTGACGGCGTCCGGCGACCGCGAGCCCGCCGCCTACCTGGTGGTCCTGCCCAGGTGACCGCCGAGCGCCGGATTGGCCGGCGAGTACTCCGGGGTGCTCCAGCGCAGCCGCCCCGGATGCAGGCTCTCCTGCACCGACTCCACCCGGAAGCGGACCCGCCGCTCCCCGTCGGCCCCGAACTCGGTCCCGGCCCGCCCGCTGAGCTGGAGCACCGCCCCGCTCTCCCAGTCCGGGAAGAGCAGCCCGGCCCGGGAATCGGCCACCAGGTTCCCCAGGGTGAGGAACATGGCGTTGCCCGCGTAGTCCGGCCAGGCCAGTTCCACCGGCGAGAGCACCTCCACGAAGCCCGGGAACCCGCCCCGGTGGCTGGCGTCGGCACCGTCCGCGTCCGCCGTGGTGGCGACGAAGAAGGTGTCGGCGCCGCGTACGGCCCGTTCCTGGCCGGGGGTGAGCGCGTCCCCCCGCCGTACGACGCCGGCCCCTTCGGCGGCGAGGTCCAGCGGCTGCCGCTTCTGGAGGTACTTCGGGCAGTTGGAGAACACCTGCTCGGCCTCGACGGCGAAGCCCCCCGGCGTCACCTCCAGGGTCCCGTTCAGCCGCATCCGGCGCCGGGTGCGCGGGTCGAGCGCGATGGTGCCGACCCTGGTCCCGGCCGTGGCCAGCACCTCCGCGAGCGGGTCCCCGGCCGGGATGCCGCCGGCGACCGCGATGCGGTCCGGCCCGGTGGCCCGCACGAAACCGGGCTGGCCCGTCAGCAGCGAGGCCCACATCCGGCCCGCGCCGTCGGCCGCGCCGACGACCAGGTGGGGCTGGAGCCCCAGGAAGGCCGCGGCGACGTCCCGGATGCCGGTGCCGATCGAGCGGCCGACATGGTCGGCCAGCTCCCGTACGCCCACCCGTTCCTGCACGGCCAGCGACCCGGCGTGGTACGGCCCGGTCATTAGAAGAACCCGCAGGCCGGCGCCCCCGCGGCGGGGGCGGGCGCACCCTCGGCGCCGGTCGGGACGGAGATCTCCAGCCGGATGCCGTCGGGGTCGTGGAAGAAGATGCCGCCCGAGGCCGCCCCCTCGTGGTGGGCGACCACCCCGTCGTACGCGAACTCGACGTCCAGCTCGCGCAGCCGCGCCTCGTACTCCCGTACCTCCTCGATCGTGCCGGCGGAGAGGGCCAGGTGGTGCAGTCCGGCCGCGGCCGGGGCGAAGGCGCCTTCGGCCTGCTGCCAGAGGGCCAGGACCAGCTCGCCGTCCTGGCCGAGGAGGGCGAAGCGGCGCCCCTCCTCCTTGCCCTCGACCAGCGGCTGGAAGCCGAGGACGTCGCGGTAGAAGGCGAGTGAGCGGTCCAGATCGGTGACGTTCAGGCCGACGTGGCCGGTGCGGAGCGTGCTGATGACAGTCGTCATGGAGGTTCCTTCCCCAGAGGATTTCCTAACCTTCTAAATCGAGATTAGGGGTTAGAACGGAGGTCGTCAACCGCTCACGTACCCTTGAGGGGTTAGCGGCACCAGGAGGCGGACATGACGGCGGCGGACCCACGACCCCTGATCGGGGAGCCGGTCTCCCTCGATCTGCTGAACACCCGCTGGATGCACGAGGGCGAGCTCACCGACCTGTTCGCGGGCGCCTTCGGGCTGACCCGGCTCGAGGGGCTCGGGATCTGGCTGCACAGCGCCGGCCTGGCGGGCCGCTTCCGCGCCGACGCCGCGACCCTCGTCCACCTGCTGACCGCCCGCGAGGCGCTGGCCCGCGCGGTCGCCGACCCGGCCGACGAGAGCGCCCGCGCCCTGGTCGACGCGGTGCTGGAGCACGGCCGCATCCGCGCCACCCTGACCGCCGAAGGACCCGGCGAGCGCGCCGAGTTCGCCGATCCGGCCTGGGGGCCGGCCTGGACGGCGGCGCGCGACTACCTCGAACTGCTCGGCTCCGCGCCCGACCGGATCCGCAAGTGCGCGTCCGAGACCTGCGTGCTGCACTTCCACGACATCTCGCGCAACGGCACCCGGCGCTGGTGCTCCATGGCCGCCTGCGGAAACCGGGCGAAGGCCTCGCGCCACTACGCGCGCACGCGCGAGCGCTGATCGCCCCGAATCTGTCACACCCGCTCTGAGACCGTTCGTCACAGGAAGACGGGTAAGTCGACAAATCCCCTCTTCAGCACCCTCGGTTCACACCGGTATGTCCCGGCATGGCCGCGCTGGCGCAAACCCCGCGCTGGCGAGAGTCCGCCATGACAGGTCTCGGTCAATGACAACTCTCCCCAAAGGGCTGTCGCTTGCGCAAAGCTGACCGGTCATCCGGCACCGAAATCCGGACCGTTTCTTTCACTTACCAGGGATGCTGATGACCCTCGAATCCCCCAGCTCCATACCCGGGGCCCGGCGCGTCGCGCGCGTCGCGGCTGCGGCCGGACTGGTGGCCGCCCTCGCGGCCACCGGATCCGTGCCCGTCTTCGCGGCGACCGGCGCCGACCAGCCGGGCACCACCCCGGCGGTGAAGTCCGCCGACCAGAAGCTCGGTTCGGCCGACGTCGAGCTGCTCCAGGAGGCCAAGGCCAAGGGTGACGCGAACGTCACCGTCATGGTCGCCACCGCCCCCGGGCAGACCAAGCAGGTGGCCGAGCAGCTCGACGCCGTCCAGGGCGCCTCGGTGGGCAAGACGTACGACAACCTCGGCTACGTCCGCGCCACCCTGCCCACCGGCAAGGCGGAGGCCGCCCTGAAGGCGGCCGCCAAGCTGTCCTCGGTGCACGGCATCGACCTGCGGCACGAGATCCAGCTGCCGGACCCGCGCCCCGACGCGCACAGCGAGGGCGCGGCCACCAAGACCGCGGCCGAGTCGTACCCGGGGCCGGACAAGAACACCCCGGCGAAGAACCCGTACAACCCGTCCTTCGAGACCGGTGCGGTGGACTTCGTCGCGAAGAACCCGCAGGCCGACGGCCGCGGCGTGACCATCGGCATCATGGACTCGGGCGTCGACCTCGGCCACCCCGCCCTCCAGAAGACCACCACCGGCGAGCGCAAGATCGTCGACTGGGTGACGGCGACCGACCCGATCACCGACGGCGACGCCACCTGGCGCGCCCAGATCACCCCGGTCACCGCCACGGGCGGCACCTTCACGGCGGGCGGCCAGAGCTGGAAGGCCCCCGAGGGCAGCTTCCAGTGGAGCCGCTTCAGCGAGTCGATCACCGCGAACGGTGACATGAAGGGCGACGTCAACCGGGACGGGGACACCACCGACCGGTTCGGCCTGCTCTACGACGTCGCCGCCGGCACCGTCCGCGTCGACACCGACCAGGACGGCGACTTCACGAACAACGAGCCGATGAAGCCGTACAAGGACGGCTACCAGATCGGCTACTTCGGCACGGACAACCCGGCGACCGAGGTCGCCGAGCGGATCCCGTTCGTGATCGAGATCCGCAAGGACGTCCCGATGGACCCGCTGGGCGGTGACTGGGTCGGCAAGAAGGCCGACTTCGTCAACGTCGGCATCATCGAGTCCGAGCACGGCACGCACGTCGCCGGCATCACCGCCGCCAACAGCCTCTTCGGCGGCAAGATGAACGGCGAGGCGCCCGGCGCGAAGCTCGTCTCCTCGCGCGCCTGCTCCTGGTCCGGCGGCTGCACCAACATCGCGCTGACCGAGGGCATGATCGACCTGGTCGTCAACCGCGGCGTGGACATCGTCAACATGTCCATCGGCGGTCTGCCGGCGCTGAACGACGGCAACAACGCCCGCTCCGAGCTCTACAAGAACCTCATCGACACCTACGGTGTCCAGCTCGTCATCTCGGCGGGCAACGAGGGCCCCGGCATCAACACCATCGGCGACCCCGGCCTCGCGGACAAGGTCATCTCCGTGGGTGCCGCGGTCTCCAAGGAGACCTGGGCCGCCAACTACGGCTCCGGCGTGACCAAGAAGTACAACATGTTCCCCTTCTCCTCGCGCGGTCCGCGTGAGGACGGCGGGTTCACGCCGACCATCACCGCCCCCGGCGCCTCGATCAACACCATCCAGACCTGGCTGCCCGGCGCGCCCGTGAAGGAGGCCGGCTACAACCTCCCGGCCGGTTACGGCATGCTCCAGGGCACCTCGATGTCCTCGCCGCAGGCCGCGGGCGCCAGCGCCCTGCTGATCTCGGCCGCCAAGCAGCACGGCATCAAGCTGGACCCGGCCTCCCTGCGGGTGGCGCTGACCAGCACCGCCAAGAAGATCGACGATGTCCCGGCCCACGCACAGGGCTCCGGTCTCATCAACGTCGGCGGCGCGTGGGAGTCCATCCAGCGCGGCGCGAAGGCCAACGAGTTCACGGTCAAGGCTCCGGTCGACACCGCGATCGACCAGTTCCTGAAGACCCCGGGCTTCGGCACCGGCGTCTACGACCGCGAGGGCGGCCTCAAGGTCGGCCAGAAGAAGGTCTACGACGTCGTCGTCACCCGCACCACGGGCGTCAAGTACGGCACCCGGCACAACTTGAGCTGGCGGGGCAACGATGGCACCTTCAAGGTCGTCGGCGGCTACGACTACGTCACCCTGCCGCTGAACAAGCCGGTCACCATCAAGGTCGAGGCCAAGGCCAAGACGGGCGGCGTCCACAGCGGCATCCTGCAGCTGGACGACGAGACCACCGAGGGCATCGACAAGCAGATCCTGTCCACGGTCGTCGTCTCCACCCCGCTGGCGAAGCCGTCGTTCACGCTGTCGGACACCTCCTCCGTGCAGCGCAACAGCCACAAGTCGTACTTCGTCACGGTGCCCCAGGGCGCCAAGTCCCTCGAAGTCGCCCTCGGCGGTCTCGCGGCGGGCAGCCAGACGCGCTTCATCTCGATCCACCCGTACGGTGTGGGCGTCGAGGACAGCGCGACCACCCAGTGCTACCCGAACTACGACAACCCGGCCAACAAGTGCCGCCCCGACCTGCGCTCGTACCCCGAGCCGACCCCGGGCGTCTGGGAGATCGAGGTCGAGTCGCGCCGCACGTCGCCGCTGCTCGACAACCCGTTCAAGCTGGACGTCTCCGTGCTCGGCGCGGCCTTCGACCCCGCGGTCAAGGTCCTGCCCGAGGTGAAGCAGGGCACCCCGGCGCCGGTCCAGTGGACCGTCAAGAACGACGCCGCGGCGATCGCCGGCGGCAAGCTCCAGGGCGGCCCGCTCGGCTCCGCGAAGGTCGCCAAGCCGACCATCGCGAACGGTGAGACCCAGACCAGCGAGGTCACGATCGGCGCGGGCGTCTCCCGCCTCGACATCGCGATCGGCAAGGTGTCCGACACGGGCGCCGACCTCGACCTCGAGGTCTACAAGGACGGCGTCAAGGTCGGCTCCTCCGCCGACGGCGACTCCGAGGAGGCCGTGAGCCTGGCCAACCCGGCCGCGGGCACCTACAGCATCAAGGTGATCGGCTACGCGGTCCCGGCCGGCTCCACCACGTACGACTACCGCGACGTGTACTTCTCGTCCGCCCTGGGCTCCGTCCAGGTCGACGAGGCCGCCGCGGTGAACCTCGCGAACGGCGCCTCCGCGTCCGTCTCGGCGAACGTACTGGTCAACAGCGCGGCCCCCGAGGGCCGTCAGTTCTTCGGCCAGGTCCAGCTGCTCAACGCCCGCGGGACCGCCGCCGGCACCGGCAGCGTGCAGATCGAGAAGGTCCTCCCGTAACGGTGTGACCGCATGACGAAGGGGCCGGTGCTCGACGCGAGCACCGGCCCCTTCCATTTGTCTTGTGCGGCTGCGACCGGCGGTCCGCACGAGACACTGTCCGATCCGCGGACAATGGATTGGACAAGGACCGGACGGTCGAACGCATGATGGCTATAGCGCCCGCGTCGTATGTACCAAAGGAGTCACCGTGAGGGTCGGAATCGTCGGAGCCACCGGACAGGTCGGCGGAGTCATGCGCGGCATCCTCGCCGAGCGGAAGTTCCCGGTGGACGAGCTGCGGCTGTTCGCCTCGGCCCGTTCCGCGGGCTCCACCCTCGAGTGGGAGGGCCGGGAGATCACCATCGAGGACGCCTCCACGGCGGACTACTCCGGTCTGGACATCGTGCTGTTCTCGGCGGGCGGCGCCACCTCCAAGGCCCTCGCCGAGAAGGTCGCCTCGCAGGGCGCCGTCGTGATCGACAACTCCTCCGCCTGGCGCCGCGACCCCGAGGTCCCCCTCGTCGTCTCCGAGGTCAACCCGCACGCGATCAAGAACCGCCCCAAGGGCATCATCGCGAACCCGAACTGCACCACCATGGCCGCGATGCCGGTGCTGCGCCCGCTGCACGAAGAGGCCGGCCTGACCGCGCTGATCGCCACCACCTACCAGGCCGTCTCCGGCTCCGGCCTGGCCGGTGTGGCCGAGCTCGACGGCCAGGTCAAGGCCGTGTCCGAGGGCGCGACCGGGCTGGTCCACGACGGCGAGGCCGTCTCCTACCCCGAGCCGGGCGTCTACAAGCGCCCCATCGCCTTCAACGTGATCCCGCTCGCGGGCTCGATCGTCGACGACGGCACCTTCGAGACCGACGAGGAGCAGAAGCTCCGCAACGAGTCCCGCAAGATCCTGGAGATCCCGGAGCTCAAGGTCTCCGGCACCTGCGTGCGCGTGCCGGTCTTCTCCGGCCACTCGCTCCAGGTCAACGCCCGTTTCGCCCGTCCGCTGAGCGTGGAGCGCGCGTACGAGCTGCTGAAGGACGCCCCGGGCGTCGAGCTCTCCGAGATCCCGACCCCCCTCCAGGCGGCGGGCAAGGACGCCTCGTACGTGGGCCGCATCCGCGTCGACGAGACCGTGGAGAACGGCCTCGCGCTGTTCCTCTCCAACGACAACCTGCGCAAGGGCGCGGCCCTGAACGCGGTCCAGATCGCGGAGCTCGTCGCGGAGGAGCTGCGCGGCTGACACCGCCCACCCTCACGCCCCGAGGGGCGGCACCGCCACGGTGCCGCCCCTCCGACGTACCTAGAGCGCCAGGTGGCGCCGGAGCGCCGCGTCGATCTCCGCCATCCGCTGGCGGGGCACGACGCCGACTCTCTGATGCACCCGTTCAGGGGTGATCGCGCGGATCTGCTCGCACTGAACCTTCGAGTCCTTGGGCAGGTGGCATTCCGCAGCGGGCAGGAAGACCTGGAACGTGAGGACGCGGGAAGTATTCGATGTCAGCGGCACCACCGTGACGACCCCGCGGCCATGGCGTTCGACCGAGTCGTTCGCGGCGTTGTGGGACACGATCACCGCCGGCCGGATCTTGTTCGCCTCGCTTCCCCGCGCAGGCTCCAGGTCCACCATGTAGATGTCACCACGCCTCATCGGTGATCCCGTCCCCGGACGTGCGGTCCCAGAGGGCCGCGTCCTCGCTCGCGTCCCACTCGGCAAACGCCTCCGTGTACTCGGCTTCGAGCTCTGCCTGGCGCAGCAGCTCGATGGCCGCGTGTATCACCGCCGAGCGCGAGTCGGCATCCGTTCTGGTGGCGTACTCATCGACGAAGGCAACATCCTCCTGCGGCAGGCTCACACTAATCTTCATACCCCAATGCTACCCGAGTAGGAACACGGTAGCCAGTCGTGCCTGTTCGCCGGTGGATTACTCCGGCGCGGTGGCCCGGCCCCCGTGGAAAGATGGGCCGGAACGTAACCATCGAAGGAGATGACCGCGTGCCAGGCACGAATCTCACCCGTGAAGAGGCTCAGCAGCGGGCAAAGCTGCTCACCGTCGACTCCTACGAGATCGAACTCGATCTCAGCGGCGCACAGGAGGGCGGCACCTACCCCTCCGTGACCACCGTGCGCTTCCAGTCGGCCGAGGCCGGGGCCGAGACCTTCATCGACCTGGTCGCACCGGCCGTGCACGAGGTCGTCCTCAACGGCAAGGCGCTCGACGTCGCCGCCGTCTTCCGGGACTCCCGCATCGCCCTGAAGCACCTGGCGGCCGGGGCGAACGAGCTCCGGGTCGTCGCGGACTGCGCGTACACCAACACCGGCGAGGGCCTGCACCGCTTCGTCGACCCGGTGGACCAGCAGGCCTACCTGTACACCCAGTTCGAGGTGCCGGACGCGCGGCGGGTCTTCGCCAGCTTCGAGCAGCCCGACCTGAAGGCGACCTTCCAGTTCACCGTGACGGCCCCCGAGGGCTGGACGGTCATCTCGAACTCGCCGACCCCTGAGCCCAAGGACCGGGTGTGGGCCTTCGAGCCGACCCCGCGGATCTCCTCGTACATCACGGCCCTGATCGTCGGCCCGTACCACGCGGTGCACAGCTCGTACGAGGGCAAGGACGGGCAGTCCGTGCCGCTCGGCATCTACTGCCGCCCCTCGCTCGCCGAGTTCCTCGACTCGGACGCGATCTTCGACGTGACGCGGCAGGGCTTCGACTGGTTCCAGGAGAAGTTCGCGTACGACTACCCGTTCGCCAAGTACGACCAGCTCTTCGTGCCGGAGTTCAACGCGGGCGCCATGGAGAACGCGGGCGCGGTCACCATCCGCGACCAGTACGTCTTCCGCTCCAAGGTGACGGACGCGGCGTACGAGGTGCGCGCCGAGACCATCCTGCACGAGCTCGCCCACATGTGGTTCGGCGACCTCGTCACCATGGAGTGGTGGAACGACCTGTGGCTGAACGAGTCGTTCGCCACCTACACCTCCATCGCCTGCCAGGCGTACGCGGAGGGCTCGAAGTGGCCGCACGCGTGGACCACCTTCGCCAACTCCATGAAGACCTGGGCGTACCGGCAGGACCAGCTGCCGTCCACGCACCCGATCATGGCGGACATCCGCGACCTGGACGACGTCCTGGTCAACTTCGACGGCATCACGTACGCCAAGGGCGCCTCGGTCCTCAAGCAGCTCGTCGCCTACGTCGGGATGGACGCCTTCTTCAAGGGCGTGCAGGCGTACTTCAAGGCGCACGCCTTCGGCAACACGCGCCTGTCCGACCTGCTGGGCGCCCTGGAGGAGACCTCGGGCCGCGACCTGGCCGCCTGGTCGAAGGCGTGGCTGGAGACGGCAGGCATCAACATCCTGCGCCCGGAGATCGAGACCGACGAGAACGGCTCCATCACCTCCTTCGCGGTCCGCCAGGAGGCCCCGGCCCTGCCGGCGGGCGCCAAGGGCGAGCCGGTGCTGCGCCCGCACCGCATCGCTGTCGGCCTCTACGAGCTCCAGGACGGCAAGCTGGTCCGCACGGACCGGATCGAGCTGGACATCGACGGCGAGCTGACGGCGGTGCCGGAGCTGGTCGGCCGCGCCCGCCCGACCGTCGTGCTGCTGAACGACGACGACCTGTCGTACGCGAAGGTCCGCCTGGACGAGGTCTCCCTCGCCAACGTGACCGCGCACCTCGGCGACTTCACCGAGTCCCTGCCGCGCGCGCTGTGCTGGGCCTCGGCCTGGGACATGACGCGGGACGGCGAGCTGGCGACGCGCGACTACCTCTCCCTCGTCCTGTCGGGCATCGGCAAGGAGTCCGACATCGGCGTGGTCCAGTCGCTGCACCGCCAGGTGAAGCTGGCCGTCGACCTGTACGCCGACCCGGCATGGCGCGAGGAGGGCCTGGCGGCCTGGACCGAGGCGGCGCTGGAGCACCTGCGCGCGGCCGAGCCGGGCAGCGACCACCAGCTGGCGTGGGCGCGTGCCTTCGCGGCCACGGCCCGCACCGAGGAGCAGCTGACCTACCTGTCGGCGCTGCTGGACGGCTCGGCCGTGGTGGAGGGCCTGGCCGTCGACACCGAGCTGCGGTGGGCGTTCCTGGAGCGGCTCGCCGCGACGGGCGTCGCCGACGAGCCGGCCATCGCGGCCGAGCTGGAGCGGGACGCCACGGCGGCGGGCGAGCGCCACGCGGCGACCGCGCGGGCCGCGCGCCCGACGGCGGAGGCCAAGGCCGAGGCCTGGGCGTCGGTGGTGGAGTCCTCGGACCTCCCCAACGCCGTCCAGGAGGCGGTGATCGGCGGCTTCGTCCAGACCGACCAGCGCGAGCTGCTGGCCCCGTACACCGCGAAGTACTTCGCGGCGGTCAAGGAGGTCTGGGACACCCGCAGCCACGAGATCGCCCAGCAGATCGCGGTGGGCCTGTACCCGTCCCTCCAGGTATCCGAGGCCACCCTGGCCGCGACGGACGCCTGGCTGGAGTCGGCCGAGCCGAACGCGGCCCTGCGCCGCCTGGTGTCGGAGTCCCGCGCGGGCATCGAGCGCGCCCTGAAGGCCCAGGCGGCCGACGCCGCCACCGCTGCCGCTCGGGTCTAGCCGGATCCGCACCCGCGGGACGCGAGCGCGTCCCGCGGGTGCGGCACCGCTACCCCCCTGCGGTGGAGCGGAGGGCCTCCAGTACGTGGGAGAGCGCGGGAGCGGCCTCGGCGCCCCGCCTGACCGCCGCGATCACGTGGCGGGTGGGACGGTCGTGGGCCAGGACCCGCACAGCCACCCCGGAGGCCCGGCTGGAGACCATCCGCGGCACGAGCGCCACGCCCATCCCCGCCTCGACCATGGCCAGGATCGCCGTCCACCCGGACGCCGAATGCGCCTGCTCCGGCACGAAGCCCGCGGCCTCGCACGCGCCCACGGCGATCTCCGACCAGGGGCCGCTGCCCCCGTAGATCCACGGGTCCCCGGACAGGTCCGCCAGCCGCAGGTCCGCCGCGGCGGCGAGGGGATGGTCGGGCGGGAGCGCCACGTCCAGCGGGTCCTCCAGCAGCGTGACCCGGGTGAACCGCGGATCGCGCGCGGTCGGAGCGTGGGCCGCGAGGGACAGCGCCAGGTCCACGCCCCCGGCGGACAGCAGCTCGTAGGACTCGGCGGCCTCCGTCTCCCGTACGCGGACCTCGATCCCGGGGTGGGTCCGCCGCAGCGCCGCGACCGCCGGCACCACGAGGGCCGGCACGGCGGTGGAGAAGGCCCCGACCCGCACCTCCCCCGCGTCCCCGGCCAGATATCCGGCCAGCTCGGCGTCGGCCCGCTCCAGCTGCGCGAACACCGCCTCCGTATGCCGCAGTACGAGGTGCGCGGCGTCGGTGAGGCGGACCCGGCGGCCCTGGGCCTCCAGCAGGACGACCCCCAACTGCCGCGCGAGATTGGTCAGCTGCTGCGAAACGGCCGAGGGCGTCATGTGCAGCGCCTCGGCCGTCGCGGTCACGGTCCCCTGTTCGGCGAGGGTCCGCAGGATCCGCAGCTTCTTGATGTCCCACTCGGTCATGGGGCCGAACCTACCGCCGGGCACCGAGCCCGACACCGCCGAGGATCAGCGCCATGCACAGCAGCTGCGCGGGGCCGGTCTGCTCGCCGAGGAGCAGGAAGCCGAGGATCGCCACGCAGACCGGCTGGAGGTAGTAGACGACTCCGGCGCGGGCCGCTCCGATGAGGGAGATGGCCTTGTTCCAGGCGAAGAAGGCGACCGCCGAGGAGAAGACACCGACGTACAGGAGCGGTCCGACCGTTCCGGCGCCGATCGCGAAGCCGCCCTGGACGGAGAGGGAGACCGCGTAGGCGGGGGCCAGCATCAGCGCGCCGAGCACGAAGGTGGTGAGCAGGAAGGCCAGTCCGCCGATCTCGGCGGGCTTGCGCTTGAGCAGGGCGCTGTAGGTGCCGAAGGACAGGGCCGCGGCGAACATCCACAGGTCGCCGGCGCCGAAGTCGAAGCCGAGGGAGCCGTCCCCGACCAGCAGCAGCACGCCGAAGGCGGCGAGCAGCAGTCCGAAGGTGCGCCGGGCGCCGAGCCGTTCGCCGCCGAGGCGGGCGTAGAGCGCCATGATGACGGGCGAGGCGGCCATGATCATGCCCATGTTGGAGGCGGAGGTGGTCAGTCCGGCCTGGTGCACGAGCGTGTTGTAGAGGGTGACGCCGAACAGCGTGGCGAGGGCGATGAAGCCGAAGTGCTTGCGGATCAGGGCCCGCTGCTGCCATGCCTGGCGGGCGGCGAAGGGGGCGACGGCGAGGGTGGCGATGATCCACCGCCAGAAGACGGCCTGGACGGGCGGGACGGTCTCGGCCATCCCCCGGGTGGCGACGAAGCTGCCGGACCAGACGACCGTCGCGAGCAGGGCGAGGAGTACGCCGAGTCCGGCGGCCCCCTTCTTCCCCGTGGTGGCGGGCTGTGCCTGCGAAACGGTACGGACGCGGTCCATGACGGCCACTGTGTGTCTCCCCCTCGGGGTCGGTCGGTTGATCGTGGGACTACCGTCGCACCTCGTCATCACTCAGGTCTATCGAAATGTTTCGATTGATCTCTTCAGTAGAACTGAACGATTGCGAGGCGGTGCGGGCGGCTACGAGCTGGCCGGCGACGGTGGCTCCGAAGGCGATCGCCATGCCCACCAGCTGTACGGCGTTCAGCGACTGCCCGAGGGCGGCCCAGCCGATGACGGCGGCGGTGAGCGGGGAGAGCGGGCCGAGCAGGGTGACCGAGGTGGCGGTGAGCTTTCCTATGCCGCGGAACCAGAGCCAGTAGGCGATCCCGGTGTTGATCAGCATCATGTAGCCGTAGCCGAGGAAGGCCTTGCCGTCGAGCGTGGGCGGCGCCCCTTCGACGAGGGCGGCGATTGGGATGATGACGAGCCCGCCCGCGGTGAGCTGCCAGCCGGTCATGGCCAGCGGTCCGACGCCCTCGGGGCGGCCCCAGCGCTTGGTCATGACGGTGCCGGCGGCCATGGAGGCGGCGGAGACCACACCGGCGATGATGCCGACGAGGTCGAGCTTGGCCTGGGCGGTGAGGACGACCATGCTCACGCCGAACACCCCGACGACCGCGGCGAGCACCGTGCGCAGGCCGGCCCGCTCCCCGAGGACGAGGGCGGCGAGCCCCACGGCGAACAGCGGGGCGGTGGAGCCGAGTACGGCCGCGACCCCGCCGGGCAGGCGGTAGGCGGTGAGGAACAGCAGCGGGAAGAAGGCGCCGATGTTGAGCGTGCCGAGCACGGCGGACTTCCACCACCACTCGCCCTTGGGCAGGGTGCGGGAGAGGGCGGTCAGCAGCAGTCCGGCGGGCAGGGCCCGCATCACGCCGGTGAACAGGGGCCGGTCGGGCGGCAGCAGTTCGGTGGCCACGGCGTAGGTGGAGCCCCAGGAGATGGGGGCGAGGGCGGTCAGGGCGACGGTGGCGATGCGCTTCATGGCGGGGACTCCTCGGCAGGTGAGGAACGGGGACGGGGACGAGCGGGTCAGGAGGCGGCGGGCGCCGAGGTGCGCGGGGCCGGGGCGGTGCCCGGGGCCGAGGCCGCGATCGGGGCGGGCGCCTGGGCGTGGACGGCCTCGGCGGGCAGGTGGCGCTCCAGCCGGACGAGGGCCAGGGCGGCGCCGACCGCGGTGACGGTGAGGACGGCCCAGGGCAGGCGGCCGTCGACGGCGAGCAGGGCGGTGAAGAGGGAGGGGGCGAGGGCGGTGGCCAGCGAGTAGGAGAGCTGGTAGGTGGCGAGGTAGCGGCCGCGGACGGCTTCGGGGGCGGCGGAGACCGACAGGGCGCCGCCGGAGGGGCTGTGCACCAGTTCGCCGAGGGTGTAGACGACCACGATGGCCAGCAGGGCGACCAGGGTCGCGGTCTGCCCGGGGCGCAGGGTGCCGAGCACGATCTGCCCGACGAAGGCGGCGGCGAAGAGCAGGGAGCCGAGGGCGGCGGAGCGGGTGCGGCGGGCTCCGGAGCGGCGGACCCGGCCCGCGACCAGGACGCCGATCCCGGCACACAGGACGGTGTTGACGGTGAAGGCGGCGCCGGTGAGGGAGTCGGGGGCCGTCAGCCAGGTGGAGAGGTAGAGCGGGAAGAGGACGGAGAGGGCGGAGTAGCCCAGCGCGGTCAGGAAGTTGGCGGCGGTGAGCCCGAGGAAGGGGCGGTCCCGCAGGACCATCCGGTAGCCGGCGGGGGCGCGTTCGACGGAGCCCGCGGCCTCGGCGTCGCGGACCGGGCGGACCCGGCTGACGAGCAGTCCGGCGAGGGCGAAGGCGAGCGCGTTGCCCCAGGCGGTGTACGTGAATCCGCCGCTCCCCCACACGGCCAGGACTCCGGAGACGAGGAGGGCGCCCGCGCCCATCCCGGCGTTCTGCAGGGCCCGGATGGAGGCCTGGAGCCGGTCGCGGGCGGCGCCGCGGGCCACCTCCCCGATCAGGGACTGCTGGACGACGGAGAAGGAGCGGTCGGCGAGGGCGGTGACGAGGGCGACCGCGGCGAAGGCGGGCAGGCTGCCCGCGAAGGGGTAGAGGACGAAGCCGAGCGCCCGGATCCCGTACAGGACGAGGTTGACCTTCTTCGCGCCGAACCGGTCGACGGCCGTGCCGGCGAGCGGCATGAAGGCCAGTCCGGCGACCCCGGTGACGGTCATGACGAGGCCGACCAGGGTGAAGGAGAGGCCGGTGACGTGATGGAAGAAGACGAGCGAGAACGGCACGTACATGCCGATCCCGACCGCACTGATCCCGACGCCGACGAGGAGCGACCGCTCCCCCGCGACTCGCGTCTCGGCACTCCGCCTGGCTGTGCGCATCACGTCTCCCCCGAAGTGGGCCGTCCAAAGTAGGTCACTGGAGAGTAGCTTACCGCTAAGCTACTTTCCGTCAAGCAACTTTCTTGCGAACGAACAAGTGGAAGCCGCCGCTACGCATGACCGGGCGTGGGCCGCGGCAGGCGGGGCGCGGCGGGCAGGCCGGGGCGCGGCAGGCAGGCCTGGCCGTGGCGGGCAGGCCGGGACGGGCGGGGCGCGGCGGGCAGGCCGGGGCGCGGCAGGCAGGCCTGGCCGTGGCGGGCAGGCCGGGACGGGCGGGGCACGGCAGGCCCGCCGGGACGGGCGGGGCACGGCAGGCCCGCCGGGACGGCCGGGGCACGGCAGGCCCGCCGAGGCGGCCGGGGCACGGCAGGCAGGCCGAGGCGGGCGGGGCGCGGCGGGCGGGGCGCGGCTCAGACGGCGGTGGGGCCCGGGCGAGCCCGGACATGGCGAGGCGCCGGGGGTCGGCGGACGGCACCTGTCGGTGTCGTCAGCGACCCCCGGCGCCCCGGGAAGTGTGGGATCAGCCCTGGTTCGGCTGCTTGCGCGACTTGTCGCCGACCATCACCAGGCCCGCGATGACCAGGAACAGCACGATCGGCGCGGCCACGAACAGGCCCAGCGTCTCGCCAATGCTCAGGCCCTTACCCGGGTCGTCACCGTCGTCGCGGGTCAGCGCGAGGGCGGGAGACGTCATCAGCAGCATCATCAGCGTCGTTCCGGCCGTGACGGCGCCGGCGCGCAGAGCGTTCTTCTTGTCCACGGTGCAAACGTAGCGAACACCCAAACGACCCGCGCGCCCGGGGGTGCCGTACGGGGTCACCCGCCCCCGGCGGCCCCCGCCCGCACCGCGCTCAGCAGGGCGTTCGCCCGCGGTGAGGCGGCCAGTTCCTCCAGGGTCAGCGGCCGCCCCCCGGCATCGGCGACCGGGAGCCGCCAATTGGGGTACTGGTCCCAGGTGCCCGGCAGGTTCTGCGGCCGCCGGTCCCCCACCGCGTCCGGCAGCCATACGCCGACCAGCCGGGCCGGGGTGCGCAGCAGGAAGCCGTACAGGGCCCGTACGGCGGCCTCCTCGCCCTTGGTGTCCAGCCCGAGGCGGTCCAGCAGCTCCAGCCACTCGGCGGTGTCGGCGGCGTCCTCGGCCCGTTCCTCCTCGGCCGGGCGGGTCAGCAGGCCGAGCCGGTCGCGCAGTTCCACATGACCCCCGGCCAGCTTGGCGGCCGTCGGCGGCAGATCGTGGGTGGTGGCCGTGGCCAGGCAGTCGGCCCGCCAGGCCTGCGGCGCGAGCGGGCCGCGGGCGCCGTCCCAGTCCCGCTCGAACCAGAGCACCGAGGTCCCGAGCACCCCGCGCCGGGCCAGCGCGCGGCGGACCCGCGGCTCGACCGTACCGAGGTCCTCGCCGATGACCAGGGCCCCGGCGCGGTGGGCCTCCAGCACCAGGATCGCCAGCATGGCCTCCCCGTCGTACGAGACGTACGTGCCCTCGGCGGGCGGGGAGCCCTCCGGGATCCACCAGAGCCGGAACAGGCCCATCACGTGGTCGATGCGCAGGGCGCCCGCGTACCGGAACACCCCGCGCAGCAGCGCCCGGAAGGGGGCGTACCCGGTGGCGGCCAGCCGGTCCGGGCGCCAGGGCGGCAGTCCCCAGTCCTGGCCGCGGGCGTTGAAGGCGTCCGGCGGGGCGCCGACCGAGGTGTGCCGGGCGTGGAAGGAGCCGGTCCGGGCGTCCGAACCCTCGGGGTGCACGCCGACGGCGAGGTCATGCACGATGCCCACGGCCATGCCGGCCTCCCGCGCGGCCCGCTGGGCGGCGGCGAGCTGACCGTCGGTCAGCCAGACCAGCCACCGGTGGAAGTCGGCGCGCGCCCCGGGGTCCGCCCCCTCGGCGGCCGCACACCAGTCGGCGTGCCGGTCGAGCGCCGGTCCCTGCTCGGCGCGGAACCGCCGGTAGTCGGCCTCGCGTTCGGGCACACGCGGGACGGCGTACAGCAGCTCCAGGGCGGCGCGCTTGAGCTCCCAGACGGCGTCCCGGTCGATCAGCGCCCCCTTCTCCAGCACCTCGCGGCGCAGCTCACCGCCCCGGGCGGCGAGTTCGGCGAGCGCCGCGTGCTCGGGGCAGCGGTCGTACTCCGGGACGTCCTCGACGCGCAGGTGGACGGGGTCGGGGAAACGCCGGGAGGAGGGCCGGTAGGGAGACGGGTCGGTCGGATGGCCCGGCACGGCCGCGTGCAGCGGATTGACCTGGATGAACCCTGCACCGTGGGTACGCCCCGCCCACCGGGCGAGCGCGGCGAGGTCGCCGAGGTCGCCCATCCCCCAAGAGCGTTCGGAGAGCAGCGAGTACAGCTGGACGAGCAGCCCATGGGCCCGCTCGGGCGCGGCCGGGGCCCGGTCCGGAGCCAGAATGAGGGTCGCCCCGGCAGTACGCCCGTCGGGCAGGGCGACACTGAGCCGGTGCACCCCCAGCGGCAACCCGTCGGGCAAGACCCCGGCGTCACCGGTCTCCCACTCGGCGGCCGCCGCCGGTTCCGGCGGGGCCGGGTGTGTGCCCCGGCACACACCCGGCCCCGCGAGGTCCGCCTCGGCCCGCTCCGGCGCAAGCCGGATCCGCGTGCCGGCCGGCAGCGAGGCCAGTTCGGCCGGCGGCGGCTCGCCCGCCCACCGCACCAGCACCGGCGGCAGCACCCGCTCCGCCGCTGCCCGTTCCGCCTCGGCCAGGCTCGCCCGGACGTCCTCCGGTGTCTCGGCGGCCACCCCGAGGAGCCCGAGCACAGTGGCGACCGTGGTCCGCGGCACCTGGACGGTGACGTCCGCGGCGGGATGGTAGGCGGTGGCGATGCCGTGCAGGGCCGCGAGCCGGGCGAGGTCGTCCATCTACGGGCACTCCTTCGTGCGTGAGGGTGGATCAGAAGGGTGGTGCAGAAGGGTGGGACGCCGCCGGGAAACACCCGAGCCATACCCACTCGGACGCATCGCATTCCTGGCCTATCCCGGTCAGATCACCCACCCGCATTGACACTCCGCCCGCACGGGTGGTGGGCTCGGGCTCATTCGTACGAGCGGGGGACGTCTCGGGACGAGGAGGCTCTGTGCAGCTCAGGGGCAGGAAGCGGGCGACGGCCGCCGCCATCGCGGTGATCGGGACGCTGCTCGGCGGTGGCGTCGCGGCCCTGAACCCCGGGGTGTTCGCCGCGCTGTCCGCTCCGGACGGCCCGGGCGGTGCCGCGGGCTCCGGCAGTCCCGGCGGCTCCGCCCGGACCCCGGCCGCCGGTTCCGCCGCCACGGCCGCCCTCGGCTCGTCCGGCCCGGTGCCCGACCCCGGGGCCGATTTCCCCCGCACCGCGGCCGAGGGCCCGGCCGTGTGGCCGCGGCCGCGGTCGATGGCGGCCGACCCGGCGCGCGAGGTCCCGCTGGGGGCAGAGGCCGTACTCGTGGCCCCGGCCGACGCCGATCCGTACGCCGTCCAGGCGATACGGGACGCCCTGCGCGCGGCGGGCGTCCGGACCCTGCACGAGCGGGCCCCCGGGCAGCCGCTCCCCGAGCGGGGCACCGTCGTACGGCTCCAGGGCCCCGACGCGCAGGAGGCGCTGCGGGCGCTGGGCGCGGCCGAGGTCGGCGATCTGCCCGAGGGGGGCTACCGGCTGGCCGTGGGGCGGCCCGGCGGCCGGGACACCGTGGCGCTGGCCGGCGTAGGGGAGGACGGGCTGTTCCACGGGGCGCAGACGCTGCGCCAACTCCTGGAGGCCGGTGCCGGGAAGGTGCCCGGGGTGCGGGTGCGGGACTGGCCCGCGGCGCCCGTACGGGGGATCGTCGAGGGCTTCTACGGGCAGCCGTGGACCGGGGAACAGCGCCTCGCGCAGCTGGACTTCATGGGCCGCACCAAGCAGAACCGGCTGCTGATCGCTCCCGGCGACGACCCGTACCGGACGACGCGCTGGCGCCAGGACTACCCCGCGGAGCGGCAGGAGGAGTTCCGCGTGCTGGCCGAACGGGCCCGCGCCAACCGGGTGGTCCTGGGCTGGGCGGTGACCCCCGGCCAGTCGATGTGCCTGTCCTCGGCGGCCGACCGGGCGGCGCTCGCGCGCAAGCTCGACGCGATGTGGGACCTCGGCTTCCGTGCCTTCCAGGTGCAGTTCCCGGACGTCAGCTACAGCGAGTGGGGCTGCCGGGCGGACCGGCAACGGTACGGGAAGGGCCCGGCGGCAGCCGCGAAGGCGCACGCGGAGGTCGCGAACGAGCTGGCGGCGCACCTGGCCGCCCGGTATCCGGGGGCGCCCGCGCTGTCGCTGCTGCCGACGGAGTTCTACCAGGAGGGCGCCACCGCCTACCGGACGGCCCTGGCGGGCGGATTGGACCGGCGGGTGGAGGTGGCCTGGACGGGCGTGGGCGTGGTGCCGCGCACCATCACCGGCAAGGAGCTGTCCGGGGCCCGCTCCGCCCTGGAGCACCCGCTGGTCACCATGGACAACTACCCGGTGAACGACTGGGACCCGGGCCGGATCTTCCTCGGCCCGTACATGGGCCGCGAGCCCGCGGTGGCGGGCGGGTCGGCGGCGCTGCTGGCCAACGCGATGCCGCAGGGCACCCTGTCGCGCATCCCGCTGTTCACGGCTGCGGACTTCGCGTGGAACCCGGGCGACTACCGGGCCGGGGAGTCCTGGGCGGCGGCGGTACGGGAGCTGGCGGGCCGCGACCCGCGGACCCGGGAGGCGCTGGCGGCGCTGGCCGGGAACACGGCCGCGTCGGGTCTCAAGCAGCAGGAGTCCGCCTATCTGGGGTCGATGGTCGAACGGTTCTGGAAGGCGCGGGCCGCGGGCGACCCGGCGGCCGGGGCCGAACTGCGGCGGGCGTTCACGGTACTGCGCGAGGCCCCCGGGCGACTGCCGGCCCTGGAGGGCGAGGCGGGGCCGTGGCTGGAGCGGCTGTCGCTCTACGGGACGGCCGGCGAGCTGGCGGTCGACGTGCTCCAGGCGCAGGCCCGCGGGGACGGGGCGGCCGCCTGGCAGGCCTCCCGTCAGCTGGCACGCGCCCGGCAGGCCCTGGCCGAGCCGGGGACGGCCGAGGTGGACCAGGCCGTCCTGGAACCCTTCCTGAAAAAGGCGGCGGCGGAGGCGGACGCCTGGACCGGGGCCGCCCGCACCACGGGCACGGTGGAGCAGGACGCGGGCGCCTTCACCGTACGGCTGGACGCGGAGCGGCCGGTGTCGGCGGTGACCGTGATGACGGACCCGCTGCCGGCGGGCACGCGGGGCGCGGCGGTGGAGGCCCACGTGCCGGGCGAGGGCTGGCGCAAGGTGGGCGAGGCGGCGGCCTCGGGCTGGACCCAGGTGGACACGGCGGGGCTGCGGGCCGACGCGGTGCGGCTGTCCTGGGCGGGGGCCGGGGCCTCGCCCGCGGTGCACCGGGTGGTGCCCTGGCTGGGGGACGGCCCGCAGGCCCGCTTCGAGCTGGCGGACCGGGCCCCGGTCGACGCGGAGATCGGCGGAGCCGCGCGGCGGGTCTCGGCGGAAGTGTCCGCGCTGGGTCCCGGCGAGGTCCGCGGCCCGCTGTCGGCGCAGCCGCCGGCGGGCATCGAGGTCCGCCTGCCGGCCCAGGCCGTGGCCCCGCGCGGCGGCCGGGTGTCGGTCCCCTTCGATGTGTTGGTGGCACCGACGACGGCACCGGGCACCTACACCATCCCGGTGACCTTCAACGGGGAGTCCCGCACGCTGACGGTACGGGCGGTGCCGCGCACCGGCGGCCCGGACCTGCTGCGCGCCGCGCGGGCGAGCTCGTCGGGGGACGAGACCCCCGACTTCCCGGCCTCGGCGGCCGTGGACGGCTCCCCCGCCACGCGGTGGTCCTCACCCCCGGTGGACGGCGCGTGGTGGCAGGCGGAACTCCCGGCTCCGGCCCGGCTCGGCCGCCTGGAGCTGTACTGGCAGGACGCCTACCCGTCGTCCTACCGGGTGGAGACCTCCGCGGACGGCGAGACCTGGCAGCGGGCCGCCACGGTCCCCGCCTCGGGCGGCGGCCACGAGTCCCTCCGGGTGGACGCCCCGAACACCCGGTTCGTCCGCATCACATGCGAGACCCGCGCAACGCGCTACGGCTGCAGCCTCTGGTCGGCGGAGGCCTACGCGATAACGGGCCCTTGATGTGCCCGCCCGCCCGGTGAGGCTGGATTGCCCGCAGGGCAATTTCAGCCTCACCGGCGATTGAGGCGCGGGGTCTGGGGCGGAGCCCCAGCAGCGGCGCCGCGCCCGGGCTTGGACGCGACACCCGGCGGGAGCCGAAGGGTCAGGAGGCCGCGACCCCGATCCGGTCCAGCGCGTCCTCGGCCCCGTACGGCTGGAGATACGGCATCCAGCGCGGGTCCCGGTGCCCCGTCCCGATGATCCGCCAGGCCAATCCCGACGGCGGAGCCGGCTGGTGCCGGAGCCGCCAGCCCAGGTCCACCAGGTGCCGGTCGGCCTTGACGTGGTTGCAGCGGCGGCAGGCGGCCACCACGTTGTCCCAGGCGTGCTGCCCGCCCCGGCTGCGCGGGATGACGTGGTCGACGCTGGTGGCGACCGCGCCGCAGTACATGCAGCGGCCGCCGTCCCGCGCGAACAGAGCGCGCCGGGTGAGTGGAACGGGCCCCCGGTAGGGGACCCGCACGAAGCGCTTGAGCCGGACCACGCTGGGCGCGGGGACGGCTCTCGTCGCGCTGTGCAGATAGGCGCCGGATTCCTCCAGGGAGATCGCTTTGTTCTCCAGGACGAGGACGAGCGCGCGGCGGAGCGGTACGACGCCGAGGGGCTCGTACGACGCATTGAGGACCAGGACGTGCGGCACGGACTGCCTCCTTGTACGCCGGCGGCGCGTGGCTCGCGCCGGGACGATCTGCTCTCCAGTCTCTCCTTACGGCTGGTCGAAGCGCCACCACGAGCCCGTAACGGCCCCGGGGTGTTTTCAACCACACCCCACTACATCCCCGGGTGAGTCTGCTCTCTCCCTCGAACACGGCGCCGGAGTGAAGGGAATGCCCCGTTAGTGTGGTTGGTCTGCCCCGCACTCCCCCAGACTCCGTCCGGGGGTACCCCCAGTCCCGTTGGGCAGACCGTTGAACCGGGAGGTTCCTGTCGTGCCCTGGCCCGCCGCTCTGCTGCCCCTGGCAGCCCAGGTACCGGACGCACCCACCTCGGTGAAAGAGGCACAGGAGAGCGTCAACGAGGCCGCGAGCCTCATAGAGGAGAACTGGGCCACCTGGCTGAGCATCGGCCTCAAGATCCTGCTGATCGTGGTGATCGCGGCCGCGCTCCGCTCGGTGGTCCGCAAGGCGCTGACCAAGCTGATAAACCGGATGAACACCAGCGCCGAGGCCGTCGAGGGCACCGCGCTCGGCGGGCTGCTCGTCAACGCCGAGCGGCGCCGCCAGCGTTCGGAGGCGATCGGTTCGGTACTCCGTTCGGTCGCCTCGTTCGTGATCCTCGGCACGGCCGCGCTGATGGTGCTGGCCGCGCTGAAGATCGATCTGGCCCCGCTGCTGGCGAGTGCCGGTGTGGCCGGTGTGGCGATCGGTTTCGGCGCCCGGAACCTGGTGACGGACTTCCTGTCCGGCGTGTTCATGATCATGGAGGACCAGTACGGCGTCGGTGACAAGATCGACGCGGGCGTGGCCTCGGGCGAGGTCATCGAGGTCGGCCTGCGCGTGACCAAGCTCCGCGGGGACAACGGCGAGATCTGGTACGTCCGCAACGGCGAGATCAAGCGGATCGGCAACCTCAGCCAGGGCTGGGCGACCGCGGGCGTGGCCGTCCAGGTCAAGCCGTCCGAGAACCTGGCCCGGATCCGCGAGGTGGTCCAGGAGGTCGCCGACACCCTGGCGAAGGAGTCCCCGTGGGACGAGCGCCTGTGGGGTCCGGTCGAGGTGCTGGGCCTGGACGAGGTGCTGCTCGCCTCGATGACGGTGAAGGTGTCGGCGAAGACGATGCCGGGCCAGCAGTTCGCGGTGGAGCGGGAGCTGCGCTGGCGGATCAAGGAGGCCTTCGACGCGGCCGGCATCCGGATCATCGGCGGCGCGCCGGCCGCCGCCTCCGACGACGAGGACGAGGCCCCGGCGGACCCGGCGGCCGCGGTCGCCCCGCCGTCCGCGCTGGCGAACCCTGCCTCCCCGCAGGCGCAGGCCGCCACCCCGATCCCGCCCCCGGCCGGCCCGCGGATCACCAAGTAGCCGCGTCTCCCCGTCCCCGCCGCCCCGCAGGTCACATCCTGCGGGGCAGCGCCATTGACAGGGCCCGAACGGTGATAGGAAACTTACCTAACAGTTCACCTCGGTGAGGGAGAGACCGCGCCATGCCCGCCGCCACCCCCGGAACGCCCAGCCTGCTGCGTGCCATGAACGATCGGGCCGCGCTCGAACTCCTGCTGACGCACGGTCCCCTGTCCCGGACCCGGATCGGGAGTCTCACCGGGCTCTCCAAGCCCACCGCCTCCCAGCTGCTGGCCCGCCTGGAGGCCGCCGGACTCGTCGTGGCCACCGGCACCGACGGGGGCCGCCCCGGCCCCAGCGCCCAGCTGTACGCGATCAACCCCCGGGCCGCGTACGTCGGCGGACTCGACGTCACCCCCGGACGGGTCCTCGCCGCCGTCGCCGACCTCACCGGCACCGTGGTCGGTACGCACGAGGTCCCGTACACCGAGGGCACCGACGCCGTCCGGCAGGTCACCGAGGCCCTCGGCGGCGCCGTCAAGGCGGCCGGGCTGCACCACTCCGACCTGCGCCGCGCGGTCATCGCCACCCCCGGCGCCTTCGACCCGCAGACCGGCCGGCTGCGCTACGCCAGCCACCTGCCCGGCTGGCACTCCCCCACCCTCCTCGACGAACTGGCCGCGGCCCTGCCGATGCCGGTCGAGTACGAGAACGACGTCAACCTCGCCGCCGTCGCCGAGCAGCGCCTGGGCGCGGCCCGCGGCCACGAGGACTTCGTCCTGCTGTGGAACGAGGAGGGCCTCGGCGCCGCCCTCGTGCTCGGCGGCCGGCTCCACCGCGGCTGGACCGGCGGCGCGGGCGAGGTCGGCTTCCTGCCCGTGCCGGGCCACCCCCTGGTCCGGCAGGTCACGCGGGCCAACACCGGCGGCTACCAGGAGCTGGCCGGCGTACAGGTGCTGCCCGGGCTCGCCGCGGAACTCGGCGTCGAGGCCGCTCCGGCCCCCGACTCCGAGGGCTCGTACAGCCAGGAGGTCACCGCCGCCGTCGCGCTGCTCGCGCGGGCCGCCGCCGCGCCCGAGGGCCCGTACCTGCGCTTCCTCGAGTCGTACGCCACCGCGCTCGCGACCGGCCTCGCCTCGCTCGTCGCCGTGCTGGACCCGGAGATCGTGGTGCTGTCCGGGGCCGTGATCGCCGCGGGCGGCGACCCGCTGCGCCGCCTGCTGGAGGCCGAGCTCGCCGAACTGGCCCCGTCCCGGCCCCGCCTGGTCTCCGGCGAGGTGCGGGAACGGCCGGTGCTGCACGGCGCGCTGGAGAGCGCGCTGGCCGCCACCCGCGACGAGGTCTTCGACACCTCCCGCTGATCCGCCCGTCCCCCGGGCCCCACACGCACCCCCACGAGCGCACCCACAGGCACACCCCTCACTGGCACCCCCCACGGAAGTTCCTCACGCAGAGAGCGAGCCCCGCCATGCCCAGAACCGCACGCCTGACCGCCACGGCCGCTGCGCTGGCCGCCATATCCGTACTCGCCACCGCCTGTACGGGCCAGAGCGCCGACACGGCCTCCGACGACCCCAAGGCGGACGTCACCCTCAACTTCTGGCACGGCTGGTCCGCACCGAGCGAGACCAAGGCGATCGAGGAGAACATCGCCCGGTTCGAGCAGGCGCACCCGAACATCAAGGTCAACGTCACCGGCAACATGACGGACGACAAGATCAACCAGGCGCTGCGCGCGGGCGGGGACAAGGCCCCCGACGTGGTCTCCTCCTTCACCACGGACAGCGTCGGCAAGTTCTGCAACTCCAAGGCCTTCGCCGACCTGAACCCCTTCCTCCGGAAGGCCGGCATCGACAAGGCGAAGGTCTTCCCCAAGACCCTGCTGGAATACACCCAGTTCAACGGCAACCAGTGCACCCTGCCGCTGCTCAACGACGCCTACGGCCTCGTCTACAACAAGACCGCCTTCGCGGCCGCCGGCATCACCGAGCCCCCCAAGACCTGGAGCCAGTTCACCGAGGTCGCCCAGAAGCTGACCAGGACCAGCGGGGACTCGTACGAACAGCTCGGCCTGATGCCCACCTTCCACGGCTACGAGACCACCCCCATGCGGCTCGCCGCGCAGTGGAGCCCCACCTGGTTCGGCGCCGACGGCAAGTCCAACCTGGCCGAGGACCCGGCCTTCGCGAAGATGCTGGCCGCACAGAAGGACCTGGTCGCCAAGCTCGGCGGCTACGAGAGGCTGGAGAAGTTCCGCGCCGGCTTCGGTGACGAGTGGAGCGCCGAACACCCCTTCCACACCGGCAAGGTGGCCATGCAGATCGACGGCGAGTGGCGGCCCGCGATGGCCAAGGAGGCCGGGGTGACCTTCGAGATCGGCACCGCGCCGCTGCCCGTTCCGGACGACCAGGCCGCCGACTACGGCAAGGGGTACCTCTCTGGCACGATCATGGGCATCGCCTCGGGCAGCAAGAAGCAGAACGCCGCCTGGGAACTGGTCAAGTACATGACCACCGACACCGAGGCGGTCGTGGCCTTCGCCAACGCCATCCACAACGTGCCCTCCACCCTGGCCGCCCTGGAGTCCCCGAACCTCCAGGTCAGCCCGGAGTTCAAGACCTTCCTCGACATCGCCCGGCACCCGAAGTCCAGCACCACCCCCGCCCAGGCCGACGGCGGCACCTACCAGCTGACCTTCACGGACTTCGCGTACGCGGTCGAGAAGGGCGACGTCGCCGACATCCCGGCCGGCCTCGCCAAGACCGACCAGCAGATCGACACGGACATCGCGAAGGCAAAGTAGCCCCCGATGCCCCCGACGACCACCCCCACACTGCGGGCCAAGCGCCGCCGGTCCGCCCTGCGGACCGCGGCCTTCATGTCCCCCTGGCTGATCGGCTTCGCGGTCTTCTTCGCCTACCCCATGCTGTCCACCCTGTACTTCTCCTTCACGAAGTACGACGGCTTCCGGCAGCCCGCCTTCAACGGCCTGGACAACTGGATTTACGTCTTCGGCGACTATCCGCTGTTCTGGCCGGCCATGCGCAACACCCTGTGGCTGGTCCTGGTGATGGTGGGCTGCCGGGTCCTCTTCGGCCTCGGCATCGGCCTGCTCATCACGAAGATCAAGACGGGGGCCGGGCTCTTCCGGACCCTCTTCTACCTGCCCTACCTGGCCCCGCCGGTCGCCGCGACCCTGGCCTTCGTCTTCCTGCTCAACCCCGGCACCGGCCCCGTCAACAGCCTGCTGGACTCGGTGGGAGTGCCCGCACCCGGCTGGTTCACCGACGCCGACTGGTCCAAGCCCGCACTGACCGCGCTCGCGCTGTGGGGGGCCGGCGACCTGATGGTCATCTTCATGGCCGCGCTGCTCGACGTACCGAGGGAGCAGTACGAGGCCGCCGAGCTGGACGGGGCGGGCGCCTGGGCGCGGTTCCGGCACATCACCCTGCCGAACATCTCGCCGATCATCATGTTCGCCGTGGTCACCGGGGTCATCCAGGCCATGCAGTTCTACACACAACCCCTCGTGGCCGGGAAGGTGGCGGCCGGCGTGATCGGCGGCTCGGGCCAGCAGTTCGAGCCCGGCTACCCCGACAAGTCCACGCTGACCCTGCCCCAGCTCGTCTACAACCTCGGATTCCAGCGCTTCGACTACGGCACCGCGTGCGTCGTGGCACTGGTCCTCTTCGCCCTCTCCATGGCCTTCACCGCGCTCCTCATGCGCCGCCGTGGCGGACTGATCGGAGCAGGCGAATGAGCACGCACCGCCGCAAGGCCGTACTGCAGTGGGTCGGGGTGCACTCCCTGGGCGTGGCCGCCGCCCTGTTCTTCGTCCTCCCCTTCGTCTTCCTCCTCCTCACCTCCCTGATGGGCGACCGGCAGGCCCTGACCCGCGACCTCTGGCCGGACACCTGGGAGTGGGGCAACTACGCCCAGGTGTGGAACACGCCCGGCTTCCTGACCTGGTGGCGCAACACCCTCCTGTACGCCGGGCTGGGCACCCTGTTGACCGTGGTCTCCTCGGTGCCCGTCGCCTACGCCCTCGCCAAATTCCGCTTCCGCGGACGGCGGCTGTCCCTGCTGCTGGTCATCGCGATGATGATGCTGCCGCCCCAGGTGGTGGTCATCCCCATGTACCTCTTCTGGGCCAAGCAGCTCGACCTGTCCGGCACCCTGTGGCCGCTGATCATCCCAATGGCCTTCGGCGACGCCTTCACCATCTTCCTGCTCCGCCAGTTCCTGCTGACCATCCCCGCCGAGTACCTGGACGCGGCACGCGTCGACGGCTGCGGCGAGCTGCGCACCCTGCTGCGGGTGGTCCTGCCCATGGCGAAGCCGGGCATCGCCGCCGCCGCGCTGTTCCAGTTCTTCTGCGCGTGGAACGACTACTTCGGCCCGCAGATCTACGCCTCCGACAACCCCGCCGCCTGGACGCTCAGCTACGGACTGGAGTCCTTCAAGGGAGCGCACCACACCAACTGGAACCTGACCATGGCCGCGACCGTACTGGTCATGGCACCGGTGATCGTCCTCTTCTTCTTCGCCCAGAAGGCGTTCGTCGAAGGCGTCACCCTGACCGGAGTGAAAGGCTGATCACGATGAAACTGGCAGTGGTGGGCGGCGGTTCCACCTACACCCCCGAGCTGATCGACGGCTTCGCGCGGCTGCGCGACACCCTGCCCGTCAGCGAACTGGTGCTGATCGACCCGGCCGCCGAACGGCTGGAGCTGATCGGCGGGCTGGCCCGGCGGATCTTCGCCCGGGAGGGGCACCCGGGGCTCGTCACCACCACCACCGACCTCGACGCGGGCGTCGACGGCGCCGACGCCGTCCTGCTCCAGCTGCGCGTCGGCGGGCAGGCGGCCAGGCTCCGGGACGAGACCTGGCCGCTGGAGTGCGGCTGCGTCGGTCAGGAGACCACGGGCGCGGGCGGCCTCGCCAAGGCGCTGCGCACGGTCCCCGTGGTCCTCGACATCGCCGAACGGGTCCGCCGGGCCAACCCGCACGCGTGGATCATCGACTTCACCAACCCGGTCGGCATCGTCACCCGCGCCCTGCTCCAGGCCGGGCACAAGGCGGTCGGGCTCTGCAACGTCGCCATCGGGCTCCAGCGGAAGTTCGCGGCCCTGCTCGACCTGGCGCCGGCCGACATCCACCTGGACCACGTCGGGCTCAACCACCTGACCTGGGAGCTCGGCGTGCGCCGGGGCGGCCCGGACGGCGAGGACCTGCTGCCGGGCCTGCTCGCCGCGCACGGCGAGGCCATCGCCGGGGAGCTGCGGCTGCCGCGCGCGGTGCTGGACCGGCTCGGGGTCGTGCCCTCGTACTACCTGCGCTACTTCTACGCCCACGACGAGGTCGTCCGGGAGCTCGCGACCAAGCCCTCCCGGGCCGCCGAGGTCGCCGCGATGGAGCGGGAGCTGCTGGCCCTGTACGGGGACCCCGCGCTGGACGAGAAGCCCGCGCTGCTGGCCAAGCGGGGCGGGGCCTTCTACTCGGAGGCGGCCGTGGACCTGGCGGCCTCGCTGCTGGGCGACGGCGGCAGCCCCGTTCAGGTGGTGAACACGTACAACAACGGCACCCTGCCCTTCCTCCCGGACGACGCGGTCGTCGAGGTCCAGGCCCGCGTCACCGCCTCGGGGGTGGCGCCGCTGCCCGTCCCCCGGCTGGACCCCCTCTACGCCGGGCTGATCTCGAACGTGACGGCGTACGAGGACCTCGCGCTGGACGCGGCGGTGCGCGGCGGCCGCGAGCGGGTCTTCCGGGCGCTGCTGGCACATCCGCTGGTCGGCCAGTTCGACCTCGCCGAGGGGCTGACGGACCGGCTGCTCGCGCACAACAAGGAGCACCTGCCGTGGGCGTGAAGCTCCGTTACGTCCTGGCCGTCGACGCGGGCAACAGCAAGACGGACGTGTCCCTCGTCGCCCCGGACGGCTCGGTGATGTGCACCGGGCGGGCCGGCGGGTTCCAGCCCTTCCGTACGGGCGTGGCCGCGGCGGTCGACGTGATCGCGCAGGCGATGGCCTCGGTCGGCCTGTACGCGAGGGGGGAGGTCGGGCCGTGCGCCGACCACGTGTCGGCCTGTCTGGCCAACGCCGACTTCCCGGTGGAGGAGTGGAAGCTGGCCCGCGAGATCAAGCGCCGGGGCTGGGGCCGCACGACGACGGTGCACAACGACACCTTCGCCCTGCTGCGGGCCGGGCTGCCGCTCGGCGCCGAGCCGCGCGGTGTGGCGGTGGTGTGCGGGGCGGGCATCAACTGCGTGGGCATGACGGCGGACGGGCGGACCGCCCGCTTCCCCTCCATCGGCCGGATCTCCGGCGACTGGGGCGGCGGTGGCGGACTGGCCGAGGAGGCCCTGTGGTTCGCGGCCCGCGCCGAGGACGGGCGGGGGGAGCCTACGGAACTGGCCCGGGCCCTGCCCGCGCACTTCGGCCTGGACTCGATGTACGGGCTGATCGAGGCCCTGCACCTGGACCGGATCCCGGGCCGGCGCCGGCACGAGCTGACCCCGGTGCTGTTCGCGGTGGCCGCCGCCGGGGACCCGGTGGCGCTGTCCCTGGTGCACCGGCAGGCGGAGGAGGTCGCGACCATGGCGACGGTGGCCCTGCGGCGCCTGGACCTCCTGACCGAGGAGGTCCCGGTGGTCCTGGGCGGCAGCGTCCTGGCCGCCGGGCACCCCCAGCTCAACGGCCGCGTGGAGCAACTCCTGGCCGAACGCGCCCCGCACGCCCGCGTCACGGTGGTAACGGCCCCACCGGTCCTGGGCGCCGCCCTCCTGGGCCTGGACGCCGTCGGCTCCCCACCCTCGGCCGACGCGAAACTCCGCGCCCAATTCGGGTGAACCTGCCCCGGGACGGGGTCGGTCTGGAACCGTGGGGCCCCTACGCGCGTATTGACGGTGAAGGGGTCGTGGGGGCGGCCGCGGGGGGTGGATCGCCCGAGATCGGGCACCGGGTGGTGTGGTCGGCCGTCGGTACGGCCATACTGCTGCGGAGCATGAGACCGAGGGGGAGGTCACGGTGGCCATCACATCACGCGCGCCCGCGCCGGGGGGCGGTGTCTCCGGACCGCCCCCGGTGCCGTCGGCCGCGCCGGCGCGGCGGGGTACCGCCTGGGCCGAGGGCGTGGAGCGGCTGCGCGAGGCGGCGACGACCGAGCCGGGCCGACTGCGGATCATCGGGGCCGTGCTGGCCGCGCTGATCGTGCTGTTCGGCGCGGTCAGCGTGTGGGAGATCGCCGCCCGGTCCACCGCGGCCGAGGACGTCGTGGGCCGCAGCCAGCCGCTGAGCGCGGACGCGGCGAGCATCTACCGCTCACTCGCGGACGCCGACACGACCTCCTCCAGCGGGTTCCTGCTGGGCGCCCAGGAGCCGCGCGAGGTGCGCCAGCGGTACGAGAAGGACATCGCCAACGCCTCCAAGCTGCTGGTGAGCGCGGCCGCCAACACCGGCGGCAGCAAGGAGGCCCGCGAGCAGATCGCCCTGCTGAGCGAGCAGCTGCCGCGCTACACCGGGCTGATAGAGCAGGCCCGGGCCGCCAACCGGCAGGGCCTGCCGCTGGGCGGCGCCTATCTCCGGTACGCCAACGAGCAGATGACCACCCAGCTGCTGCCGGCCGCGCAGCGGCTGTACGAGGCGGAGACCGGCCGGCTCTACACGGACTACGACGACGCCCGGTCCTGGCCGCTGGCCTCGCTCGCCGCGGGGCTGTTCGCCCTGGCGGCCCTGGTGTGGGCGCAGCGGCGCAACTACCGTCGTACGAACCGGGTCTTCAACCACGGCCTGGTGGCCGCGACGGCCGCGTCCGTCGTGGTACTGCTGTGGCTGGCGGTGGGTCACACGGTCGCGCGGTCCTCGCTGAGTGAGGCCCGGGCCGACGGGCAGGAGTCCCTGAAAGTGCTCAACGACGCGCGGATCGCCTCGCTCCAGGCGCGGGCCGGTGAGAATCTGACACTGGTCGCGCGGGGCGCCGTCCTGGCCGAGGACAAGAAGTCCGACAAGTACGACGTGGACTTCACCAACAACATGAAGGAGCTCGACGCCGGGCTGGCGACCGCGCTGCGGCTGGCCGACGACGAGGCCGGCCGGGCGCCCGTGACGCGCGCCACGGACGGTGTCAAGCAGTGGAAGCAGCGCCACACGGCGGCCCGGGAGGCGGACTTGAAGGGGGACTACGAGGCCGCGCTGCCCCAGGTCGTCGGGGACAAGAACCACAAGGAGAGCAGCGGCGCTGCCTTCGACACGGTGGACGCCTCCCTGGAGCAGGCCGTGACGCACGAGCAGCAGCAGTTCACCCGGGCCGCCCGGGACGGGCTCGGGGCTCTGGGCGGTCTGGTGACCGGTGCGGCGGCCCTCGTGGTCGTCGGCGCGGCGGCGGCGCTGCTGGGCATCGGGCGCAGGCTTTCGGAGTACAGGTGAGAGCGATGCGGATACGGGCGATGCGAGCCTCCGAAGGCCACGGTGACGGGAAGAACGGGGTGTCCGGCGTGCGGCGCCTGACGCGGCGGCTGCGCGGCTGGGGCGGCGTGAGCGCGATGGCCGCCGCCTGCGCGGTGACGGCCGCGGCGGTGCTGCTGCCGCTGGCGCACGCGGCGCCGGAGGCCGGCCGGCCGGGGACGGTCCGCGAGCCGGCCTCGATGGTGGCGGCCCCGGCGGCTCCGGCCGACACCTGTCAGGACCCGGAGGCCAGCCTGCGCCCGTCCGGGCTGGACGGTGCGGCCATCGCGCGGATCAAGGCGGCGGGCAAGCTCGTCGCGGGCGTGGACCAGAACAGCTTCCGCTGGGGGTACCGCAACCAGTCCGACGGCGGCCGGCTCGACGGTTTCGACATCGACCTGGTGAAGGCGATCGCGCAGGACATCCTGGGCGACCCGAACGCGGTGATCTACCGGGCCATCCCCACCAGCCAGCGCATCCCCGCGCTCCAGGAGGGCCGTGTCGACATCGTCGTGCGGACGATGACCATCAACTGCAAGCGGCTGGAGGACGTCGCCTTCTCGACGGCGTACTTCGAGGCCGGGCAGCAGGTGCTGGCGCCGAAGGGTTCGCCGATCACCGGCTACGACACCTCGCTGAAGGACAAGCGGATCTGCTTCGCGGCCGGTTCCACGGCGGAGGCCACGCTGAAGGCTCAGTCGTACGGCTCGGCGCCGGTGGCCGTGGCCAACCAGCTGGACTGCCTGGTGCGCCTGCAGCTGGGCGAGGTGGACGGCATCATCACGGACAACGCCCTCGCCGCCGGCCAGGCCGCGCAGGACCCCTCGGTGCAGCTGGTCGGCTCGCCCTTCACCCGCGAGTTCTACGGCGTGGCGATGAACAAGGACTCCGCCGACCTGGTCCGCCGGGTCAACAAGGTGCTGGAGGGTTACCGCGCGGGCGGCAACGACAGCCCGTGGATGAAGTCGTACCTCAAGCACCTCCAGCCGGTGCTGCCCGGTGTGACCGCGCCGCCCCCGCCCAAGTACCGGGACGGCTGAGGCCGGTGGGTTCCGGTACGGAGACAGAATCGGAAGCGGAGGCACAGTCGGTGGAGCCAGGGTCGCCGGGGGCGCAGTCGGCAGTGATGGACCGGGACGGCGTCGACCGTGCCCTGGCCCGGCTGGGCGCGGAGCACGAGGCCGTGGAGACCTCGCTGCTGGCCCTCCAGGACCACGCCGGGCGCCGGCTGCTGGAGGGCGCCGGGCTGACCGGGGTCACCGAGGAGCGGTGGGCGGCGGCCGACGCGGACATCACCCGGCTGTGGACGTACTTCGACGCCTACAGCGGGGCCCTGGCCGCGGCCCGGGAGGTCCGGGAGCGGCGCCGCTGGCCGAACCGCGAGGACCTGGTCGAGCTGACGGAGCGGCTGCGGGGGCCCGGTGTGCTGATCGCGGGGGCGGCCGTGGAGGGTTCCGTACTGGCCGAGCGGCTCTCCCTCGCCGAGCTGGTGACGCGGATGAACGGGCTGTACGCGAGCTCGCTGGACGTGGTGGTCGCCGCCGACGCGGTGTGGTCGGCGCTGCCGGCCCGGATCGACCTGCTCGCCGCCGAGCTGCACCGGACCCGTTCGCTGGCCCATTCGGTGGGGGTGCGGCCGGGTGAGCACCCCTCGGGCGACGACCTGGAGGCCATCACCGCCGAGCTGGCGGAGCTGCGGGCGCGGGTGATCTCCGATCCGCTGGCGTTCTGGCTGCCGGGGGCCGGGAGTTCGGCGCCGGGCGGAGGCCGTCCGGACACCGGGCGCTACGACCGGGCCGCGCTCGCGCTGGAGGACGTACGGCGGGAGGTGGAGGCCGTACTGGACGTGCGGCAGGACGCCGAGCAGCGGCTGATCGCCCTGCGGGACGTGCTCTCGCGGGCCGACCGGACCCTGGCGGAGGCGCGGACGGCGCGCGGCGAGGTGCTGGCGAAGATCGCCGCGTCGGAGGTGCCCGCGGTGAGCGGCCCGCCGACGGTCCTGCAGGAGCAGCTGGCGGCGGCGGCCGAGCACCGGCGCCAGTCCCGCTGGCACCGGCTCTCCCCGCTGCTGGAATCGCTGGAGGAGCGGGCCGAGGAGGAACTGCGCAGGGCCCGTGAATCGTTGACCGCGGTGACGGCGCCGCTGGCCGTCCGGGCCGAGCTGCGGGGGCGGCTGGACGCGTACAAGGCGAAGGTGGCCCGGCACGGGCTGGCCGAGGACCCGCTGCTGATCGAGCGGTACGACGCGGCCCGGCGGATGCTGTGGAGCGCGCCCTGCGACCTGCGGGCGGCGGAGCAGGCCGTGCTGCGCTACCAGCAGGCGGCGGCGGAGTCGTTGCAGGGGACGGGGAGCGGCGCGGCGAACGGCGCGGGAAGCGGCGGAACCGGCGCGGGAACGCCTGGAAAGGAGGACGCATGAGCCTGATCGGAACCGCGTGCGTTCGCCCCGGCTGCCCGGGGACGTACGAGGACATGGGCGGCGGCGAGCTGTACTGCGACACCTGTGGGCTGGCGCCGATCGGCGCGGTCTCGGCGGGTGCCGAGGAGCTGGTGTCGCCGCCGACGGGGATGACCAGCGCGGCGCGCGGCGGCTCGCTGGGGTCCGGCGGGTCCCGGGGGTCGATGGGCTCGCAGGGTTCACACGGATCCGCGCGGTCCTCCGCCTCGGCGCGGTCCTCGCGCTCGTCGGGGTCCCGGCGCTCCGTGTCGGGCCGGCTGTCGCGGTCCCTGTCGGGTCTGGCGTCCACCCGGTCGGTGTCGGTGCGCAGTTCGGGCACGGCGGCCTCGGTCTCGGGGCGCGGGCGGCTCGGGGCCGGGCTGGTCACCGTACCGGAGGTGCCTCGTCCGGATCCTTCGGCGGCGGTCCTGGAGAACCCGGAGGTGCCGGAGCGCAAGCGGTTCTGCTCGCGCTCGGACTGCGGGGCTCCGGTGGGCCGGGCCCGGGGTGAGCGGCCCGGCCGGACGGAAGGGTTCTGCACCAAGTGCGGGCACCCGTACTCCTTCGTGCCCAAGCTGAACCCGGGCGATGTGGTGCGCGGCCAGTACGAGGTGGCGGGCTGTCTCGCGCACGGAGGGCTCGGCTGGGTGTACCTGGCGGTGGACCGCGCGGTCGCGGACCGGTGGGTGGTGCTCAAGGGCCTGCTGGACACCGGGGACCAGGACGCGATGGAGGCCGCGATCTCGGAGCGGCGGTTCCTCGCGGAGATCGAGCACTCCAACATCGTGCGGATCTACAACTTCGTGGAGCACCTGGACCAGCGGACCGGTTCGCTGGACGGGTACATCGTCATGGAGTACGTGGGCGGCAAATCGCTGAAGGAGATCGCGAACGAGCGGCGGCGGCCGGACGGCCGGCGTGATCCGCTGCCGGTGGAGCAGGCGTGCGCGTACGGGATCGAGGCGCTGGAGGCACTCGGTCACCTCCACAGCAGAAACCTTCTGTACTGCGACTTCAAGGTCGACAACGCGATCCAGCAGCAGAACCAGCTGAAGCTGATCGACATGGGCGCGGTGCGGCGGATGGACGACGAGGAGTCGGCCATCTACGGCACGGTGGGCTACCAGGCGCCCGAGGTCGCGGAGCTGGGTCCCTCGGTGGCCTCGGACCTGTACACGGTGGCGCGCACGCTCGCGGTGCTCACCTTCGACTTCCAGGGCTACACGAACGTGTTCGTGGACTCGCTGCCGGACCCGGAGCACATCGAGGTGTTCAGGCGGTACGAGTCCTTCTACCGGCTGCTCGTACGGGCGACGGATCCCGATCCGGGGCGGCGGTTCGCGTCCGCCCAGGAGATGGCGGACCAGCTGACGGGCGTGCTGCGGGAGGTGGTCGCCCTCCAGACGGGCCGGCCGCGGCCGCAGCTGTCCACCCTCTTCGGCCCGGAACTGCGCGTTCCGGACAACCGGTTGTTCGCCGACGCGGCGGGGACGGCGGTGTCCCGCCTCGGCGAACGGGACGTGGCCTCGCGGCGGGGCGGCCGGTTCGGGCTGCGCGGCCGGGCCACCGGCGCCGGCCCGGCGGGCGCGCTCGCCTCGGGCGGCACGTCCGTGGGCGGGTCTGCGACGGGCGGGCCGGGGGCGCTCGCCGCGCCCGTGGGCGGTCCCGCTTCCGGCACGACCTCGTGGCCGGGCGGGGCGGTCGCCTCGCCGGGAACTCCGCCCGGCGGTACGCCCGTACCCGGGACTTCGGCCGGTTGGCCCGGCGGTGCGCCCGGCACGGGCGGTGTGCCTGCGGGTGGCCCCTCTTCCGGCTCGGGCTCATGGCCGGGCGGAGGCGCCGGTGCGCCCGTGACCCCGGCCGGCGGGACGCCCGTGGGCGGGGCGGCCCTGCCCGGAATCGGGACCACTGCCACGCATGTGGCGGGAGCACCCGTGCCCGCGCAGCGGCAGGCTCCGGCGGCGGCCCGGGGTGCGGGGCCCGGACCCGCGCCCGTGACCCCCGGCCGGCCCGCGGCGGCGACCACGCTCGACGCCCGGGACACCGCCCTGGCCCTGCCCGTGCCGCTGGTGGACCCGGCCGACCCCAACGCCGGTTTCCTGGCGGGTCTGCTGGCCACCGCGCCCGGCGACCTGCTGGGCGCCCTCGCCTCGGCGCCGGCCGAATCCGCCGAGCTGCGGCTGCGTGAGCTGCGGGCCCGGCTGGAGCTGGGCGAACTGCCCGCGGCCGGCCGTGCCCTGGCGGAGCTGGAGGACCTGCATCCGGACGACTGGCGGGTGGTGTGGGCCCGCGGGATCGCCTCGCTGGCCACCGGCGACAACGAGATAGCGGCGCTGTCCTTCGACGCGATCTACGACGCCTTCCCGGGCGAGCCCGCGCCGAAGCTGGCCCTCGGGCTGTGCGCGGAGGTCCTGGGGCAGTTGGACAACGCCGCCGAGTACTACCGCCTCGTCTGGGCCACCGACCCCGGCTTCGTGAGCGCCGCGTTCGGGCTGGCCCGGGTCCAGCTGGCCGCGGGCGAGCGGGGCGAAGCCGTGCGGACGCTGGAATCCGTACCGGAAGCGTCGATCCACTACACCGCCGCGCGGGTGGCGGCCGTACGGGCACGTCTGCGCGACCGGTCCCCGCAGGAACCTCTGCTGGCCGATCTGGGGGCCGCCGCCGACCAGGTGGAGGCGCTGCGGCGGTCGGGCCTGGACCCGGAGCGGCACGAGCGGCTCGCGACGGAAGTTCTGGGCTCGGCCCTCGACTGGGTACTGTCGGGTAGCCGGGGTGCCGACCCCGGCCGGACCTCGCTGCTCGGCAGTCAACTGGACGAGCGGGGCCTGCGCTTCGGACTGGAGCGCTCGTACCGCGTCCTCGCACGGCTGGCGCAGCGGGGCGAGGAGAGGATCGAACTGGTGGAGCGGGCAAACCGTTTCCGTCCCCGGACGTGGGTGTGAGTGATGTCGATGCATCGGCTGTCGGGCTGCCCCAGCTGCGCGGAACCCCTGGAGGAGGGTGACCGTTTCTGCGGCGTCTGCGGCTACGCCGTCACCGCCCCTCCCCCGGCTGCGGCCGTGGACCACCCGACGATCCCGCTCCCCACGGCCCCGCCGCGCGGGGCCGCCGCCGGGCCCTACGGCGCCGCCGAGTCCGCGCCCGAGCCCGCCCCCGGGTGGGGGAGCGCGGCCGCGGCCGCGCCGACCCTCGTCGACACCCCGGCGGGCCCCGGCCCCGTACGCGAGACCCCGTACGAGACCACGCACGAGACCCGGTACGGAACCGCCCCCCGGGCCGCCGCGGACGAGCCCGAGGCCCGCCACGACCTGGCCGCCCACACCGGCACGCCCCCCGAAGGCACCCCGTGGGGCCCCGGCTCCACCCCGTACGGCACGGCCCCCCAGGACCCGGCGTCGCGCTACGACCTTCCCGGCGGGTCCCCGTACGGCGCGGCGGGAGGGCCGGCGGCCCGGTACGACCTGCCCGGCGGTACCTCGACTCCCCCCGAGGGGACCCCGTGGGGCACGGCCGACGGCGGCACCCTGCCCGAGGAGGCCCCGGAGCCCACCGCCGAGGCCCCGCGGGGGACCGGCGGGAAGACCTGTGTGGCCTGCCGGGCCGGGCAGGTCGACACCGACGGGTACTGCGAGCACTGCGGGCACGCCCAGCCCCGGGAGCGGGACCACCTCGAAGAGGAGCTCGGCAGCGTCGCCGCGGTCAGCGACCGCGGGCTGCGCCACCACCGCAACGAGGACTCCTTCGCGGTCGCGGCCACCGCCCTGCCCGACGGCTCCACCGCCACCGTCGCCATCGTCTGCGACGGCGTCTCCTCCGCGAGCCGCCCCGACGAGGCCTCCGCGGCCGCGGCCGGCGCCGCCAACGAGGCCCTGCTCGACGCGCTCCCCCGCGGCGCCCACCCCCAGGAGGCCATGCACGAGGCGATCCTGGCCGCGGCCGCCGCGGTCAACGCGCTGGCCCCGGAGGTCCCGGGCGCGCAGAACGCCCCCGCCTGCACCCTGGTCGGCGCCGTCGTCAGCGGCGGACTTCTGACCATCGGCTGGGTGGGCGACAGCCGCGCGTACTGGGTCCCCGACGACCGCGCCGCCCTGCCGCGCCGCCTCACCGAGGACGACTCCTGGGCCGCCCAGATGGTCGCGGCCGGGCTGATGGGCGAGGCCGAGGCCTACGCCGATGTCCGCGCCCACGCCATCACCGGATGGCTCGGGGCCGACGCCTACGACCTCGAACCGCACACCGCCGTCTTCAAGCCGGACCACCCCGGGGTGGTCGTGGTCTGCACCGACGGCCTGTGGAACTACGCGGAGTCCGCCCGGGAGATGGCGCAGGTGCTGCCCCCGGACGCCGCGGCCCGCCCGCTGCACAGCGCCCAGGTCCTGGTGGGCCACGCCCTCGACGGCGGCGGGCACGACAACGTCACCGTGGCCGTGGTGCCGTTCGCCGCGCACCCGGATACCGAAGCCCCACCGGAACAGGAAGCGGAAGCGGACCGGCCGCACCGGGCCTGACCCGCCCGGCCGCACCACCCGGCCGAACCGCCCGCCGCGACCCAGCCCTCTAGGACCCTAGGAGTCCCACCGATGGCGATCTTCACCAAGCCGAGCGCCCCGCGCTTCAGCGTGGAGGTGTACCAGAACGAGTTCCTCCCCCAGGGCGGGAGGGAGGTCCACGCCGTCGTCACGGTGACCTCCACCGGTGGCGCCACCGCCACCCGCGCCACTGCCCTCCAGGGCTCGGCGGCCGTAGTGATCATGGTCGACTGCTCCGGTTCGATGGAGTACCCGCCGGACAAGATGCGCGGCGCCCGCGAGGCCACCGCCGCGGCCGTCGACACCCTGCGCGACGGCACCGCCTTCGCCGTGGTCGCCGGTACGCACGAGGCCAAGGAGGTCTACCCGGGCCAGGGCCGGCTCGCCATCGCCGACCCGGTCACCCGCGCGCAGGCCAAGGAGGCGCTGCGCGGTCTCAGCTCGGGCGGCGGCACCGCCATCGGCACCTGGCTGCGCCTGGCCGACGGGCTGCTGCGCCAGTCCTCGGCCACCATCCGGCACGGCATCCTGCTCACCGACGGCCGCAACGAGCACGAGGAGCCGGCCGTGCTGCGCGCCACCCTCGACGCCTGCGCGGGCCGTTTCACCTGCGACGCCCGCGGGGTGGGCACCGACTGGGAGGTCAAGGAGGTCACCGGCATCGCCAACGCGCTGCTCGGCTCCGCCGACATCGTGGCCGATCCGGCCCACCTCGCCGAGGACTTCACGCGCATGATGGAGAACGTCATGGGCAAGGAGGTCGCGGACGTCGCGCTGCGCCTGTGGACCCCGGTGGGCGTGGAGATCCAGTACGTCAAGCAGGTCGCGCCGACCGTCCAGGACCTGACCGATCGCCGTACCGAGGCGGGCCCGCGGGCCGGGGACTACCCGACCGGTTCCTGGGGCGACGAGTCCCGCGACTACCACGTGTGCGTCCGCGTGCCGACCGCGGAGCTGGGGCGGGAGATGCTCGCCGCCCGCGCCTCGCTCGTCCTGCCGGGAGCGGCGGGCGAGCCCGCCGCCGTGCTCGCCCAGGGTCTGGTGCGCGCGGTGTGGACGGACGACCTGGCCGCCTCGACCGCCATCAACCCGCAGGTCGCCCACTACACGGGACAGGCGGAGCTCGCGCAGGCTATCCAGCAGGGCCTGGAAGCGCGCAAACTGGGCGATGTGGGCGGCGCCACGGCCAAACTCGGACGCGCCGTACAGCTGGCAAGCGCCTCCGGGAACGCCGACACTGCCAGACTGCTGGCGAAGGTGGTGGATGTGGTGGACGCGGTGGCGGGTACTGTGCGGCTGAAAGCGAAGGTCGCCGATGCCGACGAGATGACTCTTGAAACGCGTTCGACACAGACCGTCCGAGTGAAGAAAGCCTGAGAAGACCTGCCGTGAAGACGCAGGGAGATGAAGGGGGAAGCGCCGCCATGCCGACCTGCCCGAACGGGCACCAGTCCGCTGCCGCCGACTGGTGCGAGGTCTGCGGCCACCGCATGGCCCCGGAAGGCGCCCCCGCGGCGCCCTCCTACGGCTACGGCTACCCTCCGACCGCCGGTGAGCCGACCGCCCAGGCCGAGCTCTGCCCGCAGTGCCGCACGCCCCGCGAGGCCATGGCCCCGTTCTGCGAGGAGTGCCGGTACAACTTCCTGACGCGTGCGGCGACTTCCTACGCGCCCCCGCTCGCTCCGGACGCGGGGCCGCAGCCGACCGGTGCCGCGCCTCCGCCTCCGCCGCCGCTGCAGACGCCCCCGGCGTACCAGCAGGACCACTTCGAGTACCAGGGCTCGCGGCCCTCCCGGGTCAACCGGGGCGCCGAGACGCTCGAACGCGAGGACGACTGGCTGCTGCCGCCTCCGGCGCACGAGCCGCGCCAGGAGTACCAGCAGCACCCCCAGACTCCCGGGTACCAGCAGCAGCCCCCGCAGCAGCGTCAGGAGTACCCGCAGCAGTACCCGCCGCAGAACCAGCCCCCGCAGAACCAGCCGCCGCAGTACCAGCAGCAGGCTTCCTTTGCGCCCCAGGGCGGCCCCGCCACCACGTGGACCGCGACGATCGGCCCCGACCGCTCGTACTTCATGGCGATGATGCAGCGCAGCGGCCCCGAGGCGGCCGGGCTCAACCTGCCCGCGTACTCCCCGGAGCAGCACCTTCCGCTCACCGGCGGCCAGATCACCATCGGCCGGCGCCGCGCCTCCACCGGCGAGTCCCCCGACATCGACCTTTCGGTGCCCCCGGAGGACCCGGGCGTCTCCCACCAGCACGCGGTCCTCGTCCAGCAGCCCGACCTGAGCTGGGCGGTGGTGGACCAGAACTCCACCAACGGCACCACCATCAACGGCGGCGAGGAGCCGATCCAGCCCTACGTGCCGGTGCCGCTGGGCGACGGCGACCGGGTCCACGTCGGCGCCTGGACCACGATCACCATCCGCCGCGGCTGAACCCGGGCCGGTCCGCCTCCCCCAGGGGCCATACGTAAGGACCCTGGGGGTCGTCGAGCCACGACCACTGGCCCTCGTCGCTGACGGTGACCCCGAAGCGCTCGCGGGCCGGCCGGTCCTCGCGCCGCCACAGGTCCAGGGCCTCGCGCGGGTGCAGCGCGCCCTCGGTCAGCACGAGCATGAACTGGAAGCGCTCGTTCTCCACCAGCTCGTACGGGAGTCCGGGCGGCAGACCGGCCGGTTCCTGCGGCGGCGCCGCCGTGGCCCCGCGCAGCGGAACGAAGTAGGCCGGGGTGTGCAGGAAGCGGCCCTCGGCGAAATCGGGGCCCCGGACCGTCAGCGCGATCAGCCCGGTCGACAGCGGGGCCAGGATCCGCGCCCCGGGCCGGCACTGGCCGAGCCAGGCCTGCGGGACGAGCGGCAGCGTGCAGGTCACCATGATCCGGTCGAAGGGGGCCCGGGCGGGGCAGCCGCGCGCCCCGTCGCCCGTGACCACCTCGGGGTGGTAGCCCAGCCGGGCCAGGTGCGTGCGCGCGGATTCGGTGATCTCCTCGTCGAGGTCCACGGTGGTGACGAGACCGTCGCCGAGGCGGTGGCAGAGCAGGGCCGCGTTGTAGCCGGTGCCCGCGCCGATCTCCAGTACGTTGTCGCCGTCGCGCACGTCGAGCGCCGCCAGCATCTTCGCCATCAGGGAGGGCTGGCTGCTGGAGGAGACGAGCCGGCCGTCGCGCAGCCGGGTGGCGAGGGGGGTGTCGGCGTAGACCCCGCGCAGCCAGCGGGCGCGCTGCTCGGGGTCGGGGTCCTCGTCCCAGAGGCGTTCGTGGCCGGCGCCGCGGCCGGTCCAGAAGTAGGGGACGAAGACGTGCCGGGGCACGGCGGCGAACGCCGCCCGCCAGGCCGGGTCCTCCAGCACCCCGGCCGCCGTCAGCTCCCGCACCTGGGCGGCGTGCGCGGTCTCCCGCAGGTCCCGCGTCGTCCCTTCGGTGCGTGCCGTGCGTGCGGTGTGTGCGCCCATGCCTCCACTGTCCTGCGGGCGGCTCGCGCATGCGACTGCGGTGGCCTTGAGGATGGTCGTAGGACCCCGGACCTGCGCCCGGGCGTCTGAGACGATGGTCGGGTGAATGAGATTCCGCGGGGCACGCTGCAGGAGCAGACCTTTTACGAGCAGGTGGGCGGGGAGGAGACCTTCCGCCGCCTCGTCCGGCGCTTCTACCAGGGGGTCGCGGAGGACCCGCTGCTGCGCCCGATGTACCCGGAGGAGGACCTGGGCCCGGCGGAAGAGCGGTTCACGCTGTTCCTGATGCAGTACTGGGGCGGGCCGACCACCTACAGCGAGCACCGCGGCCACCCGCGCCTGCGGATGCGGCACGCGCCCTTCCAGGTCGACGCGGCCGCCCACGACGCCTGGCTGAAGCACATGCGGGTGGCCCTGGACGAGCTGGGCCTGGCGCCGGAGCACGAGGCACAGCTGTGGAAGTACCTGACGTACGCGGCCGCCTCGATGATCAACACCGCGGGCTAGCCCGCCGCCGGGGTCGGACGGGAAGGACCCGGGGCGGTCAGACGGGACGGACCTGGAGGGCGCCCAGGCCGCCGTTCCGGCCGGGGCGGCGGGTGGCGACGGAGCCGTAGGGGGTGCGCAGGCGCAGCCAGCTCCCGGAGGCGAGCAGGGCCACCGGCTCGGGGGCGCCGGGCGCGGCGGTGGTGGCGGCCGGCACGGTGGACCGTATCGGCCGCAGGAAGCCCAGGGACTGCGCGGCGTGCGCGGCGCGCAGCGGGAGTTCGGTGTCGCCCAGCGTCCGGGACCAGATCTCGCGGCCGATGCGGTCGCGCTCGGATCGGGTCCGGTGCTGCGGCGGCAGGGCCTCGTCACGGGCCCGGAACTCGGCGACGGCGCCGGCCACCGCCGCCCGTATCGCCTCGGGGCCGGGCAGCCCGGGCAGCTGCTGCCAGCCGCCGCGGGGCGGGAGCACCCCGGTCCAGGGCGGGCCGGTGACCGCCCCGGGGACGGTGGCGCGGGCCTCGGCCTCGTCCACCGACTCCAGGAGCTCGCCGGCGGAGACCGTCAGGTCCAGCGGGGACGCGACGGGTGCGGCGAGCCGCACCGTGCGGATGGCCAGCACCTCGAAGGAGGGCGGCCGTCCGAAGACGGCGAGCGCCCCGCCGCCCGCCTGGAGGCGGACGGCGGCGGCCCGGTCGTAGTGCACCAGCCGGCCCAGGAAGGCGGCGAGGTCGGCCGCCTCCCCGGAGTCGGCGAAGTGCAGCTGCTCGTTCATGCCGCGAGGCGCCCTTCGGGTGCTTCGGGCTCGTCGAGGTACTTCTCCAGGAAGTGCTTCTCCTCGGCCGTGATGCGGCGGGGCCGCCCCTCGGCGAGGTTGTAGGGCACGACCACGGTCGAGGCGCGCACGTAGACCTTCTCGGGCGCGTCCTCGGTCGCCTCGTCCTTGACCTCGTAGCCGATGGTCAGGGACGCGGCGCCTATCCGGGTCACCCAGGACTCGATGAGCACCGGCTCGTGACGGTGCACGAGGGGCAGCTTGTAGTCGATCTCGTGCCGGGCCACGACGGACCCGCCCGTGAAGGACTCGCTGCCCTCCCCCGGCGCCAGCCGGAACATGAAGTCGATCCTCGCCTCCTCCAGGTAGCGGAGGAAGATCACGTTGTTCACGTGGCCGAAGGAGTCCATGTCCGACCAGCGCAGGGGGCACCGGTAGTGGTGTCTGGCCATGGTGACTGTCTCAGCCTCGGGTGAGCTTCTTGTAGGTGGCGCGGTGCGGACGGGTCGCGTCCGGGCCGAGCCGCTCGATCTTGTTCTTCTCGTAGGACTCGAAGTTGCCCTCGAACCAGAACCACTTGGAGTCGCCCTCGTACGCCAGGATGTGCGTGGCGACCCGGTCCAGGAACCAGCGGTCGTGGGAGACGACCACGGCCGCACCGGGGAACTCCAGCAGCGCGTTCTCCAGGGAGCCCAGGGTCTCGACGTCGAGGTCGTTGGTGGGCTCGTCGAGGAGCAGCAGGTTGCCGCCCTGCTTGAGGGTGAGCGCGAGGTTCAGGCGGTTGCGCTCACCGCCGGAGAGCACGCCGGCCGGCTTCTGCTGGTCCGGGCCCTTGAAGCCGAAGGCGCTGACGTACGCGCGGGACGGCATCTCGACCTGGCCCACGTTGATGTAGTCCAGCTCGTCCGACACGACCGCCCAGAGGGACTTGTTCGGGTCGATGTTGGCGCGGCCCTGGTCCACGTACGAGATCTTGACGGTCTCGCCGACCTTGATGTCGCCGGAGTCCGGCTTCTCCAGGCCCTGGATCATCTTGAAGAGCGTGGTCTTGCCGGCGCCGTTCGGGCCGATGATGCCGACGATGCCGTTGCGCGGCAGCGTGAAGGACAGGTCGTCGATGAGGACCTTGTCGCCGAACGCCTTCGAGAGGTTGTTGACCTCGACCACGATCGAGCCCAGGCGCGGGCCCGGCGGGATCTGGATCTCCTCGAAGTCGAGCTTGCGCATCTTGTCGGCCTCGGCCGCCATCTCCTCGTAGCGGGCGAGGCGGGCCTTGGACTTGGCCTGGCGACCCTTGGCGTTGGAGCGGACCCACTCCAGCTCTTCCTTGAGGCGCTTGGCGCGCTTCTCGTCCTTCTTGCCCTCTACCTTGAGGCGCTCGGCCTTCTTCTCCAGGTAGGTGGAGTAGTTGCCCTCGTAGGGGTGGGCACGGCCGCGGTCGAGCTCGAGGATCCACTCGGCCACGTTGTCGAGGAAGTAGCGGTCGTGGGTGACGGCCACGACGGCGCCCTTGTACTGGGCCAGGTGCTGCTCCAGCCAGTTCACGGACTCGGCGTCGAGGTGGTTGGTGGGCTCGTCGAGGAGCAGCAGGTCGGGGGCCTCCAGCAGCAGCTTGCAGAGGGCCACGCGGCGCTTCTCACCACCGGAGAGGTTGGTGACGGGCCAGTCGCCGGGCGGGCAGCCCAGCGCGTCCATGGCCTGCTCCAGCTGGGCGTCGAGGTCCCACGCGTTGGCGTGGTCCAGGTCGTCCTGGAGCTTGCCCATCTCCTCCATGAGCTCGTCGGTGTAGTTCGTCGCCATTTCCTCGGCGATCGCGTTGAACCGGTTGAGCTTGCCCTTGATCTCGCCGACGCCGTCCTCGACGTTCTCCAGGACGGTCTTGGACTCGTCGAGCTTGGGCTCCTGCATCAGGATGCCGACGGAGTAACCGGGGGAGAGGAAGGCGTCACCGTTGGACGGCTGCTCCAGGCCCGCCATGATCTTCAGAACAGTGGACTTACCGGCACCGTTCGGGCCGACCACACCGATCTTCGCGCCGGGCAGGAAGTTCAAGAAGACGTCGTCGAGGATCACCTTGTCACCGTGCGCCTTGCGCGTCTTGCGCATGGTGTAGATGTACTCAGCCAAGAGAAACCGTCCGGCAGATCGATGGTGGGCAGATACACCCCATCTTGCCTGACGTCCATCCCCCGGGGGAAACCCGTATGGTCAGGCCGCCGCGAGGGCGGACGCCCGCGGGGGTGCCGCCGGGTCTGACGGCACCCCCGCCGGAGGTGGTGGTGGTCAGGCCTTGGTGGTCGCCTGGCGGCGGAGGCGGGCGGCGAGCAGGAGCCCGGCGCCGGCCGCGATCGCGGCGCCCGCGCCCTCGGCGGCCCAGGTGGCGCCGGAGCCGGTGGAGGCCAGGGGCCGGCCGCCACCGGTGGTGGTGGCGGGGGTGTGGGCGTTGCCGGTGGTCGTTTCCTTGTTGACGACCTGGTGGGTGCCGGTGCCGGTGCCGGTCTTGTCCGCGGACTTTTCGTCCTTCGCGCGGGCTTCGTACTGGCCGGTCTTCAGGAAGTCGACGCGGTCCTGGGGCGAGCCCTTCAGGGCGGCCTTGCCAGCTGCCTTCACCGCGGGGCCGCCGGCGTTGACGATCTTCGAGATGCGGAGGTAATTGTCCTGGTCGCGCAGCTCGTACTGGGTCACCTCCAGGAAGTGACGCAGCTGCGCCGGGGTCGGGCTGCCCCGCAGGAGTTCGCCGATCGCCTCGGAGAGGATCGGGCCGTCCTCGGCCTCGTCGATGCGGGCGAGCTCGACGCGGTCGTCCGAGGCCTGGGCCTGGTACTGGCCGGTCTTCAGGAAGTCGGTCCGGTCCTGTGCGGAGCCCTTCAGGGCGGCCTTGCCGGCCTCCCGCACCGCCGGGCCGCCGCGGCCGATGATCCGCGAGACGCGGACGCGGTTGTCCTCGTCCCGCAGCACGTGCTGGGTCACCTCCAGGAACTGCCGCATCTCGGCCGGGCTCGCGCCGCGCCTCAGCAGCGCGTCGGCCGCCTCTCCCGTGGCCCAGCCCTTCTCGCCCTCGGCGATGCGGGACAGCTCGACGCGGTCGTCCGAGGCGCGGGCCTCGTGCTGGCCGGTCTCCAGGAAGGCCCGCATCGCGGCGGGGCCGCCGTCGATGGCCTTGGTGCCGCGCTCGCGCACCGCGGAGCCCGGGGCCGCCGCGGCCATGAGGCGCAGGATCTCCTCGCGGTCCCGCTCGGCCTGCTTGCCGTCGTGGACGGGACGCTCGGCGGTCTTCCCCGCCGGCTTCTCCACCGGGCTCTGGTCGGGAGCCGACGGCGACGCGGGCGCGCCCGCCGCCTTGGTGTGGTCGTCGGCGAGGGCCGGCGAGGCGAGGAGAACCGCCGGAGCCATGGCGGCAGCGGTGACCACCGCGGCCATCCGGGACAACTTCACGTACATGCACCCCTGTTTTGCGTTGCTTTTCACAAGATCTGGCGATCTCGGGTCGGGGGTCACTGTAGGCCGTTCCCGCTCCGGAATCGAACGGGTTCAAACCAACCGGTCATATCCGCGGCCGGTAGACGGTCAGGGCGTCGGGCAACTCCTCGAGGACCAGGGCCGACGGAGCCTCGGCGTACTCGCCGTCGTAGGCGAGCGGGGTGCCCCGCGGGATGTCGCCGATCCGCAGACTGCGCAGCCGGGTGGCGACGTGGACCGGGGAACGGCTCAGCGGGCCCGCGAGGGCGGCGGCGAGCAGGCGGGGGCCGGGGCGGCCGCCGCCGTGGACGAGCCGGACGTCGAGCAGGCCCTCGCCGAGGCTGTCGCGGCGGCGCGGGGCGGGCCCGGTGCCGTGGTAGGTGCCGTTGCCCGCGAAGAGCAGCCACACGCTCCGGGGCCGCCCGGCCAGCCGCAGCCGTACGGGCCGCCGGGCGCGCAGCACCCGCCAGGCCGCCAGCAGGGCGGCGGGGCCGGAGCCGATGCGCGGGGTCCAGCGCAGCCGGTGGCCCAGCAGCTCCGGGTAGGCGCCGATGCTGAAGTTGTTCAGGAAGTAGCCGGGCCCGCGGGAACCGCCGGGCCCCTCCTGCGGCCCGGGGGCGAACCGGCCGACGCCGACGTGGACGGCGTGCCCGTAGGCCAGGGCCCGGCAGGTGTCCTCGGCCCCGCCGAGGCCCAGGTCCATGGCGAAGTGGTTGAGGGTGCCGCCCGGGAACACCGCCAGCGGCAACCCGGCCCGCAGCGCGGCGGTGGCGGCCGCGTTCACCGTGCCGTCGCCCCCGCAGACCCCGAGGACGGTGGCCCGGGAGGCGGCCTCCTCCAGGGCGGCGACCAGCTGCGGCCCCTCGCACTCGATCACCTCGGCCTCCGGGAGCCGGGTGCTCAGTACCTCGAGCCCCGCGGCCGCGGCCGTCCCCGATCCGGTGTTGACCACCACCGTGAGCCCGGCCCCGCGGGGCAGCGCGGGAGCCCCGGCTGCGGTCCGCTCGTCGCCCGGCACGACCCTGGCCTCCTGCGCGTCCCGCGCGAGCCGGCGTACGACGAACCCGGCGGCCACGCCCAGCGCCGCGCCCGCGACCACGTCGGAGGGGTAGTGCACCCCGGTGTACACCCGGGAGAAGGCGACGGACGCGGCCACCGGGGCCAGGGCGGCGCCCCAGCCCGGTGACTCCAGCGCCAGCCCGGCGGTGAAGGCGAAGGCCGACGCCGAGTGCCCGGACGGGAAGGAGGTGGTCTGCGGCTGCGTCGCCAGCTGCCGCACCGCGGGCACCCCGTCCAGCAGCGGCCGCGGGCGGCGTACGGACCACTTCCCCACGGTGTTGATGGTCGCGGAGGCCAGCGCCAGCGAGGCGACCCCGCGCAGGGCGGCCCTGCGGGCCCGGGCCGACCCGAAGGCGGTGAGCGCCGCGGCGGCCCCGCCCCACAGCACCCCGTGGTTGGCGGCCCGCCCGAGCCGGGGCAACACCCGGTCGGCCCCGGGCCAGTGCCGCCGCGCCACGAGGTCGAACAACGCGCGGTCCCATCGCACGACCGCACCCCGCCAGGTCAGCTCCTGATGCTCCTGATCAGCCACTGCCTGCCCCTACCCCGGAGCCGGAGGTCCTAGTGCCGCGACCCGAAAGGTTCACCGGGTCGCCGCCGCCGGACACCCCCCGGGCCTGCTCCCCGGTCCGGTCGCTAGGCCTGGTCCTCCTCGTCCAGCGGACGCTTGCGCAGGAGCAGGACCACCAGGCCCCCCAGAACCACCAGGCCCACCGCCAGGGAGGCGATGACCGGGGTGGCGGCCGAGCTGCCGCTGGTCGCCAGCCGCTCCCCGTCCGGGGAGTCCTCGGACAGGGAGGCGGCCTGGGCGCCCATGGGGACGGCCCCGGCGCCCGGAGCGTTCTCCCCGACCGTGCCCGCCTGGACCTGCGGGGGCGGCGGCCAGAGCGCCGTGGCCGCGGCGGCGGCGGCGGACTCGCTGGAGCCGGCCACGATCTGGGCCTGGGCCGGCACCCCGCTGGTGAAGACCCGCCCGACCGGCACCTTGGTCGCGCCCTGCACGGTGACCGAGGCCGTCCCGTCGGGGGTGCCCGCGGGCACCTCGAAGTACAGCCGGCTGCCGTTGACGGCGGTGTCCACCGGCCGCCCCTCGGCGTCCACCACCCGCACCCCCATGGCGACGGCCGCCGCGTCCGGGATGACCGAGACGCTGGGCGCCCCGGTCCGCACGGTCACCGGGCCGAGCCGGGTACCCACGGCCCCCGACACACCGCCCGGCTCCAGCCCCAGGGAGGCCGGCGGCTCCGGCAGCTGTCCTGCCTCCCGCTGGAGGTAGTCGGCCAGCTTCTCCGCGGCCGGGTCCGCGGCCTCGACCTGTACCCCGTCCGCCAGGCGCCAGATCGCCACCTGGGTCCCGGCCGCCGCGCTCTCCGCGGTGAGCGTCCCGGCCCCGGCCTCCTTGGCGAGCCCGGCGAGATCGTTGAGCTGCGGGTAGGAGTGCTCCAGGATCCAGCGGATCCGGCCCGCCTGCCCGTTGCCGGCCAGCGGGCTGCCGCTCCACCCGCTTTCCGTGTACCGGGCCTGGGGCTGCGCGTTGCCCGCGATGCCGACCCCGTACGTCTGGAGCATCCCCCCGCCGTCGACCCGCATCTCGTAGAGCCCGGCCGGGATCTGCCGGACCGAGCCGTCCCCGGAGTGGAGGACCGCCTGCCCGTAGGTCTTCAGCCCGTCCAGGACGGCGCTCGCGCCCTCCGGAGCCCGGGACACCGTCGGATCGGAGTCGGCGGCGGCCCGGCCGCCGGGCGCGGCGGCGAGGGCCGCGGCCAGCAGGGCCGCCACCGCCAGCGGGCGGCGCGCGGAGCCCCGTACGCCCCCGGGCGCGGCAACCACCGCAGGAGCGGAGCGAGATGTGGAACGAGATGTGGAACGAAGAGCGGCAGGAGCGGGATCAGGAGCGGAGGATGCGGGAACGGCAATCGACACAGTCTTCCCCTTCGGGCCAAAGACCCAGGTGCCCGTGAGTACCGGGGAATCCTAACCGCCTCGAACACTCAGACCACCGCCGCCTTCTGAGTGACCATCAGCGGCACATCGGTCTTGACGACCCGCCGGAAGGCCGCCGTCCCCCGATTCAGGTCGTGTCCGACGGCGGTCGCCTCGATGTCCGCCGAGAACCACCGGCTGCCCTCCCCGTCGGGCGGGTCCTCCCGCACCCTCAACCGCCCGTGCACCACCAGTGGTTCGCCCACCGACACGGACCCGGCGAGGTTCACGGCGAGGGTGCGCCGCGCCCACACCGTGTAGAAGCTGGTGGACCCGTCGGTCCAGGCCTCCTTGCGCCGGTCGAAATACCTCGGTGTCACGGCGAACCGGAACCTCGCCGACGGCCCGTTGACCGTCTCCTTGTAGTCGATCTGCGTCGCCACGTACCCCACCAGCGTCACCAGGGTGTCGTTCATCCCGGTCGCCTCCCCCGCCCATCGCACCCGCACGGACCATCCGCACGAGGTACGCACCATGCTGGGGCCGGCCGCCGGATCCCGCTCCGGCCTGTGGATTACCGACGGGTTGTGGACAACCTGCTCCCCCCTGCGGCCACCGTCGCGTACTGCTCGCGCACCTCCCGGTAGCGCAGCAGCTCCGCCGCGACCGGCTCCAGCACCCGGGCCCGCCCGCATCCGGCCGCCGCCTGCCGCAGTCTGCGCTCCGCGTCCTGCCCGTACCTGCGCGCCGGTCCCCGGGCCGCGATCGAGCAGGCCCACTCCACCAGAGGCCCGCCGACGATGCCCGCCACCATCAGCAGCACCGGTGGCAGCAGCCTCGGTTCCAGGACCCCGACGATCTGCCCGACCAGCCACAGCCCGCCGAAGATCTGGAGCAGCGTCATGGCCGCCTGCCCCAGCACCGCCGCCGGCCACCACGCGGGCCGCGGCGGCTTGACGCCGGTCACGGCGACCGCCGCCCCGAGGGTCACCGCCAGCTCGTCCAGCGCCTCCGGGAGCCGTTCGGCCCCGCGCACCGCGGTCTCCCGTACCGCCTGCGCCCACGGTTCGGGCAGGCCGGTGACCGCCTCGTCGGCGACCGCCCGTACGGCCTGCTCCACCCGCTGACGCGCGGTCACCTCCTCCTCGACCGGCGCCTCGGCGAGCCCAGAGCCCCGGCCGCCGATCGCCGCCAGCGCGGCCAGCCCCGCCAGGCCGCGCGGGGAGCGGCGGCTCTCGTACCACCGCCACAGCCGCAGCCACGGCGTCCCGCACGCCTTCCCGGCATTGCGCCGCCACGCCCGCTCGGCCGCGAGCCCGGCCGCATACGCCCCGACCGCCTCGGCGAGCCGGTCCTCGAACTCGGCGCGCGCCGCCTCCCCGATCTCCGGCCCCGCGTGCCCGTCCGCGACGTACAGCGGCCGCAGGCGCACGGCGGCCCGGTCGACATCGGCGGAGATCCGCCGGGTCGCCGCACCCTTCTCCTGGGTGAACTGTGCGAGCAGCTCGCGAAGTTCCCCGACGCCCTCCCCGGTGAGCGCGGACAGTCCAAGCACGGTGGCCCCGGGCTCGTCGTGCTCGCCGAGCGCGATGCCGTCGTCGTCCAGCAGCCGCCGCAGGTCGTCCAGTACGAGGTCGGCGGACTCCCCGGGCAGCCGGTCCACCTGGTTCAGCACGACGAAGGTCACCTCCGCGTGCCCGGCCAGCGGCCTCAGGTACCGCTCGTGCAGGACGGCGTCCGCGTACTTCTCCGGGTCGACCACCCACACCACCGCGTCGACGAGCGCCAGTACGCGGTCCACGTGGTCGCGGTGCGCGCCGACCGCCGAGTCCAGGTCGGGCAGGTCGACGAGGACCATCCCGCGCAGGGCCTCCGCCTCCGGGGTCTCGCGGGGCCGGCGGCGCAGCCGCCCGGGGATCTCCAGGCGGTCCAGGAGTCCGGCCGCCCCGTCCGACCAGCTGCACGCGATGGGCGCGGCGGTGGTCGGGCGACGCAGTCCGGTCTCGGAAATCTGCACTCCGGCGAGTGAATTGAAGAGCGTGGACTTGCCGCTTCCGGTGGCTCCGGCGATGGCGACGACCGTGTGCTGCGGTGACAGCCCGCGCCGCGCCGCCGCCTCGTCCAGGACCCGGCCCGCCTCGGCCAGGGTCTTGCCGTCGAGGCGGGTCCGGGACAGCCCCACCAGCTGGCGCAGCGCGTCGAGGCGCAGGCGCAGGGCCTGGGCCTCGGGGCTGAGCGGGGGTGCGGTCGCCTTGCCGCCGTCGTGGCCGGCTCCGGAGACGGCCCGCACGAGCGCCTCGTCGCCCTCGTCACCGTCCTCGTCCGTGCCGCCCCCGGCGCCCAGGCCGGCGGTCCGGGGGCGCGAGCGCGCGATGAGTCCGTCGTCCCAGCGGTCGTCGGTGCGGTCGGTCAGAGCGGTCACCGCGTCACCTCTCCTTCTGCAGTACGGACAGCGCGGCAATCAGCTCGGCCTGTGGTTCCGGGGTCACTTCGAGCGCCTCCAGCGGGGCGAGCCGTCGGTCGCGTTCGGCGCGCAGCACCTGGTCCAGGTGGTCGCCGACCAGCTCCCCGCCCCGGTCACGCAGGCGCAGGGCGGCCTGGGCGCCGATCCGTTCGGCGAGTTTCTCGCCCGCGGGCCGGGCCCGCTTGCCGCCGAGGAGGGCGGCCACGAGCAGGGCCGCGACCCCGTCGGGGTCGGGTGCGGGCTGGCGGTCGGACTGGGCGACCTCCTCCTCGGCGAGTTCCTCCAGCACGCGCCGCCAGCGCCGTACGGCCAGGCCGATGCGGTCCCCCGCCTCCCGGTCGGGTGCGGGCAGGGGTACGGCTCCGGCAGCCGGTTCGCGGCGCCAGGCTTCGGCGATCCGCTCGTCGGCGGCGGCGACGGCGCACTGGAGGAGCGCGGCGAGCGACTCGGCGAGGGAGTCGAGGAGTTCGTCGGCGGTCGTGTCGAGCGGGTAGCCCCGCCACCGGGTGAGGGCGTCGCCGGCCAGTACGGCGCCGTGGTCGAGGCGGTTGCGGACCCGCCTGCCCTCCCGCTTGTACGCGTCCTCGACGGCCGAGGTCAGTCGTACGGCGGCGGCGTACTGGGCGGCGACGGCCGAGGCGAGTTCGGGCATCCGGCGCCCGAGGGAGTCCAGCGCGCCAAGCGCGGTCCGCCCGACGGCGTACTGGCGGGCGGCGGGGTCCTGCGCGTGGTGGGCGAGCCAGGCGAAGAGCGGCGCGACGGCGCTGGCCGGGAGCAGCCCGCCGCCTCCCGCCGACTCCGGGAGTTCGGGGACGGTGAAGCGCGGTACGTCGCCCAGTCCGGCCCGGGTGAGCAGGGCCCCGTACTGCCGCGAGACCTCGGCGAGCACCTGGTGCGGGACGCGGTCGAGGACGGTGATGAGGGTGGCCCTGTACTGCTTGGCTGTGCGCAGCAGGTGCCAGGGGACGGCGTCGGCGTACCGCGAGGCGGTGGTGACCATCACCCAGACGTCGGCGGCGCAGATGAGTTCGGCGGCGAGTGTCCGGTTCTCGACGACGAGGGAGTCGATGTCGGGGGCGTCGAGGATGGCGAGTCCGCGCGGCAGGGTGGAGACGGTCTCGATCCGCATCTCGCGGGTGGCGTGGCCGAGACCGGCTCCCTGACCGCCCGCGTGGCCGCGATCGCCGGACCGGGAGCGGGACCGGGCGGACGCGGCCTCCGATTCCTCCTCCCCGTGCGGCATCCAGACGCGCATGAGGTCGGGCAGCACCCGCATTCCGGCGAACCAGTGATGATCATCCGGATGGCAGACGAGCACGGGGACGCGCGTCGTGGGACGCAGCACCCCGGCTTCGCTGACCTGCCGCCCGACGAGGGAGTTGACGAGGGTCGACTTACCGGCCCCGGTGGACCCGCCGACGACGGCGAGCATCGGCGCCTCGGGCGCCTTCAGCCGGGGTACGAGGTAGTCGTCGAGCTGCGCGAGCAGCTCGGCTCTGGTCTGGCGGGCACGCGGAGCGCCGGGCAGGGGCAGCGGCAGACGCACGGACGCGACCCGGTCGCGCAGGGCGGACAGGGCATCGAGCAGCTGAGGCCGAACATCCAAGGTCACCACATGCGAAGAATGCCCAATTTAGGACCATTTTTGAAGCTTATACGTCCTCTGCGCGCCGACCGCGACTCCAGAGGGACATCGTGGACACAGCGGACTAGTGGGGCGCAGGCATAACGAGTGCACAACACCCAGGGCGCCGCGGCGCAAAAGCGATGCGAGAATCGCACCTGCCTGCGATTATCGGGACCGCTTCACCGAACCTCCACATCGTGGCACGCGAGTGAAGCAACCGGGACAAGGCAACCGGAGCCCTATCCTTGACCCGGCACGGACCACAGTCCCACCCCCACCAAGGGGCTCCAGGCCACCACGGCCACCTTCCGGCCCCCGTAGCTCAGTGGATAGAGCAGGTGCCTTCTAAGCACTTGGCCGCAGGTTCGAGTCCTGCCGGGGGCACTTTTTCTCCACCAACCGAACCCTCCCTCCGGGAGGGTTTTTTTGCGCAGGTCCGACGCACCCTAGCGAGCGATGTGTAGCGCTGCCGTAAGCGTCGGACCGCGCGGCCGTCCGGCTACCCGCGGGGCTGGGTGAAGCGGAGCATGTTGCCGGCCGGGTCGCGGAAGGCGCAGTCGCGGACGCCGTACGGTTGGTCGACCGGCTCCTGGAGGACCTCGCCGCCCGCGGCGCGGATGCGCTCGAAGGTGGCGTCGCAGTCGTCCGTACTGAAGATGACGGCGCGCAGGAGGCCCTTGGCCAGGAGCTCGGCCATGGCCTCCTTGTCGGCGGCCGTGGCGTTCGGGTCCGCGAGCGGCGGTTCGAGGACGATGTTCACGTCGGGCTGCGAGGGCGCGCCGACGGTGACCCACCGCATCCCCTCGTAACCGACGTCGCCCCGCACCTCCAGACCGAGTACGTCCCGGTAGAAGGCGAGCGCCTTGTCGTGGTCGTCGACGGCGATGAAGCACTGCGAGAGCTTGATGTCCATGCGCTCCACGCTAGGCGCGGGGATTCGCCTTGGCTTCTCCGTTCCTGACCGGTCGCGTGTGGATCTTGGCGACGCACGGCGGGATGGCAGCGCTCTCGTCGTGGTTGCGGGCCCGGTAGGCGCTGGGGCTCTCGCCGACCAGCTCGGTGAACCGCGAGCTGAACGAGCCCAGCGAGGTACAGCCGACCTCGAAGCAGACCTCCGTCACCGTCAGGTCGCCCCGCCGCAACAGCGCCTTGGCCCGTTCGATCCGGCGCGTCATCAGGTAGCTGTACGGCGTCTCCCCGTAGGCGGCCCGGAAGCTGCGGGAGAAGTGCCCCGCCGACATGAGGGCGGTACGCGCCAGGGCCGGCACGTCGAGGGGCTGCGCGTATTCGCGGTCCATCCGGTCACGGGCCCGGCGCAGCCGGGCGAGGTCCTCCAGCGTCGTCACACGTCCACCTTCGCACAGCGACCGCTCCGACTTGCGGGGGAAGCGGGCATGGGGTTGCGTGGAATCAGGTGCGTGCGTGGTTTTTCGTATCCCCATACGTCTGGGGGTGAACCCTCGTGCAGTTCACCCATCGCGCTGACGCGGGGCGGCGTCTCGCCGAGGCGCTCCGCCACCTGAAGGGGGAGAATCCCGTCGTTCTTGGGCTGCCGCGCGGGGGGATCCCGGTGGCCTTCCAGGTGGCGCAGGCGCTCGGGGCTCCGCTCGACGTGATCGTCGTCCGCAAGCTCGGCGTCCCCTACCACCGTGAGCTGGGTTTCGGCGCCATCGGTGAGGGCGGCGTACGGGTGATCAGTGAGGACATCGCCCGCCGCAGCGGGGTCGGGGCGGAAGGTCTGGCGGCGGTCGAGCGCGCCGAGGAGGCGGTGCTCGCCCGGCAGGCCCTGAAGTTCCGCGAGGGCCGACCGCGGGTGGATCCGGCCGGGCGGACGGCGATCGTGGTCGACGACGGGATCGCGACCGGGGCCACGGCCGCCGCCGCGTGCGAGGTGGTCCGCGCGATGGGCGCGGCCCGCGTGGTGCTGGCCGTACCGGTGGCGCCGCCGGACGCGGTGGCCTGGCTGCGGACCGAGGCGGACGAGGTGGTCTGCCTGTCCACGCCGCACGCGTTCTCGGCCGTCGGCCAGTGGTACCAGGACTTCTCCCAGACCCCGGACGAGGAGGTCGTCGACCTGCTGGCGCGGGCCGCCGCCACTCCCGCCGGTCCCTCCGCGATCGAGGCCGAGACCGAGGTGGAGGTCGAGGTCGACGCCGGCGGGGTCGCGCTCGCCGGGGACCTCACCCTGCCCGAGGGCGCCGGCGCGGTGGTGATGTTCGCGCACGGCTCCGGCAGCAGCAGGCACAGCCCGCGCAACCGCGCGGTCGCGGCCGACCTGAACCGGGCGGGGCTGGGCACCCTGCTCTTCGACCTGCTCACACCGGCCGAGGAGGGCCACCGGGCGAACGTGTTCGCCATCGAGGTCCTGGCCCGGCGGCTGGCGGACGCCACGGGCTGGCTGCGGAGCCGCGAGTCCCTCCCGATCGGCTACTTCGGGGCCAGCACCGGGGCCGCGGCCGCGCTGTGGGCGGCCGCGGACGAGGACTCCGGCATCGGCGCGGTCGTCTCCCGCGGCGGCCGGCCCGACCTCGCGGCACCGCGGCTCGCCGGCGTACGGGCGCCGACCCTGCTCATCGTGGGCGGCCGCGACACCATGGTGCTCGACCTCAACCGGCAGGCCCAGCAGGAGCTGCGCCACTGCGAGAACCGGCTGGAGATCGTCCCCGGAGCCACCCACCTCTTCGAGGAGCCGGGCACCCTGGACGAGGTCTCCGCCCTCGCCCGCGACTGGTTCACCCGCCACCTGACGCCGTAGACCCCCTGCCGCGGCTAGGAGATCCCGAAGAGCCGGGCCGCCTGGTAGTACGTCCACGCCGTGCTGTCGCAGGAGGCCTTCCGCCCGCCCGAGTACTGCGCGCAGACCCTGCGCAGGTCCGCGTGGAAGGCCTCGTCCAGCCGGGATTTGGCGACCGCGAACAGCCCTGCCGCCCGGTGGTTCCGGTAGCCGAAGTCGTGGCGTGCGCAGGCCGTCCGGAAGGGGAAGCCGAAGGGGTTGTCGGGTGAGGAGGTGCAGTAGTCCGTCGACCAGTCGAAGCCGTACGCGGCCCAGGTGTCCCGGTGGTCCCGCGCGTCGGCCCAGGCCCGGTAGCTGGCGGCGTCGGTCTGCGTCCAGCGGCTCAGCACCTGCGGCTTGTCGCCCGGCACCGCCGGGGCCGCGGTGGCGGCGGACGGGGCGAGGGCGAGCACGGCGGCAGCGGCCGCCGAGGCGAGAGCGGGGGCGAGACGGCGGGAGCCTCGGCGGGAGGCGCGGCGGCGCATGGCACTCCTGGGGGCGGGGCGGGTGAGGGCGGATCCGCGCGGGCGGATCCCTCCTCCCCAACTCCCCCGGGCGCCGCCGGGTCACTAGGCGTTGACGGACTTCGTCATCTTCGACCCGGCCACAGCTGGCCCTCAGGTATGAGGCCGGATGCTACCTGCGGCAGAGTTCGGATTCGTACTGAGGAGGGACGCGCGATGCGGGTGTCGCAGCCGAGTCTTGAGAGCATGAATCGCCGCCGTCCGTTCGTCATCGTCGCCGCCAGCGTGGGCGTCCTCGCCACCGCGGCCTTCGCACTGCCCAACCTCCCGCCCAACCCGGTGACCGACATGGTCAACGCCGGGGTGTTCAAGGAGAAGGGGCACCGCTTCGCGACCGCCGCCGACGCGCCCACGCGCGAGGACCGGGCCTTCGCCCTGCCGTCCTGGATACCCAAGGACGCGACCGACGTCCGCATACGGGTGCGCACCACCGGCGGCTCCAAGTTGATCCGGTTCACGCTGGGGGCGACCCCGCTCGACGGCCCGCAGTGCACCTCGGGCACGCCGAAGAAGGTCGTCGGACCGGACCTGGGGGCCAAGTGGTGGCCGCACCGCGACCTGGCGGCCGAGGAGCGGACCGAGTGCCGGGACGCCCACCAGTACCAGGTCGTGGTGCGCGGCAAGCAGGTCTACGCCTGGACCGACGGCACCCCGTCCCCGGGCGCGAAGACGCAGAACGGCACTCCGGTCGCGCACGGCTGACGGGGGGGGCGGCTAACCGCGCGCCAGGGCGGCCGCGGTGGCCCGGGCGAAGCCGTCCGGATTGTCCAGCATGATGTTGTGCCCGCAGTCGGGGAGGGCCACCACGGCCACGCCGGCCGCCTCCAGGGCCTCGGTCCCCGGAAGCGGGCCGTCCGCCTCGGGCAGCAGGAAGGTGCGCGGGATCTTCAGCTCCAGCAGCAGCTCCCGCATCGTGGGCGTCGTACCCGCCGCGAGGTGGACGGCGCTGCGGTACAGGGCGGTTCGGCCCGCCAGCCGCATGGTGGCCCACCAGTGCGCGCCGACCCGGTCGCGCACCTCCGCCCAGCCGCCGGACAGGAACTCCTCCTCGGTGTAGGAGGCGATGCCGCTGCTTCCCGCCGTTCCGGGGGCGCGGGGCTGCGGATCCAGATTGGCGTCGACGAGCACCAGGCGGGACACCAGGTCGGGGTGCCGGTCGGCGAGCACGATGGCCACCGCGCCGCCCATGCTGTGCGCGATCAGCTCGGCGCCCCGCACGCCGGCCTCGGTGAGGGCGGCGGCCAGCGCGTCGGCGTGTTCCTCAAGGGTGTAGCCGAAGGTCTCGGGCCGGTCGCTGTGGCCGTGCCCCAGCAGGTCGACCAGGAGCGAACGGCGCCCCGCCAGCAGCGGATGGACCGCGCTCGCCGCGAAGTAGGCGGGTGCCGTGGCACCGAGCCCGTGGACGTACACGCGGGCCGGTTCCTCCCCCGGCAGTTCGACCCATCGGATCCGGTCACCTTCCGCGGTGACGGCGGCACTTCGCACGATCGTTCCCCTCGTCGTCGAGGGGATGAGGATAGCCAGTGGCCCGGCGGCTACTCTCGGTCAGGTGATCGAGTACGTGAACCAGCTCGGCGGCGGCGCCCCGCGGACGGGGGCGGCGCCCGGGGACGCGGCCGCGACGGTGTGGTGCCTGGACACCACGCTGGCGGTGGTCGGCGGCCACCCGGTGGGCACGGCCGGAGCCGTGCTGGACGCGGCCGAACGGGAGCGCGCCGGGAAGCTGTTGCGGCCCGCCGACCGGCAGCGGTACCTCGCCTCCCACCTCGGGCTGCGCGTGCTGCTCGGCGGCTACCTGGGGCTGGACCCGCGGGAGGTCGTCCTGGTCCGGGAGGAGTGCCCGTGCTGCGGCGGCCCGCACGGCCGGCCCGCCGTCGCGGGCGGCGGCGTGCACTTCTCCCTCTCGCACAGCGGGAACGTGGCCTACCTGGCCTTCGCCGGGGTGCCGGTGGGCGTCGACGTGGAGGAGATGCCGGGCGCGGCATCGGTGGCCGACGTGTTGCCGCTCCTGCACCCGGCGGAGACCGCCGAACTCACCGCCCTGCCCGCGCCGGACCGCCCGCCCGCCCTCGCCCGCGTCTGGGCCCGCAAGGAGGCTTGCCTCAAGGCCGCGGGCACCGGCGTCGCCAACGGGCTGGCCGACCCGTACGTCGGCTCCGCCCCCACCCCGTCCCCCGTCCCGGGCTGGACCCTGACGGACCTCCCCGCCCCCACCGGCTACACGGCGGCGCTGGCCGTCCGCTCCTGACCCGCCCCGACCGCCTCGGGGGCCGACCGCCACGCCGCGGCGAAATCCACCTGCCGATCCGTCATCCCGGCATTATCGTGGCCGCCATGGACATCCGCCGGGCCGTCACCCCCGCCGAGATCGCAGCCGCCGAGAGCCTCTTCGACGGGCCCGTCCGCGAGGAGTGGTCCGCCCGCTTCCTCGGCGCCCCCGGCCACCTGATGCTCATCGCCTACGTCGACGGCGTGCCCGCCGGCATGGTCACCGGGGTCGAGATGAGCCACCCCGACAAGGGCACCGAGATGTGCCTGTACGAGCTCTCCGTGGACGAGGGGTACCGCCGCCGCGGGATCGGACGGGCGTTGACTCTGGCGCTGGCCGACGAGGCGAAGGCGCGGGGCTGTTACGGCATGTGGCTGGGGGTCGACGCCGACAACGAGGCGGCGCTGGCCACGTATGCGTCCGCGGGGGCCCGGAATGAGGGCCTCTTCGCGATGCGGGGCTGGGCCATCGCCCCGTAGCGGGCCCGGGGTGCGGCGCCGCTGCGCGAGCGACCCCGGGCTGCGCCCGGGCTTCCTGGAGCTCCGCCCCAGACCCCGCGCCTCAAAAGCCGGCGAGGCTGGATGGTGCCCCCTGCGGCGGCGTGTCGTGCGGCCAGTCGGCGCACCCTCCGTGCGGGTGCGGCGGGGGTCGCCGAGCATCGGGCGCATGACCGCACTGACCGCACTCCTTCCCGCCGCCGCGCTCCTCGCGGCGGCCGTCCTGCCGCCGTACGCCGATGCCGAACCCGCCACCGCCGCCTACGTCGTCGTCCTGAAGGACACCAGCTCCCGCGCCCCGACCCGCGCCCTGGCCGCCGAGGCGGCGGACGCCGGGGACGAGGTCCGGGCCGTCTACGACGCCGCCCTGAACGGCTTCGCCGTCCGCACCACCGCCACCCGCGCCGCCGCCCTGGCCGCGGACCCCCGGGTGGCCTCCGTGGAGCCGGACGCCCGGTTCCGCATCGCCGACACGCAGCCGCAGGCGCCCTGGCCGCTGGACCGGATCGACCAGCGCGAGCTCCCGCTGGACGGCGCGTACACGTACCCCGCGAAGGCCGAGGGCGTCACCGTCTACGTCCTGGACACCGGGATCAACATCCGCCACCGGGAGTTCGGCGGCCGCGCCCGCACCGGTCACAACGCCGTGTGGCTGGAGACCTCCGGCGACTGCAACGGCCACGGCACGCACGTCGCGGCGACCGTGGGCGGGGAGACCTACGGGGTCGCGAAGGGGGTCTCCCTCGTCGCCGTGAAGGTGGCCGACTGCGCCGGTTCCGGCAGCCTGTCGGACATGGTCGGAGGCCTCGACTGGATGGTGAAGGACGCTGCGAAGACCCCCGGCACCCCCGCCGTGGCGAACATGAGCATGGGCGGCACCCGCAGCCGCGCCCTCGAAGCGGCGGTGTCCCGGGCCATCGCCGCCGGCATCACCGTCACCGTGGCCGCCGGCAACGACGGCAAGGACGCCTGCACCGTGTCCCCCGCCGTCGTCCCCGAGGCCGTCACGGTCGGTGCGACGGACGCCGGGGACCGGCTGGCCTCCTTCTCCAACCACGGCCGCTGCGTGGACCTTTCGGCTCCGGGCGTGGGCGTCGTCTCGGCCTGGAAGGGCTCCCGCAAGGCCCTCGCCCGCTCCTCCGGCACCTCCATGGCCTCCCCACACGTGGCGGGGGCCGCCGCGCTCCTGCTGGCGGGCGGCGCGGCGAAGACCCCGGCCCAGGTGTCCGAGGCGCTGGTACGGAACTCCGTGACCGGCCGGATCACCGCGCTCCCGGCCGGCACGCCCAACCTCCTGCTGCACCTGCCCGCCGGCCACTGAGCGGGTTCACCGACCAGTCGGTATCCGATGGGCCGTCAGGGAGTTGTCAGACCCTCCCTGATGGCCCATCAATTTCTGTGTGCTTCGGGCGAAAAGAAGTCATTGACTTCTCATCACGGCGACGCGTCAATATCGGCCACCGCACCGGCTCGGCCTCCCCCACACAGCGGGTGGGGGGAGGGGTTCGTTTTGACGAAGGAGTCGCGACCCAGTGAGTACGAGAACGCTCAGACGAAAACTGCTGGCCGGGGCGGGCGCCTTGTCCCTGGCCCTGACCGGTGGCGTCGTGGGCCTGGCGGGGACGGCGCAGGCCGCGACCAAGACCACGCCCGTGTTCGTGAAGTGCGTGGCCCCGGCGCCGCAGCCGGGGGCCGACGGCAACCAGGACTTCACGGTCACCCTCCCCGACGGCGCGAAGGCCGGGGACGTCGTGCCCATCACGATCGACCCGGGCGAGACCCCGGTCGTCCCCATGTTCACGATCGACACCGTGAACACGATCAAGGCCAAGCTGCTGGTCGGCGGCGTCGCCCAGACCGTGACCAGCCCGGCCACCCCGAGCCACCAAGAGGCGAACAAGAAGTCCGACCCGCCCGCCTTCACCGGGAACATCACCGTCCCGGACGGCACCGAGGGCACCACGATCCAGGTCACGATCGACCAGGTCATCACGGACGCCAACCTGGGCGGAACGATCTACACGACCACCTGTACGCCCGAACCGCGTCCGAGCGCCTCGATCGGTTCGGTGGCCGTGGCCGCCGTACCGAAGGACCCGACCACGACCAAGGTGACGCCCAACAGCGGCAAGGCGGGCACCGCCGTCGTCGCCACCGGCGCCAACTTCCCGGCCGGCCCGGTGACCTGTAGCGCGCTCCTCGCGGGTGCGGCCACCGGTGACACCGGTACGGGTACCGCCGACGCCTCGGGCGCCGCGACCTGCAACCTCACGGTCACCAAGAAGGCCGACGAGATCAAGATCAACGGCTCGGTCGGCGCGGGCAAGGCCTTCGTCTGGGTCGAGGTCCAGCCCGGCGTCCAGAACCCGGTCGACGTCGAGGTGCTGCCCGGTCCGCTGGCCATCGGCCCGCAGAGCGGCAACCCCGCCGTCAGCTTCGGCAAGGTGACCATCAACGGCAAGCCGCAGTCGGTCGTCGGCCAGTTCACCGCGATGTCCGTCCAGGACTTCCGCGGCGGCTCCCTCGGCTGGGACGTGACGGCGACCCGTACGCCGTTCCTGAACCAGACCACCGGGCACTCGATGGCCAAGGCGCAGATCGGCATCCAGCCGTCCTGCACCGTGACCAACCCGGACAGCCCGAGCACCTGCTCCGCCGGTGCGCCCGGTGCGATCACGGACACCCCGATGAAGGTCGCCTCCCAGGCGGCCGGCGGGGACGACCTGACCGGTGGTGAGTTCGCCGTCGGCGGCGGCGGGATGATCCAGCTCCCGCCGTTCATGTTCGCTGACACCTACCAGACGGTGGTCACCTTCTCCATCGCCTGACCGCAGTCCCGCTCCGCCCAGGGTGGTGGGGGGGGGCCGCGCCCCCCCCCCCCCCCCCCCCCACCCCCCCCCCGGGCCCGCCCCCGCCCCCCCCCCCCCCCCCACCACACAAGACGAGGAGTCCGGCACC
>NZ_JBICYR010000023.1:83108-141532 GCF_043201175.1 Streptomyces sp. NPDC048337
CCGCCTGACCCTTGGCTTGGTGTGCCGCTCCATCCCGCGGAGGTCGACACCACAACCCCGGCCCCCCCCCCCGCGGCGGCGGGGGGGGGGGGGGGCCCGCCCCCCCCCCCCACCACCCCTTCCCCCGTTCCGCGCCGACTGGAGAAGCTCCCATGCGCACCCGCACCTCTCTGTACGGTCTGCTCGTCGGCCTGCTGCTGGGCGCGGGCCTGCTGCTCCCGGCCGCCACCGCGACGGCGGCGGACAACGGCACCTGGGGGGTCTTCCCCACGCCCCCGGCCGGTGCTCCGATGACCGACCGCGCGTACTTCTTCCACCAGGGCGCGGCCGGGACCACCGTCAGCGACAGCGCGACGATCCTGAACTCCTCCGACAAGGACCTGACGTTCCAGGTCTTCGCGACCGACGCGATGAACACCCCGGCGGGCGGCGCCTTCGCCCTGCTGCCGGTGGAGACGAAGCCCAAGGACGTCGGCGCGTGGATCACGCTGCCGCCGGAGACCGCGACCACCGTCACCGTCCCGGCCAAGGGGCGCAAGGACATCCCGTTCACCGTGAAGGTCCCGGCGGACGCCACGCCCGGCGATCACGTCGGAGGGATCGTCGCCCTCAACACCGCCGTGGAGGGCATCCAGCAGGAGGGCAAGGTCCAGGTCGGGGTGAAGCGCTCGGTGGGCGCCCGGCTCTACTTCCGGGTGCCGGGGCCGGTGACCCCGGGGCTGAGCGTGGAGGACGTGCGCGTCAGCCGGTCGGCGCCGCTGCTGCCCTGGGTCAAGGACGCCCGCGCCACCATCTCGTACGCCCTGGTCAACCGGGGCAACGTGGTCGTCGAGCCGAAGGTGACGGTGTCCGCCGAGGGGCTGTTCGGGCGCGAGGTGCTGGACCGGCCGGCCCGCGAGCTGAAGCTGGTTCTGCTGCCCGGCCAGCGGATCGAGCTGACCGAACCGTGGCCGGACGCACCGCAGTCGGACTGGGTGACCGTGAAGATCACCGCCGGGGCCGCGGCCCACCCCGATCTCGTCTCCACGTCCGAGACGGACTTCATCGCCGTGCCGTGGCCCGCCGTGGGCTTCCTCCTGGTCGCGGCCGGGGCCGGCATCGCCCTCCTCGTGCTGCGCCGCCGCCGCGCCCACCCGGAACAGGCCGAATCCACACCGGACTTGGCTGAAGCGCGCTGACCGGCGAGGGTGTCCCCGGGGACGGCATCCGGCCGCCTCCGACCACGGGGAGGCACGACCGATGGACCAAGACCACAGAGACACCCGGCCCGGCACGGACGCCGGCCCCGCCGCCCCGGCCAGGGGCGTCGGCCTGCTGACCCGCATCGAGCGCGAGCTGGGCACCGGCACCGCCGCCTACCTGCCGGGGGACGGCTGGATACGGCTCACCCTGCCGCTGGAGGACGGCGGCCCGGCGCCCGTCACGGTGGACGTGGTCGCGGACATCACGCGCGCCCCGCACGGGATCGCGTACCTGCTGCCCGGCGGCGGCCTGAACTTCGCGGCGGACTTCTTCACACCGGGCGGCCCGGCCGACCACAACCTCGCCCACGAGCTGCGCCGCCAGGGCCTGCTCGTCGTCGGTGTCACCCCGCGCGAGGACGCCGCCGCGGCCGAGGACATCACCGCCGAGTGGGGCCTCGCGGCGCACCGCCGGGACCTGGCCCGGGTGGTGGCGGCGCTGGACTCCGTACTGCACCTGCCGTACCAGTACGCCGGGCACTCCGCCGGGGCCGCCCTCGCGCTGGACGCGGCCTCGCACGATCCCTCGCCGCGGCTGCGCCGGGTGGTCGTGCTGGACACGACCGGCCCGTACACCGGCGATCTCGCGGTACGGGCGGCCGCCACCCGGGACGTGTACGCCGCCCAGCTCGCGCAGGGCACCCACGCGGCCGATCCCGGGCTGGCGGCCCTGGTCGCGCGGGCCGTGACCGACCCGGCGGGCTCCTCCGCGGTCCCGTGGCCGCCGGACCCCTCGCTGCGCTTCACCCACGCCGGGCTCGCCCACTTCGCGCTGATCCGCACGGCGGCCCTGCCCGGCCCGGCGAACTGGATCTACGCGCAGGGCCACAGCGCGGGCGGCTACGCCTTCGGCGCCACCCCGGCCGAGGACCGCTTCAGCCTGGCCCACACCCCGCTCGCCACCTGGCACGCGGCCACCGCCGCGCTCGGCAGCGGGCTCCTGCCGACCGCCCTGATGCGGGATCTCGCCGCCGTCTGGGCCGGGGACGGGGCCACGTACCCGATCGCCTGGGAGCGCATCGGCGCCGAGGTGGTCTGGGTCAACACGGAGTTGGGCCGCGGCGACCACCCGCACGGCGCGGAGCTGATCCGCGCGGGCGGCAACGACCGGGTCTCCTTCACGGTCGTCCCCGGCTACGGCCACGGCGACGCGGTCTGGAGCACCAAGGCCGCGGCGGACGTCTGGTCACTGCTGTAGGTCGGGGAAAACGGACTCGCCCCCGCGTGAGGGTTGCGGGGGCGAGCGGTACTGCGGGGCGTGCGGGCGGTCAGTGGTTGCGGGGGAAGCCCAGGTCCACGCCGGCCGGCGCGTCCGAGGGGTCCGGCCAGCGGGTCGTGACGACCTTGCCGCGGGTGTAGAAGTGGATGCCGTCGTTGCCGTAGATGTGCAGGTCGCCGAAGAGCGAGTCCTTCCAGCCGCCGAAGGAGTGGTAGCCCACCGGCACCGGGATCGGCACGTTGACGCCGACCATGCCCGCCTGGATCTCCAGCTGGAAGCGGCGGGCGGCGCCGCCGTCGCGGGTGAAGATCGCGGTGCCGTTGCCGAACGGCGAGGCGTTGATGAGGGCCACGCCCTCCTCGTAGGTCTCGGTGCGCAGCACGCACAGCACCGGGCCGAAGATCTCGTCTCGGTAGGCGTCGGAGTCGGTCTTCACGTTGTCGAGCAGCGAGAGGCCGATCCAGTGGCCGTTCTCGAAGCCGTCCACCGTGTAGCCGGTGCCGTCGAGGACCACGTCGGCGCCCTGGTCGGCCGCGCCCTTCACGTACGAGGCGACCTTGTCGCGGTGGGCGGCCGTGATCAGCGGGCCCATCTCGGAGGTCGGGTCGTTGCCGGGGCCGATCTTGATCTTCTCGGCGCGCTCGCGGATCTTCTCGACGAGGGCGTCACCGATGGAGCCGACCGCCACGACCGCGGAGATCGCCATGCAGCGCTCGCCGGCCGAGCCGTAGGCGGCGGAGACGGCCGCGTCGGCGGCCGCGTCCAGGTCGGCGTCCGGCAGCACGAGCATGTGGTTCTTGGCGCCGCCCAGCGCCTGGACGCGCTTGCCGTTGGCGGAGGCGGTTGTGTGGATGTGGCGGGCGATCGGGGTGGAGCCCACGAAGGAGACGGCCGCGACGTCGGGGTGGGAGAGCAGGGCGTCGACGGCGACCTTGTCACCGTGGACGACGTTCAGCACGCCCGCCGGCAGACCGGCCTCGCTCGCCAGCTCGGCCAGCTTGACGGAGGCGGAGGGGTCCTTCTCGCTCGGCTTGAGGATGAAGGTGTTTCCGCAGGCCACGGCCAGCGGGAACATCCACATCGGGACCATCGCCGGGAAGTTGAAGGGGGTGATGCCCGCGACCACGCCGATGGGCTGGCGGATGGCGGCCACGTCCACGCGGTTGGAGACGGAGGTCGACAGCTCGCCCTTGAGCTGCGTGGTGATCCCGCAGGCCAGCTCGACGATCTCCAGGCCGCGCGCGACCTCGCCCAGCGCGTCCGAGTGGACCTTGCCGTGCTCGGCGGTGATCAGCTCGGCGATGGCGTCGCGGTTGGCGTCCAGCAGGGCGCGGTAGGCGAACAGCACCTTGGTGCGGGCGGCCAGCGAGGACTGGCCCCAGGTCTGGAAGGCCTCCTTCGCGACCTGTACCGCCGCGTCGACCTCTTCGGCCGAGGCGAGCGCGACCTGCGTGGTGACCTCGCCGGTGGCCGGGTCGGTGACCGGGCCGTAGTTGCCCGACGCGCCCTCGACGGTCTTGCCACCGATCCAGTGGTTGACGGTCTTCATGTGCCTTGCTCCTTCACAGATGGCGACGTCGCTGAGCGGCTTGCCGGTCGTACTCTTCACGGGCCTGGGCCGCCGCCTTGCGGGTCGCGGTCTCGGCCACAGGAACATCCCACCACGCCTGTGCCGGGGGTGGGCCCGACACAGTGTCGGGCGTTCGGGTCTGTACGTAGACACATGTGGGACGCGTCGCCGAGCGGGCCTGGGCCAGGGCTTCACGCAGGTCACGTACGGTGCGGGCGCGGATCACGGCCATCCCGAGGGAGGCCGCGTTGGCCGCGAGGTCCACCGGAAGGGGGTCGCCGGTGTACGAGGCGTCGGGCGCCCGGAAGCGGTAGGCGGTGCCGAATCCCTCGGCGCCCACCGCCCCCGAGAGGCCGCCGATGGAGGCGTAGCCGTGGTTGTCGAGGATCACCACCCTGATCGGGAGGCCCTCCTGTACGGCCGTGACGATCTCCGTCGGGTTCATCAGGTAGGTCCCGTCGCCGACCAGCGCCCAGACCGGGCGGCGGGGGGCGGCGAGGGCGATGCCGATCGCGGCCGGGATCTCGTAGCCCATGCAGGAGTACCCGTACTCCAGGTGGTACTGGTCCGCCGACCGGGCCCGCCACAGTTTGTGCAGGTCTCCGGGGAGGGATCCGGCCGCGTTGACGAGGATGTCGGTGCCGTCGACCAGGGCGTCGAGCAGCCCGAGGACCTGGACCTGGGTGGGCGGGGCGTCCTCGTCCTCCTCCGGGACGGCGTAGGCCTGCTCGACGCGGGCCTCCCAGTTCGCCCGCCGTGCCGCGTACGCCGTCGCGTACCCGGGGTCCACGCGGTGCCCGGCGACCGCCTCGCGGAGTTCGTCGAGGCTCTCGCGGGCATCGGCGACCAGCGGCAGGGCGGCGAGTTTGTGGGCGTCGTACGGGTCCAGGTTGAGGCCGATGAACCGGACGGCCGGGTTCTGGAAGAGGGTCGAGGAGGCGGTGGTGAAGTCGGTCAGCCGGGTCCCGGCGGCGATGACGAGATCGGCCTCCCGGGCGACGGCGTCGGCGGCGGCGGTCCCGGTGTGGCCGATCCCGCCCAGGTCGGCGGGGTGGCCGTACGGCAGGACGCCCTTGCCCGCCTGGGTGACGGCGACCGGGATCCCGGTGGCCTCCGCGAAGGCGGCGAGGGCCGCCTGGGCCTCGCTGTGCCGGATACCGCCGCCCGCGACGATCAGGGGCCGCGCGGCCCCGCGTACGGCCTCGGCGGCCCGGGCCAGCTCGTGGCGGTCGGGCCGGGGCCGGCGCACCCCCCACACCCGCACCGCGAAGAACTCCTCGGGCCAGTCGTAGGCCTCCGCCTGCACGTCCTGCGGCAGCGCGAGGGTGACGGCCCCCGTCTGGACGGGGTCGGTGAGCACCCGCACGGCCTGGAGGGCGGCCGGGATCAGGGCCTCGGGGCGGGTGATCCGGTCGAAGTGGCGGGAGACGGGCCGCAGGGCGTCGTTGACGGAGAGGTCGCCGGCGTGGGGGACCTCCAGCTGCTGGAGCACGGGGTCGGCGGGCCGGGTGGCGAAGGTGTCCCCGGGCAGCAGGAGCACCGGGATCCGGTTGATCGTGGCGAGGGCGGCGCCGGTGACGAGGTTGGTGGCGCCGGGCCCGATGGAGGTGGTCACGGCGTGCGCGGAGAGCCGCCCGCTCTGCCGGGCGTACCCGACGGCGGCGTGCACCATGGCCTGCTCGTTGCGCCCCTGGAGGAAGGGCATCGTCTCGGGGCCCGCCTCCAGCAGCGCCTGCCCGATGCCCGCCACGTTGCCGTGCCCGAAGATCCCCCAGGTGGCGGTGATCAGCCGGTGCCTGCGGCCGTCGCGCTCGGCGTACTGGCGGGAGAGGAACCGTACGAGGGCCTGCGCGACGGTGAGCCTCACTGGTGCTCCTCCGATCGGGGGAAGGGCAGCCGGGGGTCGATGTCCTGCCCGTCCCAGCTGCCGCGGATCCAGGCGTGGTCGGGGTGGTCCCGGATCAACCACTCCCGGGGCTCGCCGGGCGCCCCGGCCATCACGTTCAGGTAGTACATGTCGTGCCCGGGGGCGGCGATGGACGGCCCGTGCCAGCCGTCGGGGATGAGCACGGCGTCCCCGGTCCGCACCTCGGTGAGGATGTCGGTCTTCCCGGCGGGCGAGGGGGTCACCCGCTGGTAGCCGAGCCCGGGGGTGCCGCCGTGCGGGGCGATCTCGAAGTAGTAGATCTCTTCGAGCCGGGACTCCTCGCCGGGGTGGTGCTCGTCGTGCTTGTGGGGCGGGTACGAGGACCAGTTCCCGCCGGGGGTGAGCACCTCGACGGCGATGAGCCGGTCGCAGGCGAAGCCGTGCGGGCCGGCGGCGGCGAAGTTGTTCACCTGCCGGGAGCACTGTCCTGCTCCGCGCAGCTCCACCCCCACCCCCTCGGCGGGCCCGTACCGGGCGGGCAGCCGCTCGGCGCACCGCGCCCCTGCGAGGGCGAAGCGCCCGCCGCCGGCGGAAGTGACCTCGGCATGCCCGTCCCGGGGCAGGTACGCGAAGTCGGTGACGCCGTCGAACACCCCGCGCCGCCCGCGCAGTTCGAAGACTTGCGGTGCGCTGCCGGGGCTCTGCCCCGGACCCCGCTCCTCAAACGCCGGAGGGGCTGGGTTGGTCCCCGCCGCCGGGGCCGCAATGGCGCTCCGAGCGTTGCCCGCGCCTGGCGGGCCGGAGTGCCCGGAGGGCACATCCAGCCCCGCCGGCGTTTGAGGCGCGGGGTCCGGGGCGGAGCCCCGATCTGGAACCCGCACCTGACCGTCCGGGGCCGGCTCCGCGCAGCGGACGCGGCACGCGCCCGACAACGGGAGCACGATCCACTCCGCCTCCCCGCACCGGTGCGCGTACGACTCCCCCGGAGCGAGGTCGAGGACGATCAGCCTCGTCCACTCCATCCCCCACTCAGCAGTCACCGGCACGGCCCAGCACCTCCTCCACCTCGTCGGAGAACGGCATCGCCGACGAGCACGCCAACCGCGAAGCGACGATCGCCCCGGCCGCGTTCGCGAACCGCATGACCCGCTCCAGCCCCCACCCTGCGAGCAGCCCGTGGCACAGCGCCCCGCCGAACGCGTCCCCGGCCCCCAGCCCGTTCACCACCTCCACCGCCACCGGCGGCACCTCCGCCACCGTCCCGTCGCGGTGGACCGCCAGCACGCCCTCCGGGCCCCGTTTGACCACGGCCAGTTCCACGCCGGCGGCGAGCAGCGCCCGTGCCGCCGCGTACGGCTCCGCCGCGCCCGTGGCGATCTCGCACTCCTCCGCGTTGCCGACGGCCACCGTCGCCCCGGCCAGTGCCCGCTCGTAGTACGGCCCCGGTTTCTCCCGCCACAGCATGGGCCGCCAGTCCAGGTCGAACACCGTGATCCCGGACTTCGCCCGCGCCTCCAGCGCGGCCAGCGTCGCCGCCCGCGAGGGCTCCTCGCTCAGGCCCGTCCCCGTCATCCAGAACACCCGCGCGGCCCGTACCGCCGCCAGGTCCAGCTCCTCGGCCGCGATCTCCAGGTCGGGGGCCTTCGGCAGCCGGTAGAAGTACAGCGGGAAGCGGTCGGGCGGGAAGATCTCGCAGAAGGTGATCGGCGTGGGGAAGTCCGCGACCTCGGCCACCCACCGGTCGTCCACCCCGAACCCCCGCAGCTCCGCCCGCAGATACGCCCCGAAGGGGTCCGCCCCGGTCCGGGTGATCATCGCGACGCGCCGCCCCAGCCGGGCCGCCGCGACGGCCACGTTGGCCGGGGAGCCGCCCAGGAACCTGCCGAAGGTGTCCGCGTCCGCCAGTGCTACGCCGGTCGTCAACGGGTAGAGATCCACCCCGATCCGGCCCATCGTGATCAGGTCGAACGCGAACGGATCGCCGGTGCCCGCGCCTGCGCCTGTGCCGGTCACAGTCAGTCCTCCCACTTCGTCTCGCACCCTAAGGTGGCCGTCATGACGTCCTCCCCACCCGCGTTGACCCGTATCCGCATCGGATCGGCTCCGGACTCCTGGGGTGTCTGGTTCCCCGACGATCCCCGGCAGACCCCCTGGGAGCGGTTCCTCGACGAGGTCGCCGACGCGGGGTACGAGTGGATCGAGCTCGGCCCCTACGGCTATCTGCCCACCGACCCCGCCCGACTCGCCGAGGAAACAGCCAAACGCGGGCTGCGGGTCTCGGCCGGAACCGTCTTCACCGGACTCCATCACGGGCCCGCCGTGTGGGAGGACACCTGGGAGCACGTGTCGCGGATCGCGGCGCTCACGCAGGCCATGGGCGCGGCCCATCTCGTCGTCATCCCCTCCTTCTGGCGGGACGACAAGACCGGCGAGGTGCTGGAGGACCGCACCCTCACCCCCGGCCAGTGGCGTGAACTGACCGCCCAGACCGAGCGGCTGGGCCGCGAGGTGCGGGAGCGGTACGGGCTGCGGATCGCGGTCCACCCGCATGCCGACACGCACATCGACACCCCTGAGAACGTGGCCCGGTTCCTGGATGCCACCGACCCCGGCCTCGTCTCGCTCTGCCTGGACACCGGGCACTACGCGTACTGCGGCGGCGACAGCGTCCAGGCCGTCGAGACCTTCGGCGAGCGCATCGGCTACCTCCACCTCAAGCAGGTGGATCCGCGGATCCTCGCCGAAGTCGTCGCCGACCAGGTGCCCTTCGGTCCGGCCGTGGCCCGGGGGGTGATGTGCGAGCCGCCGTCGGGGGTGCCCGCCCTGGAACCGGTTCTTGCCGCCGCCCAGCGGCTCGGCGTGGACCTGTTCGCCATCGTGGAACAGGACATGTACCCCTGCGAGCCGGACCGGCCGCTGCCGATCGCCCGCCGCACCCGCGACTACCTGCGCTCCTGCGGCGCCCGCTGACTCCCCGGGAGGGATACGACATGAGCACGCTCGGAATCGCGGTGATCGGCACCGGGAAGATGGGAACGGACCACGTCCGCCGGATCGGCCGGACCGTCGGCGGCGCCCGGGTGGTGGCGGTGGCCGACCCGGACGGGGACCGGGTCAAGGAGGTCGCCGCCGGCCTGGACGGGGCCGGCGCGTACACCGACCCGGCGGCCGCGATAGCCGCGCCCGGGGTGCGGGCCGTGCTCATCGCCTCGCCCGGACCCGCCCACGAGGAGGCGATCGGGCACGCGCTGGCGCAGGAACTGCCGGTGCTGTGCGAGAAGCCGCTCACCCCGGACCCGGCGGGGGCCCTGCGCGTCATGGAGGCCGAACGGCGGCTGGGGCGACGGCTGGTGCAGGTGGGGTTCATGCGCCGGTACGACGCCGAGTACGAGCGGCTCAAGGAGCTGCTGGACGCGGGCGGGATCGGGCGACCGCTCTTCCTGCACTGCCGGCACCGCAACGCCGCCTCCCCGTCCTTCTTCACCAGCGACATGCTGATCAGCGACTCGGTGGTGCACGAGGTGGACGCGGCCCGCTGGCTGCTGGGGCAGGAGATCACCGCCGTCACGGTGCTCTCGCCCCGGCCCACGGCAGCCGCCCCCGAGGGGCTGCGCGATCCCCGGCTGGTGCTGCTGGAGACCTCCGGCGGGGCCGTCGTCGACGTGGAGATCTTCGTCAACTGCGGTTTCGGCTACCAGGTGCAGTGCGAGGCGGTCGGCGAGGCGGGCAGCGCCCGGATCGGCGACGGCCACGCGATGGTGGTGCAGTCGGCGGGCCGCTGGGGCGGCGCGATCGACCAGGACTTCACGGTGCGCTTCGCCGACGCCTACGACCGGCAGCTGCGCGCCTGGGTGGCCGCGGCGGCGCGGGGCCGGGTGGCGGGCCCGGACGCGTGGGACGGCTACGCCGCGGCCGCCGTCTCGGAAGCGGGCCTGACGGCCGCGCGCACCGGCCTACGGACCCCCGTGGAGCTGGCGGAACGACCGGCCCTGTACCACTGATCCCCTCCTCCAAACCTTTTCTTCCCCTTCGACCCCTGTGCCACATCTGTCACAGGGGTCGCCTTTGTGTCACGCATGTCCGCATGACGCGGGTCTTCCGTCACAGGCGGTCGACAGCCCCTCCCCTGCCCTCACCCAGCGTCGTTCCCCGGGCAGAACCCTGAGTGATCGTCAGTGTCCACGCGCCGGCTCCCCCGACGGCCTCCCGGCCGGCCCCGCGGCGTGGACAAGGAGGTGTGGTCATGAGCGACCGACAGCTGTGGTCGTACAAGGAGATCGCCGCCCACATCCGGGTCCAGCCGGACACCGTGCGCTCCTATCGCAAGCACGGGCTGCTCCCCCCACCCGATCATGTGGAGGGCGGCAAGCCCTATTGGTACGCCGACACCGTCCGCGCCTGGGTGGCCCGCCGCCCCGGCAACCGAGGCCGCCGCGAGGACTGACGCACAGCCCCGGGACGGGACTCCCGGGCCCCGTCCCGCACCCACATGCAGTACGCCAATCCGCTGATCGGCCCGCGAAACCCTCAAGCGGTCGCTGCCGCGAACCGATTACCGGACTGGAGCCGACCCAGCTCCGCACGCCCTCCGCATCGGTTCGCAAGGAGCACCGCATGACCCCCGAGACCACCATGAGATCAGCTCACACCCGCCGTCCGCGGAGGAGAACGTGGGCCGCCGGCTGCGCCGTGGCGTCCTTGGCGCTCGCGCTGGCGGGCATCGCTTCCCCGGCCACGGCCGCGGACGGCCCCGGCAAGGCCTCCGCGGCCGGGAAGTCCTGCAAGACATCCAAGCCGAAGGGCAAGAAGGGCCCGAAGGCCACGTGCCCGGCGCCGCTGGCCGGCTATGAAGTGGTCGTCCTCGACAACCAGCTGGTCGCAGCCCACGACAATGCCCAGGCCATCGTGCCGTGCCCCGCCGGCAAGAAGGTGATCGGAGGCGGATTCTTCGGGTTCATCCCTGAGGTGCAGGCCTTCCGGTCCTTCCCGCAAGGATCCGAGTTCACCGCCTGGGTCGTGGTCGTCCAGAACAACTCGAACGTCACCAGCGCTTTCGACGCCTACGCCATCTGCGCGAACGTCGAGAGCTGACGCCACGCCGTTCTGCCGGGAGGCACCCCCGGGCCCGCGGGCACCGGGGGCTCCCGGGCGGGCGCCCCCTACCGGGCCCCGGCCGGGACGGGCTCCGGTTCCGGGTGCTCCGCCGCCGGCTGCGGCGACTCGCCCTCGCTGAGGCCGATCCGCTCGTGCAGGCGGCGCAACGGGCCCGGTGCCCACCAGGTGGCCTTGCCGGTCAGCTTCATGACCGCCGGGACCAGGAGGCTGCGGACGACCATGGCGTCCATCAGCACCGCCAGCGCGATCCCGAGGCCCAGCATCTTGGTGTTGGTCACCCGCGAGGTGCCGATGGCCACCATCACCACCGCCAGGATGAGGGCCGCGGCGGTGATCAGACCGCCGGTGCGGGCCAGTCCGCCGCGCACGGCCCCCTCGTGGTCCCCGGTCCGGTCGTACTCCTCCTTGATCCGGGATATGAGGAACACCCCGTAGTCCATGGACAGCCCGAAGGCGATGCAGAACATCAGCACGGGCAGGGTGGTCTCGATGTCCCCGGTGGCGGTGAAGGAGAGCAGTCCGGAGAGGTGGCCCTCCTGGAAGACCCACACCACCGCCCCGAACATCGCCGTCAGGCTGAGGGCGTTGAGCAGCACCGCCTGGAGCGGTATCAGCAGGCTCCCGCTGAGCAGGAAGACCAGCAGCAGCGTGGCCACTGCCACCAGGGCCAGTGCGGTGGGCAGGGCGTCGGCGATCGCCTCCCGGGTGTCGACGAGCCGCGCCGCCTGCCCTGCCACGGAGGTGCGGAAGTCGGCATCGACCTTCCGCACGTCGCCGACCAGGCCCTGGGCCCGCGGCCCCACAGCCTCCCCCTCGGTGGTCACCGAGAAGTACGCGTAGCTCGCCTCGGCGCCGGTGCTCACCGGCCCGTCGACGCGGACCACCCCGGGCAGCGCGGCCACCCGATCCCGGTAGGCGGCGAGCTCGGCGGGGCCGTGCGCCCCCTCGGCGAACACGGTGAGCTCGCCGCCGGGGCTGCCCGGGAAGCCGTCCCGGATCTGCTGCTGGACCACACGCGACTCGGCGGTGCCGGGCAGCTGCCGGTCGTCCACGGTGCCGAACTTGACGCCGAGGAAGGGAATTCCGAGGAGCAGCAGCCCGGCGGTGGTGGCCACCGCGAAGACCGGGGCCCGGCGCATCACCAGCGCGGCCGCCCGCCCCCAGCCCCGCCTCTGCTCCGCCGTGGCACCAGGCGCGGCGTCGGGCCCGGCATCGGACACGGGCCCCCGCCGCCACAGTCGGCGCAGGTCCAGGGAGTTGACCCGCTCACCGAGCAGTACCAGGGCCGCCGGCAGCAGGATGAGAGCGGCCGCTGCCGCGAGCAGGACCACCGCGACCCCGGCGTAGGCGAAGGAGCGTAGGAAGGGCATCGGGAAGAGGACCATCGCCGAGAGGGCGACCGCGACCGTCAGCGCCGAGAACAGCACGGTGCGCCCGGCGGTGCGCACGGTGGCCCCGACGGCGCCCACCGGATCCCGCCCCGCCGCGAGCTCCTCGCGGAATCTGCGGACGATGAACAGGGCGTAGTCGATGGCGAGTCCGAGGCCGAGGGCGGTGGTCAGGTTCTGCGCGAAGACGGAGACCTCGGTGAACTCGGTGAGGCCGCTCAGCACCGCGTTGGTGCCGAGGATGGCCACGATGCCGACGCCGAGCGGCAGCACGGCCGCGACAGCGCTGCCGAAGACGAGGACGAGCAGGACGAGGGTGACCGGCAGGGCGATCAGCTCGGCGCGCAGCAGGTCCTCCTGGATGGTCGTGGTCACCTCGCGCTGGACCGCGACCGGCCCGCCGAGGGAGACCCGCACCGGTCCGTGCTCGCCCCGGTAGTGGGGGGCGATCCGCTCCAGCACCTCGGAGGCCGCCTTCGGGTCACCCGGCACCCTGGCCGCGATCAGGGCCTGCCGGCCGTCCTCGGAGCGCAGCGCGGGCAGGTGCGTGCGCCAGTACGAGCCGACGCCGACGACCCCCTGTTCGGCGGCGAGCCGCGCGGTCAGCCGCTCCGCCTCGGCGGCGACGGCGGGATCGTCCACCCCGGCGGCCTGTGACCCGGCCTCCACGAGCAGCAGCAGATTGGGCTGGGAGCCCGGGAACTCGCGCTCCAGGGCCTTGGTGGCGTAGGTGGACTGGGCGCCCGGGTCTTCCCAGCCGCCACTGCTCATCCGCTCGGCGACGCCGCCGCCCGCGAACACGGTCAGCGCCGTGACCACGAGCGCGAGCAGCAGCGAGAGACGTGGCCGGGCCGTGACGAAGCGGGTCCACCTGCCGCTCTCCCCGTGCCGCTCTCCCCCGGAAGACGGCGGCTTTTTGACTTCGGACATGACTCGGTGTCCCCTTCACCGTGATTGCCAGGCCGAATAGACTGGCAAACACGAGCAGTCGCTCGCGTTTCCTCAGAATGCGAGCGACCTCTCGTGTTTGTCAATCACCCACGGGAAGCAGGGGATGAGACATGCCGGGGACCGCCAAGGACACATCCGCCGCAACCGGTGAAAACAGCGAGACCGGCACGGCCACCCCGCGCCGCCGCCAGGCCCGCGGCGAGCGCCGGATCAGCCAGCTCCTGGCAGCCGCCGCCGGGGTGTTCTGCCGTACCGGCTACGCCGCCGCCAGCACCAACGCCATCGCGCGCGAGGCCGGAGTATCGCCGGGCACGCTCTACCAGTACTTCCCGAACAAGGAGGCCATCGCGATCGAGCTCGGCGACCAGCTGCTCCGACACGCCCGCGAGACGCACGGCCAGGCCTTCCTGCCCCAGAACCTGAGCCTCCCGCTGCCCGAGGTGCTGGACGCCGTCCTGGACCCGCTGATCGCCTTCAACTGCGAGAACCCGGCCTTCTGGGCCCTCATGCACGGCTCCGGCATCCCCGGGAGCATCGACAAGGAGCACGAGGAGCTCCACTCCAGCATGATCACGCAGGTCCAGGGCGCCGTGCACGCCTTCGTCCCCGAGGCCACACCGACCGAGCTCGCCCACATCTCGAACATGATCCTGGGCATCTTCAAAGCGTCCCTGGACCTGATCCTGACGCACGAGGGAGCCGAACGCGACGCTTACGTCGCGGAGCTGAAGACCGTCCTGCTGCGCTACCTGGAACCGATGGTCACCACGACTCGCTCCCACTGACCCGCCGCGGCCGGCCGCGCTCCGGCTTCGCCCCCCGCGCGCCCGCCCGCAGCCGCAGCCCCACCAGCGGGAACACCAGCACGGACAGCATCCCGGCGCCCACCAGCGCCGCCGCCTCCCCGGGCTCCACCATCCCGTCCTCAACCCCCAGCGTGGTGATCGCCACCACCAGCGGCAGCGCGGTGGACCCGAAGAGCACCAACGCCGCACGGTCCCGCCGCCCCAGGTCCCGGGGCGCCAGCAGCCACATCGGCAGCCCCCGCACGACCAGGAACAGCAGCAGGAACACCGGCAGCAGCAGAAGCACCCGCCCGCCCCCGAGCAGGGCCTTCAGGTCGAACTCGATCCCCGTCACCACGAAGAACAGCGGCACCAGGAAGCCGAAGCCCATGGCCTCCACCTTCGACAGCACGGTCTCGGCGCTGTCCGGCGCGGCCCCCTGGAGCACCAGCCGGGTGATCAGCCCGGCCGCGAAGGCCCCGAGCAGGATGTCGAGCCCGAGCACCTGGGCCAGCGCCAGCATCGCCACCAGCAGCAGGACCACCAGCCGGACCGCGAACTGCGCGCTGCTGTGCAGGGTCTTGGCGATGACCTTGGAGAACCACGGCGGCTTGGGCCGCAGCGCCCAGAACACCGCCGCCGCGGTCAGCACCGCGAAGGCGGCCAGCAGCACCGCCGAGCGCGCCGGCGCCCGGCCGCTCAGCAGCAGCGCCATCGCGATGATCGGCCCGAACTCGCCGATGGAGCCCATCGCCATCATCACGGAGCCGAATCTGCTCTGCAGGTCCCCGGCGTCCCTCAGCACGGGCAGGATCGCGCCCAGCGCGGTGCTGGTGAGCGCGGTGCCGACGTAGACCCCCTTGTCGAAGCCGCCCCCGTGGGCGAGCAGGACGCCGACCCCGAGGCCCAGCGCGAGGGCGATCAGCCAGGCCCACACCGACCTCTTGAGGGTGTCCCCCTTGACCTGGTCGAACTGGATCTCGTAGCCGGCCAGGAAGATCAGCATCGCGAGCCCGAGCTGACTGAGTACGTCGATCACCTGGCCGGTGTGCGCCCAGCCGAGCACGTCCGGGCCGATCAGGACGCCGAGCAGGATCTCGAAGATCACCAGGGGGACGGGCAGCCACCGCGCGATGGCGTACGCGAGCAGGGGCGCGAGCACGGCGACGACGGTGATCAGTACGAAGGTTCCCGGATGATCCATAGAGGCCATTTACGTATATTTACGGAGTATCGGCATCCCAAAAGAGGGGCCTTGGACACTCGCATTAATACCCCCTAGGGGTATAGTCTCTGAGTGTCGGGAGAGAGTGGAGCGAAGCACCGCCTCCCCGCGCGACCGGACACACCCTTGAAGAGGAGAACGACATGACCGCCGAGACGGACACCCTGACCACCACCGTCTACCGCGTGACCGGCATGACCTGCGGGCACTGCGAGGGCTCGGTGACCAAGGAGCTCTCCGCCCTGCCGGGCGTCAGCTCGGTCAAGGCCGTCGCCGCGACCGGCGAGGTCACCGTGGTCTCCGCCGCCCCGCTCGCCGTCGAGGACGTCCGCGCCGCCGTGGACGAGGCCGGCTACGAGCTCGCCGAGGCCTGAGCACCCCGGCGGCACCTGCGCCGCCCGCAGCACCCGCAGCACCCCGCCGGGCCGTATCCGACCAGCTCATACTGGTTCCATACGGCCCGGCCCGCCCTCCCCTCTGGAGCCGGAACATGACCAGCACCCTGCACGACGGACCCATAACGGCGGTCGAGCTCACGATCGGCGGGATGACCTGCGCCTCCTGCGCGGCCCGCATCGAGAAGAAGCTCAACCGGATGGACGGCGTCGAGGCCACGGTGAACTACGCCACCGAGAAGGCGCACGTCTCCTACACCGGCGACGTCCAGGTCGCCGACCTCATCGCCACCGTCGTCAAGACCGGCTACGCCGCGGAAGAGCCCCCGCCGCCCGCCCCGCCCGCCACCGAGGCGGCCACCGAGGAGGGAGCGGAGACCGAGGCCCCGGACCGGGCGCTCGCCGCCCTGCGCCAGCGGCTCCTCGTCTCCGTCACCCTCGCCCTGCCGGTCGTCCTGCTGTCCATGGTCCCGGCCCTCCAGTTCGACAACTGGCAGTGGCTCTCGCTGACCCTCGCCGCCCCCGTCGTGGTCTGGGGCGGGCTCCCCTTCCACAAGGCCGCGTGGACCAACGCCCGGCACGGCGCCGCCACCATGGACACCCTGGTCTCCGTCGGCACGCTCGCCGCCTTCGTCTGGTCCCTGTGGGCCCTGTTCTTCGGCCACGCCGGCATGCCCGGCATGCGGCACGGTTTCGACTTCGCCATTTCCCGTACGGACGGCTCCTCCGCCATCTACCTGGAGGTCGCGGCGGGCGTCATCGGCTTCATCCTCCTCGGCCGCTACCTGGAGGCCCGTTCCAAGCGGAAGGCCGGCGCGGCCCTGCGGGCCCTGATGGAACTGGGCGCCAAGGACGTCGCCGTCCTGCGCGCGGGCCGCGAGGTCCGCATCCCGGTGAGCGCGCTCGCGGTCGGCGACCGGTTCGTCGTCCGCCCGGGCGAGAAGATCGCCACCGACGGCACGGTCGTCGAGGGCAGCTCCGCCGTGGACGCCTCCATGCTGACCGGCGAGTCCGTCCCCGTCGAGGTCACGGTGGGCGACTCCGTCACCGGCGCCACCGTCAACGCCTCCGGCCGCCTCGTCGTCGAGGCCACCCGGATCGGCGCCGACACCCAGCTCGCCCGGATGGCCCGGCTGGTCGAGGAGGCCCAGAACGGAAAGGCCGAGGTCCAGCGCCTGGCCGACCGGATCTCCGCGATCTTCGTACCCGTCGTCCTCGTGCTCGCGCTCGGCACCTGGGTCACCTGGCTGCTGATCACCGACAACCCGACGGCCGCCTTCACCGCCGCCGTGGCCGTCCTGATCATCGCCTGCCCGTGCGCCCTGGGCCTGGCCACCCCGACCGCCCTGATGGTCGGCACCGGCCGGGGCGCTCAGCTCGGCATCCTCATCAAGGGCCCCGAGGTACTGGAGTCCACCCGCCGCGTGGACACCGTCGTCCTGGACAAGACCGGAACCGTCACCACCGGCCGGATGACCCTGGCCGGCGTGCACACCGCCGAGGGCGTCGACGAGGGGGAACTGCTGCGCCTGGCCGGGTCCCTGGAGCACGCCTCCGAGCACCCGATCGCCCGGGCCGTCGCCACCGCGGCGGCCGAGAGGGCCGGCGCCCTGTCGGTCCCGGAGGGCTTCGAGAACCGCGGCGGCCTCGGCGTCCAGGGCGTGGTCGACGGCCACGCCGTCCTGGTGGGCCGCGAACAGCTGCTGGCCGACTGGTCAATGGAGCTGCCGGCCGGGCTCAAGGAGGCCAAGGCGGCCGCCGAGGCCGAGGGCGGCACCGCCGTCCTGGTGGCCTGGGACGGCGCGGCGCGCGGGGTCCTGACCGTCGCCGACGCGGTCAAGGAGACCAGCGCCGAGGCGGTGGCCCGGCTGCGGGCACTGGGCCTCACCCCGGTCCTGCTGACCGGCGACAACCAGGCCGTCGCCGAGACGGTGGCCCGCGCGGTGGGCATCGACGAGGTCATCGCCGAGGTGCTCCCGCAGGACAAGGTCGACGTCGTACGCCGCCTCCAGGCGCAGGGCCGTACGGTCGCCATGGTCGGCGACGGGGTCAACGACGCGGCCGCGCTGGCCCAGGCCGACCTGGGCCTCGCGATGGGCACCGGCACCGACGCGGCCATCGAGGCGGGCGATCTGACCCTCGTACGGGGGGACCTGCGGGTCGCGGCGGACGCGATCCGGCTGTCCCGCCGGACCCTGGCCACGATCAAGGGCAATCTCTTCTGGGCCTTCGGCTACAACGTGGCGGCCCTGCCGCTGGCGGCCGCGGGACTGCTCAACCCGATGATCGCGGGGGCCGCGATGGCCTTCTCCTCGGTCTTCGTGGTGACCAACAGCCTGCGGTTGCGTTCATTCCGGTAGTGGATCTCCTCCGCACCGCACACACGTTTCCTTCACGAGAGACGCAGATCACAGTGATCGCAACGTAACCATCCGGGGTCGCCGCGGGTCTAATGAGGCGATGCCAGGAACGTCTTGGGGGACGTTCCACGGAAGTCTTGGGGGACGTCCGTGGCATCAGCCGGCCGGGACACGTGGCCACGGGAAGCTTTGAGCGGCCTTCCCGACCCGAACGGGTCCCGGCACACACCGACGCCCCGGCGCGGGTCCCGTGGGGGGAATCCGTACCGGGGAAAGGAAAGCGCCCCGACCGCCGACCCGTGGGGGGATCGACGGCGGGGCGCTTTTCGTATGCCTGAAGTGCCTTGAGGGCCTCGGGTCAGCGGGCCTCTACGGGCACGAAGTCGCGCAGGACCTCGCCGGTGTAGATCTGGCGCGGGCGGCCGATGCGGGAACCCGGCTCCTTGATCATCTCGTGCCACTGGGCGATCCAGCCGGGAAGGCGGCCGAGCGCGAAGAGCACGGTGAACATCTCGGTCGGGAAGCCCATGGCCCGGTAGATCAGGCCGGTGTAGAAGTCCACGTTCGGGTAGAGGTTGCGCTCGACGAAGTACTCGTCGGCCAGCGCGTGCTCTTCCAGCTTCAGCGCGATGTCGAGCAGCTCGTCGCTCTTGCCGAGCGCCGAGAGGACATCGTGCGCCGCCGCCTTGATGATCTTCGCCCGGGGGTCGAAGCTCTTGTAGACGCGGTGCCCGAAGCCCATCAGGCGGACGCCGTCCTCCTTGTTCTTCACCTTGCGGATGAAGGCGTCGACGTCGCCGCCGTCACGCTTGATGCCTTCCAGCATCTCGAGGACGGACTGGTTGGCACCGCCGTGCAGCGGGCCCCACAGCGCGGAGATGCCGGCCGAGATCGAGGCGAACATGTTCGCCTGCGAGGAGCCGACCAGGCGCACGGTGGAGGTCGAGCAGTTCTGCTCGTGGTCCGCGTGCAGGATCAGCAGCTTGTCGAGCGCCGAGACCACGACCGGGTCCAGGTCGTACTCCTGAGCCGGCACGGAGAAGGTCATGCGCAGGAAGTTCTCGACGTAGCCGAGGTCGTTGCGCGGGTAGACCACCGGGTGGCCGACCGACTTCTTGTACGCGTAGGCCGCGATCGTCGGCAGCTTGGCCAGCAGGCGGATCGTCGAGAGGTGGCGCTGCTTCTCGTCGAACGGGTTGTGGCTGTCCTGGTAGAACGTGGACAGCGCGCTGACCACGGAGGACAGCATCGCCATCGGGTGCGCGTCGCGCGGGAAGCCGTCGTAGAAGCGCTTGACGTCCTCGTGCAGCAGCGTGTGCTGGGTGATTTCGTTGCGGAACGACGCGAGCTGGTCGACGGTCGGCAGCTCACCGTTGATCAGCAGGTACGCGACCTCGATGAAGGTCGAACGCTCGGCCAGCTGCTCGATCGGGTAACCGCGGTAGCGCAGGATGCCCTGCTCGCCGTCGAGGTAGGTAATCGCGGACTTGTAGGCCGCGGTGTTTCCGTAGCCACTGTCCAAGGTGACGAGCCCGGTCTGGGCCCGCAGCTTCGAGATGTCGAAGCCCTGGTCACCGACGGTGCTCTCGACCACCGGGTAGGTGTATTCACCGTCCGCGTACCGGAGTACTACAGAGTTGTCGCTCACGTCATCCCTCACCGACGTAGTGCCTCTTCTTCGAGGTGCCCTGACTGCCTCTACCTTCCCCCATTTGGCGCAGGAGAGTGCACTCGGGGTCGGCGTTTGGTGCTTCCGACGGCACTCAGTGCCGTCAAGCTGCTCATCCTGCCCCCTCCGCACCGGTGGTGGAACCCCAAATGATCGATCATCTAGGTGATGTTTCCCACCGGTATGCGGCCGGACAGTCGCGCCGCCACCGCCGTGTACCTCCTGCCTGCGGAAACGGTACGCACCGCCTGCCCCAGGGCCTTGCGGGACCCGACCAGGACGACCAGTTTCTTCGCCCGCGTCACCGCCGTGTAGAGCAGATTTCGCTGGAGCATCATCCAAGCACCGGTGGTGACCGGGATCACGACCGCCGGATATTCACTCCCCTGGGAGCGGTGGATGGTGACGGCGTACGCGTGCACGAGCTCATCGAGCTCCGAGAACTCGTAGCCGATCTCCTCGTCCTCCTCCGTCCGGACCGTCAGGCGCTGTTCGTCGAGGTCGAGGCCGGTGACCACGCCGACCGTGCCGTTGAAGACACCGTTGGCGCCCTTCTCGTAGTTGTTCCGGATCTGGGTGACCTTGTCACCCACCCGGAAGACCCGGCCGCCGAACCGCTTCTCGGGCAGGTCCGGCCGGGCGGGCGTGATCGCCTGCTGGAGCAGGCCGTTCAGGTTCCCCGCGCCGGCTGGGCCGCGGTGCATGGGCGCGAGCACCTGGACGTCCCGGCGCGGGTCCAGCCCGAATCTGGCCGGAATCCTTCGGGCCGCCACGTCCACGGCGAGCGCCCCGGCCGCCTCGGTGTCCTCCTCCGGGAAGAGGAAGAAGTCCGGCAGCCCGTCCGTGATCGGCGGCACCCCGGTGTTGATCCGGTGGGCGTTGGTGACCACGCCCGACTGCTGGGCCTGGCGGAAGATCCGGGTCAGCCGGACCGCGGGCACCGGGCCGCCCTCGGCCAGCAGGTCCCGCAGCACCTCCCCGGCGCCGACCGAGGGCAGCTGGTCCACATCCCCGACCAGCAGCAGGTGGGCACCCGGTGCCACCGCCTTGACCAGCTTGTTCGCCAGCAGCAGGTCCAGCATGGAGGCCTCGTCGACCACGACCAGGTCGGCATCGAGCGGCCGCTCCCGGTCGTACGCCGCGTCCCCGCCCGGTTTGAGCTCCAGCAGCCGGTGCACCGTGGAGGCCTCGGCCCCGGTGAGCTCGGCCAGCCGCTTGGCCGCCCGGCCGGTGGGCGCGGCCAGCACCACCTTGGCCTTCTTGGCCCGGGCCAGCTCGACGATCGAGCGCACCGTGAAGGACTTCCCGCAGCCGGGCCCGCCGGTGAGGACGGCGACCCGGCGGGTCAGCGCCAGCTTGACCGCGTCCCGCTGCTCGGGGGCGAGGCTGGCCCCGGTCCGCCCGGCGAGCCAGCCCAGGGCCTTGTCCCAGTCCACGTCCTGGAAGCCCGGCATCCGGTCGTCCTCGGCGTGCAGCAGGCGGCGCACCTGCCCCGCCAGTGACAGCTCGGCCCGGTGGAAGGGCACCAGGTACACGGCGGTCAGCGGATCCGGGCCGCCCTGCGGGTCCGGCACGGATTCCCGTACGACTCCCTCCGGATCGGCGGCGAGCTCGGCCAGGCACTCGATGACCAGCCCGGTGTCCACCTGGAGCAGCTTGACCCCGTCGGCGATGAGCCTCTCCTCGGGGAGGAAGCAGTGCCCCTGGTCGGTGGACTGGGACAGGGCGTACTGCAGCCCGGCCTTGACCCGCTCGGGGCTGTCGTGCGGGATGCCGACGGCCTGGGCGATGCGGTCGGCGGTGAGGAAGCCGATCCCCCAGACGTCGGCGGCGAGCCGGTAGGGCTGGTTCTTCACCACCGAGATGGAGGCGTCGCCGTACTTCTTGTAGATGCGCACCGCGATGGAGGTGGAGACGCCGACGCCCTGGAGGAAGACCATGACCTCCTTGATGGCCTTCTGCTCCTCCCAGGCCGCGCCGATCAGCTTCGTGCGCTTGGGGCCGAGCCCGGGCACCTCGATCAGCCGCTTCGGCTCGGCCTCGATCACGTCGAGCGTGGCGGTGCCGAAGTGCTCCACGATGCGGTCGGCGATCCTCGGGCCGATGCCCTTGATCAGGCCGGAGCCGAGGTAGCGGCGTATGCCCTGGATGGTGGCGGGCAGGACCGTCCGGTAGTTCTCCACCGTGAACTGCCTGCCGTACTGCGGGTGGGAGCCCCAGCGGCCCTCCATGCGCAGGGATTCGCCGGGCTGGGCTCCGAGCAGGGCGCCGACGACCGTCAGCAGGTCTCCCCCGCCGCGGCCGGTGTCGACGCGGGCGACGGTGTACCCGCTCTCCTCGTTGGCGTAGGTGATGCGCTCGAGCACCCCCTCGACCACCGCCAGTTGCACAGCCCCGTTCGTTGCCATGCCCCGAAGCTACCGTCCCGCTCCGACAGCGCGTCAGGCCTGTGGAAAACCAGAAGGGGGTCCGGCCTCGCGGCCGGACCCCCATCACGGTTACCCCTCCCGTGCCGGACTTCCCGATCCCCCCAGATCCCCTCCCGGAAGTGCCGACGCACCATACGACCCGCGATCGCCCCGGACGGTTGCACCCGGTTCCACAGCTTTACTTTTCCATTACGCAGCGCTCACCCGAGGTGCCGGTAAATCGGCACAGAAGTAGCGTTTCAGGCATGAGCGAACCTTCATTCCAGGACGACGTGTTCAATGAGCTCGGCGACGACAAGCTGACCGAGATCGCCGGACTGCTGGGCACCGACGCGAACGGCGCCCGCGACACCGTCGCCCAGACGGTCGGCGCCATGACCGGCGACCTCCAGCAGAAGGCCGGCGCCGATGACGACGACGGCGCGGAGGTCCGCCAGGCCTTCGCGGAGGTGGCGGAGCCGCCGCTCCAGGGCGTGTCGACGCTCGGCGGTGGCCTCGGCGGCATGCTCAGCGGCGGGATGATGGCCGGGGTGCTCGCCAAGGTGAGCAAGCCCGTGGCCAACGCCGTCTCGAAGAAGACCGGCATCCCCGCCCCCACCATCGCCCGGGTCATCGAAATGCTGATCCCGGTCCTGCTGGCCGTCCTCGCCAAGCGCGCGGCCGCCGGCAAGGGCGCGGCCGCCGGCGCCCCGACCGCGGGCGCGACCCCGGCAGCCTCCGGCGCGGCCCCGGCCGAGGGCGGCTTCGACCTGGGCGACCTGCTGGGCAACATCCTGGGCGGCAAGAAGTAAGAAGCAACACGTACGGGTGAACGGCGACCGGGGAACCACGAGCCATCCCCCGGCGCCGCCCCCCGCGCTATCCTCGGGCGCCATGGACACGCCCAAGGACGCCCCCGTCGGCCCGGTGCGCCTGCGGGATCCCGAGCCCGGCGATCTGGGCTGGATCGTGCAGCGGCACGGCGCGCTCTACGCCGCCGAATACGGCTGGAACGCGGAGTTCGAGGGCCTGGTGGCCCGGATCGTCGCGGACTTCGCCGAGGACCACGACCCGTATCTGGAGCGGGTCTGGATCGCCGAGCTGGACGGCCGACCGGTCGGCTCGGTGATGTGCGTACGGGAGGAGGGCACACCCGGCACCGCGCGGCTGCGCCTGCTCCTGGTGGACCCGGAGGGCCGCGGCCACGGCATCGGCACCCGGCTCGTCGACGCCGTCGTCGCCTTCGCCCGCTCGGTGGGCTACCGCGAGCTGGTGCTGTGGACCAACGACGTGCTGACCTCGGCCCGTTCCCTCTACCTGCGCGCCGGCTTCACCCTGGTCGCCGAGCGCCCGCACCGCTCGTACGGGGTCGCCCTGACGGGGCAGGACTGGCGGCTGCCGCTGCAGGAGAACTCCCCGCACTGACACTTCCCGCGCCGGCGCCCGAACCGACCCCCGTACGGTTCGAGGCGCGCGCGGGGGCCAGCGAGGTCAGCGCCACCCCGCCGACCAGGAGCACCGCGGCCAGCCAGCGCAGGCCCGAGACGGACTCCCCCAGCACCAGGGCCGCGGAGGACATCCCGAAGACCGGGACCAGCAGCGAGAACGGCGCCACCGAGGAGGCCGGGTAGCGGCGCATCAGGTAGCTCCAGGCGCCGAAGCCGAACACGGTGGAGATCCAGGCGACGTAGCCGATGACGGCCGCCCCGGACCAGTCGAGGGCGCGCAGCGCGGCCAGGTCCCGCTCGGGCCCCTCCAGCAGCAGCGAGAGCGCGAACAGCGGCAGCACCGGCACCGTGCACACCCACACCATGAAGTTCATCGCGTCGGGCGGGGAGGCCTTGCGGGTCAGGACGTTGGAGACGCCCCAGCAGGCGGCGGCCGCGACGACCAGCACGAAGCCGGTCACCGGCCCGGAGATGCCGCGGTCGATGGCGGCGACCCCGATCCCGGCGAGCGCCACGGCCATGCCCAGCACCCGTACCCGGCCGGGCCGTTCGCGCAGCACGACGGCGGCGAGGACGGCGGTGAAGACGGCCTGGACCTGGAGGACGAGGGAGGACAGCCCGGCCGGCATCCCGGCGGCCATGCCCGTGAAGAGGAGGCCGAACTTGGCGATGCCGAGGGCCGCCCCGACCCCGAGGATCCACTTCCAGGCGACCTTGGGGCGGCCCACGAAGAACACGGCGGGCAGGGCGGCGACCAGGAAGCGCAGGGCGGACAGGAGCAGCGGCGGGAAGTGGCCGAGCCCGATCTCGATGACGACGAAGTTGAAGCCCCAGACGGCGGCGACGAGCACGGCCAGAGCGGTGTGTACGGGACGCATGATCCGAGCATCGGCGCCCCGACCGTGTAGCACCAGCGCGAATCACTTCCGGGATGGATGAAGGATTGCTTACGAATAACAGCGGGGTGCCACCATGGGGCCATGCTCGATCTCGCCCGGCTGCGCGCCCTGCACGCCGTTTCCGTCCACGGCTCGGTCGCGGGCGCCGCGGCCGCCCTCGGCTACACCCCCTCCGCGGTCTCGCAGCAGATCTCCAAGCTGGAGCGGGAGACCCGCACCACCCTGCTGGAGCGGCGCGGCCGCGGGGTCGCGCTGACCGAGGAGGCCCGGCATCTGGCCGATACGGCGCAGGAGTTGCTGGCGATCGTGGAGCGCGCCGAGACCACCCTGGAGGAGCGCCGCGGGCAGCCGACCGGTCTGCTGACGGTGGCCGCGTTCGCCTCGGCGGCGCGCGGGCTGCTGCCGGGGGTGCTGGCCGATCTGGCCCGCCGTCATCCCTCGCTCGACGTACGCCTGACCGAGGTGGATCCGCACCTGTCGGTGGACCTGGTGGCCCGCGGTGTCACCGATCTGGCGGTGGCCCACGACTGGGACATCGCGCCCCTGCCCGCCCCCGAGGGCGTCGAGCAGGTGGTGATCGGGGACGACCTCTGCGACCTGGTCGTGCCCGAGGGCCACCCGTTCACCACGCGGCAGGTCGTCCGCCGCGCCGACCTCGGCGGTCAGCGGTGGGTGTGCCAGCCGCCCGGGCGGGTCTGCCACGACTGGCTGGTCCGCACCCTGCGCACGGCCGGCTTCGAGCCCGAGCTCGCGCACGTGGCGGAGGAGAACCACACCATCGTGGCCCTGGTCGCGGCCGGGCTCGGGGTGGCGGTGGTCCCCCGGCTGGGCACGGGCCGGCTGCCGCCCGGCGCGGTGGCCGTGCCCCTGGAGCCCGGGCCCGTACGCCGGTTGTACGCCCTGTGGCGGACCGGGGCCGCCCGCAGGCCCGCGATCACCGAGGCGGTCCGGACCCTGCAGGAGCACTGGAACCGCTGAGGGGTGGCGTCCGGGTGAAGGAGCGGCGGCAGGCCCGGGGAGGCACGCCCGGCGGCGTACGAACTGCTCGCGCAGGACGGCCGCGCTCCCGTGGCCGACCCGCGGGCGACCTCCTCCACCGGCAGTTCGGTGGTCTCCAGGAGCTCCTCGGCGCGGCTGAGGCGCAGGTTGAGGAGCAGGTTGAGGAGCCAGGTGTGCGGGGTGGTGCCGGTCGCGGCGGCGAACCGGCGGGCGAAGGAGCGCCGGCTCATCAGGGCGCGCCGGGCCAGTTCGGCGACGGGCAGCGGCTCGTGGAGGTGCTCGCGGGCCCAGGCGAGCACCTCGGCCACGGCGCCCCGTTCGCGGCCGACGGGGCCGACGTGCCGCTCTGAACGGCCGCCCGTGCCATACGGGGGACCTCCCGAGTGTCCGGGACTCCCCGGGCCGGCCCCGGAGTAGGGTCCGGCGCGTGTCGAAACACGCCTCCCGCCGGACCCTGCTCGCCGCGGCCGCGATGGCCGCCGTCACGGCCGCCGGGGTCGCCTCCACCGCCTTGGGCATCCGCCGCGCCCCCGAGGACGACCACCGCCCCGGGGACCTCGCGCCCGGCCGCCACCCCGACCGGGCCCGGCTGCGCCGCCTGATGGACGGGATGAGCCTCGCCGAGAAGGTCGGGCAGCTCTTCGTGTCCCGGGCGTACGGGCATTCGGCGACCGACCCCGACCCGGCCGACGCCGAGAAGAACCAGTCGCTGTTCGGGGTGCGCACCGCCGCCGAACTGGTCTCCCGCTACCACCTCGGCGGGGTCATCTACTTCGCCTGGGCCCACAACACCCGTACCCCGCGCCAGATCGCCGAGCTCTCGGTCGGCCTCCAGCAGGCCGCCCTGGCCTCCGGCGCCGGGATCCCGCTGCTGCTCTCCACCGACCAGGAGCACGGCGTCGTCGCACGCATCGGCAAGCCGGCGACCCTGCTCCCGGGGGCGATGGCGCTCGGGGCCTCCGGTTCCACCGCCGAAGCCCGCCGGGCCGCCCGGATCGCCGGGCGGGAGCTGGCCGCCATGGGCGTCCGGCAGGACTACGCGCCGGTGGCGGACGTCAACGTCAATCCCGCCAATCCGGTCATCGGCGTACGGTCCTTCGGCGCCGCGCCGCACGCGGTGGCGGACCTGGTCGCGGCCCAGGTCCGCGGCTACCAGAGCGCCGGGGTGGCCGCGACCGCCAAGCACTTCCCGGGCCACGGGGACACCGAGACCGACAGCCACGTCGGGCTGCCGGTGATGCGGCACACCCGGGCCGTCTGGGAGGAGCTGGACGAGCCGCCCTTCCGGGCCGCGGTGGAGGCGGGGGTGGACGCCGTCATGACGGCGCACATCGTCTTCCCGGCGCTCGACCCCTCGGGGGACCCGGCGACCCTCTCGAAGCCCATCGTCACCGGCATCCTGCGCGAACGCCTGGGCTTCCGGGGGGTGGTGGTGACCGACGCCCTCGACATGGCCGGGGTGCGGCAGAAGTACGGCGACGACCGGGTCCCGGTACTGGCCCTGCTGGCGGGGTGCGACCAGCTGCTGAACCCGCCGGACCTGGGGCTGGCGCACCGCAGCGTGCTGGCGGCGGTCGAGGCAGGCGAGCTGACGGAGGCGCGGATCGAGGAGTCGGTGCTGCGGATCCTGGAACTGAAGGCGCGCCGGGGCCTGTTCGACGAGGCCGCCCCCGCCGCCGCGGAGCTCGACGCCACCGTCGGCATCCCGGAGCACCTGGAGGCCGCCGACGAGATCGCGGCCGCCACGACCACCCTGCTGGCCAATCCCGCCGGGCTGCTGCCGCTGGACGCCTCGGCCGGTCCCCGGCTGCTGGTCACCGGCACGGACCCGGCCTCCCCCAGCGGCACCACGGGACCCCCGACGGCCGTGCTGGCCCGGGAGCTGACCGTGCTGGGCTGCCGGGCCGAGGTGGCGGCGCCCGACCGGGCGGTGGCGGCCGCGGCCGGTCACACGGCGGTGCTGGTGTGCACGTACAACGTGCCGGAAGGCGAGAGTCCGCAGCGCACCCTGGTGGCGGACCTCGTCGCGACCGGCGTCCCGGTCGTCGTGGTGGCCATCCGCAACCCGTACGACCCGGCCCGCCTGCCGGCCTGCGCGGCGGAGCTGGCGACGTACTCCTGGACGGACGTGGAGATGCGGGCGGCGGCCCGGGGGCTCACCGGTGCCGTACGGCCGGCGGGCCGCCTCCCGGTCGCGGTGCCGGGCCGCTACCCGCTGGGCCACGGGCTGTCGTACTGACCCGTGGCCCAGCCGGAAGGCGCGTTACGGCCGCAGCTGCGGCTCGCGCTCCAGGTCGCGCTGGTCGAGCTGCGCGTCGGGCGCCGCCAGCGGCGCCGCGCGGCCCGCGTCGGCGAGCGCGGCGGCCGGGGCCACGCCGGCCCACTGGAGGATCTTCGCGGTCGCGAGGGCCTTCTCGCCGTCCAGCAGCTTGGCCACGTTCGCGCCGTGGTTGGCTCCCGGCGCGATCATCACGTAGCTGTCGCGCGCCCCGTAGCCGAGGTGGAACGGCTCGGCGCCCCACGGGTCGTTCTGCCCGTAGACGAAGAGCATCTGGTGGGCGTTGTTGCGGACCCACGTGTCCACGTCCCGCATGGCCTGCGGCTGGAAGGTCATGGGGATGTCGCGGGGCACGAAGTTGCGCGGCGGCTGGTAGCCGTAGCGGCTCAGGCCGTCCAGGTGCGGCTGCTTGATGTCCGGGGAGCCGAGCTGCGTACCGGCCTGGTAGTAGTACGGCGTGTACGTCTCCAGGCCCTGGTCGGTGTAGGCGGAGAAGCCGGAGATCGCGTCGACCGTGTCCCAGATCTCCTGGTCGGAGGCGGTGGCGGCGGTGGGGATGGAGGCGCAGTCCGCGAGCAGGCTGTACTGCCAGAAGGCCCACACGTAGTCGAGCACGACGGCCTCGTAGGCCTTGTCGAGGTTGCCGACGGTGGTGAAGGTCCAGCCGTTCTCGGCGGCCGCGGCCGCGTACTTGGCCTCCAGCGGCTCACGGCGTACGAGGGCCTCGCGCTGGACGGCGTTCAGCTTGTCGCGGCACTCCTTGGTGCCGACCTTGGTGAAGAACCGGTCGTAGGCCGAGTCCTCCTTGTTGACGACGTCGTTGGGGGCGACGTACGCGACGACGCCGTCCATGTCGCGCGGGTAGAAGCGCTCGTAGTAGGTCGCCGTCATGCCACCCTTGCTGCCGCCCGTGGCCAGCCAGTTCTTGGTGTAGATCTTCTTCAGGGCGGTGAAGATGCGGTGCTGGTCGCTGGCGGCCTGCCAGATGTCCAGGTTCGCCCAGTTGGCCGGGGTGGGGCGGGAGGGGTTGAAGAATCGATACTCCAGCGACACCTGGTTGCCGTCGACGATGGTCGTCGGCTCGCTACGGCGCGGGTTGGTGTTGACGTTGTAGCCGGAGGTGAAGAACACCGTCGGCCGCGAGACGTCCTTGTGCAGAAGGGTCAGGCGCTGCTTGAAGGTGCCCTTCCACGGCTGCCGGTGGTCGACCGGCTGCTCGTAGTTCAGTACGAAGAAGCGGTAGCCGGGGTACGGCTTCTCCTCGATCAGGCTCATCCCCGGGATGCCGAGGATCTGGTCCTTGATGTCCGTCGCGGCCGCCGGCTGCGCGGCGGTGGCCGCTTGTGCCGTGAAGCCGGCCGCACCCATGGTGCCGATCAGCACCACGAGCGACAGCAGCCATCCGAGCGTCTTGCGCATTCACCCTCCCCTTGAGTTCACTTCGGTCGCCGTGAACCTAGCGGGGTCAACGCACTGCTGAACAGACCTAGTTGGGCCGGTCCGTCAGCACAGGATCCAGCCGGAATCGACGGATCCGGCCCCCACGCTCCCCTTTACATACACGCAGCGGCTGATCGCACCCACGGTGACGGGACCGGCATATCGGGTGAATCGCCCGATATCGCGGACCGGGGCCCCGCCGCGCGGCTGGATGCTCACCGCCATCGGGCGCCGCTCCCCGGGATCCCGGGCGACGGCCATCGCGCAGGCCTGGGTGCGGCTCTTGTAGAGGCGCACCTCACCCGTGTCGAACGGCAGCGTCACGGCCAGCCGGCCCCCACAGAGGGTGTCGGCCGCCGACCGGACCCCCGTCGACGTCTGCGCCGCCCGCGCGGACGGCGCCGCGAACAGCCCTCCGACACAGAGCCACAGCGCCGCCGCGAACACTCCCAGGGGCGCGACCCACCGGCCGCACCCCCTCCGCCCCTTCAGCACCCTGCCCCCCGATAGGTCGTACGTACAACGTGCGCACGTACGTACGACACCCGGGCCCCACGGAAGGTTGCGGTGGACAAGGAGCGGCCAAGGGACCGGCTACGCTGGGTGACTCCATCACAACTTGCCGTAGCCGCGAAAGGCACCACCATGACGAACGACCTGCTCGACCGCAAGCTGGAGCGCTCCTTCAACCGCCTCGACGCCGACGGGAGCGGGGTCATCGACTCCACCGACATCATCGCGCTCGGGTCCCGGCTGCTGACGGCGCTGAACGAGCCCGCCGACTCGCCCAAGGCGGACGCGGTGATGAACGGGCTCGCCGACTTCTGGCAGGACCTGTTCACCGAGCTGGACATCGACCGGGACGGCAAGGTCACGCCGGAGGAGTACAAGCTGGGCATGACGCGGCTATACGCACAGGGCGGGCCCGCCTACGACCGTTCCTTCCGGCCGATGATGAAGGCGCTCCTGACGATCGTCGACACCGACGGCGACGGCCGCATCAGCCCGGAGGAGTTCCACCGGGCGCAGGAGGCCTTCGACACGGAGGTGAGCCCCGCCGACGCCGAGGCGCTGTTCCGGCGGATCGACGCGAACGGGGACGGCACGCTCACCGTGGACGAACTCCTCGCCGCCGTCCGCGAGTACTACACGGGCAGCGACGAGGACGCCCCGGGCAACCTGCTCTTCGGCGAGCTCTGAGCCTCCGGCCCCACTGGGCTCACGCCGCGGTGGCCGGCTCGTCCTCCCCGACGAAGGTGCGCCACAGCTCGGCGTAGCGGCCGCCGCGCGCCAGGAGTTCTGCGTGGGAGCCGTCCTCCACGACCCGGCCGCGGTCCATGACCACGACCCGGTCGGCGCGGGCGGCGGTGGTCAGCCGGTGGGCCACCACGAGGGTGGTGCGCTTGCCGGCGAGCCGGTCGGTGGCCTGGTTGACCTGGGCCTCGGTGGCCAGGTCGAGGGCGGCGGTGGCCTCGTCGAGCAGCAGCACGTCCGGGTCGACGAGCTCGGCGCGGGCCAGCGCGATCAGCTGGCGCTGGCCGGCGGAGAGGTTGCGGCCGCGCTCGGCGACGGTGTGCAGGTAGCCGCCGTCGAGGGTGGCGATCATGTCGTGGGCGCCGACCGCGCGGGCGGCGGACTCCACTTCGGCGTCGCTCGCCTCGGGCCGCCCGTAGGCGATCGCGTCGCGGACGGTCCCGGGGAAGAGGTAGGGCTCCTGCGGGACGACGCCCAGGCGGTGGCGGTACGCCGTCAGGTCGAGCTCCCGCAGGTCGGCGCCGTCGGCGGTGATCCGGCCGGAGGTCGGGTCGTAGAACCGGGCGACCATCTTGACCAGGGTGGACTTCCCGGCTCCGGTCTCGCCGACGAAGGCCACGGTCTGGCCGGCGGGTATCCGCAGGCTGATCCCGGCCAGCGCCTCGCCCTTCTCCCCCCGCTCCTCGGCGGTCCCGTACTGGAAGCGGACGTCCTCGAAGGCGATCTCCCCGCGCAGTTCCGAGAGCTCCACGGGAGCGGCCGGGCGCGGGGTGGTGGTCGGCTCGCGCAGCAGCCCCTGGATGCGGCCGAGGGAGACGGTGGCCTGCTGGTAGCCGTCGAAGACCTGGGAGAGCTGCTGGACGGGGGCGAAGAACAGGTCGATGTAGAGCAGGTACGCGACCAGCGCGCCGGTGGTGAGCGTCTGGGCCTCCACCCGGCCCGCGCCGACGATCAGCACGGCGGCCGCGGCGCCCGAGGACAGCAGCTGGACGAAGGGGAAGTAGACGGATATCAGCCACTGGCCGCGGACCCGGGCGGCGCGGTACGAGTCGCTGCGCTCCGCGAAGCGGACGGCTCCGGCGCGCTCGCGGCGGAAGGCCTGCACGATGCGGAGCCCGGCGACGGACTCCTGGAGGTCGGCGTTGACCAGGCTGACCCGGTCGCGGGCGAGCTCGTACGCGGCGACCGACTTGCGGCGGAAGACGATCGTGCCGAGCACCAGCAGGGGCAGGGTGGCGAAGACGATCAGAGCGAGCTCGACGTCGAGGACGAGCAGGGCGACCAGGATGCCGAAGAAGGTGAAGACGGAGACGACGGCGGTGACGAGCCCGGTCTGCAGGAAGGTGGACAGGGCGTCCACGTCGGTGGTCATCCGGGTCATGATCTTGCCGGTCAGCTCGCGCTCGTAGTAGTCGAGGCCGAGGCGCTGGAGCTGGGCGAAGATCTTGACGCGCAGGGCGTACAGCACGCGCTCGCCGGTACGGCCCGTCATGCGGGTCTCGGCGAACTGCGCGGCCCACTGCCCGACGACCACGGCGAGGGCGAGGCCCGCGGCCGCCCAGACGGCGCCGAGCGCGGCCTGCTGCACGCCCTTGTCGATGCCGTGCCGGATCAGGATCGGCAGCAGCAGTCCGGAGCCGGCGTCGACGGCGACGAGGCCGAGGCTGATGGCGAGCGGCGCCCAGAACCCGCGCAGCAGGCGGCGCAGGCCGTAGCTCTCCTCGGCGGCCGTGGCGCGGGCCTCGTCCACGTCGGGGCTGTCCTCGGCGGGCGGCAGCGCGGCCACCTGGGCGAGGAGTTCGGGGGTGGCTCCCGGCATGCCCAGGCCGGGGGCGGCCCCCTCGGACTCCTCCTGGCGGCGCCAGAGCTCGGGGGTGATCCCGCCCGCGACCCGGCGCTTGGCATTGACGGGCTCGGAGTCGATCTCGGCTTCGAGCTCGATGTCCCGCTCCAGGTCCCGCTCGAACTCGGCCATCGCGGCAGCCGCGTCGGGGGTGCGCGGCGAGGCGGCCCCGAGGGCGTCCGGGTCGGTCAGCAGCCGCCGGTAGAGGGCGGATCCGCGCTCCAGCTCCTCGTGCGTGCCGATGGCGGCGAGCCGCCCGTGGTCCAGTACGGCGATCCGGTCGGCGAGCGCGAGGGTGGAGCGGCGGTGGGCGATGAGGAGGGTGGTGCGGCCGGCCATGACGGACCGCAGCGCCTCGTGGATCTCGTGCTCGACGCGGGCGTCGACGGCGGAGGTGGCGTCGTCGAGGAGGAGCAGCCGCGGGTCGGTGAGGATGGCGCGGGCCAGGGCGATGCGCTGGCGCTGGCCGCCGGAGAGGGTGAGCCCCTGCTCGCCGACCTTGGTGTCGTATCCGGCGGGCAGTGCCTCGATGAAGCCTTCGGCCTGCGCGGCCCGGGCGGCGGCGCGTATCTGCTCGTCGCTCGCGTCCGGGTGCCCGTAGGCGAGGTTGGCGCGGATGGTGTCGGAGAAGAGGAAGGAGTCCTCGGGGACCAGCCCGATGGCGTCGCGCAGGGAGGCGTAGGTCAGCTCGCGGACGTCGTGGCCGCCGACGCGGACGGCGCCGTGGTCGGCGTCGTAGAAGCGGGGCAGGAGGAGCGCGAGGGTGGATTTCCCGCTGCCGGAGGTCCCGACGACGGCGACGGTCTCCCCCTCCGCGAGGGAGAGCGAGAACCCGTCGAGGACAGGCCGCTCCGGGTCGTACCCGAAGCGGACGTCGTCGAACTCGACGGTGCCGGGCGCGTCGGCCGGCAGCTCGTGCGTGCCCTCCTCGATGACGGGCTCGGTGTCGATGAGCTCGAAGACCCGCTCGACGCCGGCGCGGGCCTGCTGGCCGACGGTGAGGACCATGGCGAGCATGCGGACGGGGCCGACGAGCTGCGCGAGGTAGGTGGAGAAGGCGACGAAGGTGCCGAGGGTGACCTGCCCCCGCGTGGCCATCCAGCCGCCGAGGGCCAGCATCGCGACCTGCCCGAGGGCGGGCACGGCCTGGAGGGCGGGGGTGTAGCGCGAGTTGAGCCGGATGGTCCGCATCCGCCCGGCGAAGAGCCCGCGGCCGGCGGCGCGCAGCTTGGCGGTCTCCTGCTCCTCCTGGCCGAAGCCCTTGACGACGCGGACGCCGGTCACGGCCCCGTCGACGACGCTCGCGACGGCGGCGGCCTGGCCCTGGGCGTACCAGGTGGCGGGGAAGAGCTTCTTGCGGCTGCGCTTGGCGATGAACCAGAGGGCCGGGGCCATCAGCAGGGCCACGAGGGTCAGCAGCGGGGACAGCGCCAGCATGATGCCGAGGGATATCCCGAAGAGCAGGAAGTTCCCGATGGTCATGGGCAGCATGAAGAGCAGGCCCTGGATCAGCTGGAGGTCGCTGGTGGCGCGCCCGACGACCTGACCGGTGGACAGCTCGTCCTGCCGCCGCCCGTCGAGGCGGGTGATGGCGTCGTACATGTCGGTGCGCAGGTCGTGCTGGACGTCGAGGGCGAGCCGCCCACCGTAGTACCTGCGTATGTAGGTGAGCACGTAGACGAGGACGGCCGCGCCTATGAGCATGGCCGCCCACGGCCCCATGGGCTTGGTCCGGTCCCCGATGACGTCGTCGAGGATCACCTTGGTGACCAGCGGCACGAGCGCCATGACGGCCATGCCTGCCAGCGAGGACCCGAGCGCCAGCAGCACGTTGGCCTTGTACCGCCAGGTGTAGGCGGTGAGCCTCCTGGCCCAGCCCTGTTTCCCGCCAGCCGCCGTCTCTGCCGCCGCCACGTGGTGCCTCCCCGTTCGTCCTGTCCTGCCGGAAGCGCCAACGCTCCGACCGGCGGATTTCATCCCGCCGCAACAATTCGAACGTGTATGCCGGGCGGCTCCGGCGCACGCGGGGAGCGGCCGGTCGGGGCAGTGGCGGTCCGGGTCAGCCGGGCGGCGCGGCCCCGGGTGCGGGGCCGGGGGGCGGCGGACAGACTGGGCGCATGTCCGAGCCGCAGGCGGCGAGCCCGTCGAAGGCGTTCCTGGAGAAGGTGGCGTACGTCGCCGCGCCCGGGACCATCGTCCTCGGCCTCCTCTACTACTTCGGCAGCACCTACACGGAGGCGTACTACGCCACTTTCGGCGTGCCGACGGCCGACCTCCAGTTCTCCGTCCAGTCCTATCTCGTCAGGAGCCCGAGAGCGATCTTCTTCCCGCTCTGGTTCCTGCTGTTCTGCGGGCTGGCCGTGCTGCTGGCGCTGGGGTGGGCGGGGCGGCGGCTGGCCCGGCCGGGGCAGTGGCGTCTGCGCGGGAGGGTGACCGCCTGGCTGCTCGCGGCCGGGTTGCTCCTGGTGCTGGCGGGCTTCCCGGTCTTCTTCTGGGAGGACCGGCTGCCGCGGCTCCCGCGTGGCTGGCTCCGCGAGTTCGTTCCCTGCCTGGCGGTGGCCCTGGGCGCCACGCTGGCGTTCTTCGCCGTCCAGCTGCACCTGACCGGCGGTGCCGACGGGCAGGACCGGCGGGACCACACGGCCGACCGGCTGTGGCTGGCGGCCGGCGCCCTGCTCCTCGGGGTGCTGACGATGAGCCTGTTCTTCGGCATGGCGCGGTACGTGGCGGCGGCGGGCCGCAACGTGGCCATGAACGACGCCGCGGCGGGCTACCTCTCCAGCCCGAGGGTGGTCGTCTACTCCAAGGTCCCCGTCACCCACCACGCCCCGGGCATCGTCCCCGAGGACCTGGGCAGCGCCAAGGCCCCGTACCGCTACCAGTACCGCGGCTTCCGGGTCCTCGCGAAGGCGCCGACCCGCTTCTACCTCGTCTCCTACCTTCCGCACCGGCGGGAGCGCACGCTGGTGGTCCTGCCCGACGACGAGACCGTCAGGATCGAGATCCGCCCGTGAGGGACGCCTCATAGCTGTCGGTGGGCCCGGGCGCCTCGGAGTACGCGTCGGAGGTCGGCGAGGGCGACGGGGTCTCCACCCCCGTGGTGTCCTCCCCGCCGGGCGTGGCCTCGCCGGAGATGCCGACGGTCAGCACGTTGCCGTCGGAGGTCCTCGCGGTCAGCTGCCCGGTGAAGGGACCGGCCGCCGTCGCGACGTGCCGCACCCGGATCCGGCAGGTACCGCCCGGCTGCAGCTCGACGCCCGAGCAGCCGTCGTCGACGACCGACATCTCGCCGCTCTCCGCGGTGGCGGCGACGTTCTGGACGGTGACCGGGCCGCCGCCGCTCGGGTTGACCACGGTGACGTCCTCGCCGGCGGGCTCACCGACCCGCGCGGTCGGCACGTTGACCTGCGACGCGGAATCGTCGGCCCCCTGCCCCAGGAACACCGAGGCCGAGGCGTCGGGGGTGCCGCTCTCCTCGATCGCGGAGGTCTGCGTCCGCGGGGACGGCGACTCGGACCCGCCGCCCGACCCCCCGCCACACCCCGCGGCCGCGGCCAGCACCCCGGCCACCACCGCCCCGGCAAGACCGCGGACGACTGCACGCAGCACGGCACCACCACCTCCGCTCCGGACCGGCCCGCCGCCAACGTCCCACACCCCCGCCCCACCGGCGTCCGTGACACAGCGTCATCACCCGAAGGGACGCGGCGCCCCTACCCGTGCGTCGGGGCGAACATCCGGAGGCCGGCCGGAAGCACCAGGACCGAAGGGCCCGGTTCGGCCAGGGACTTGGCGAGGTCCTCGCGCAAGGTGGCCGGGGTCGTGGTGGCGGCCGGGATGCCGAAGGAGTGGGCCAGGGCCACGAAGTCGGGGCGGAGGAGATCGGTGCCGGTCGTGCTGCCGTACTCGCGCAGGATGCCGTAGCCGCCGTCGTCCACGATCAGCCAGGTGACGTCCAGGTCGTGCTGCTTCGCCGTGGCCAGCTCCGCCAGGGAGTACATCGCGCCGCCGTCGCCCGAGACGGCCAGAACCGGGGTGCCGGGTTCCGCGACGCACGCGCCGAGGGCGGCCGGGAAGGCGTAGCCGAGGCCGCCGGCGCCCTGGGCCGAGTGCATGGTGTTGGGGTGCTTCGCGTCGAAGGCGGACCAGGCCCAGTAGGACAGGATCGTCATGTCCCAGAAGGACGGGGAGCGCGGCGGAAGGGCCTGCCGGATCGAGGTCAGGAGCTGCTGCTCCAGGGCCACGTCCTGGGCGGCCAGGCGGGCCGCGATGTCGGAGAGGACGAGGCGGACGCGCTCGGGGGCCTGGGGGTCCTCGCGTTCGGGGACCGTTTCGAGGAGGGCCTGGAGGGCGAGGCGGGCGTCCGCGTGGATGCCCAGGGCGGTGTGGTTGGACTCCAGCTTGCCGAGGTCCGCCTCGATCTGGACGACCCGTCCCGTCGGGAAGAACGTGTGGTAGTTGGAGGAGAGTTCGCCCAGGCCCGAGCCGACGACCAGGAGGACGTCCGCGTCCTCCAGGAAGTCCGTCATGTGGCGGTCCTCCAGCCAGGACTGGAGGGACAGCGGGTGGGTCCAGGGGAAGGCGCCCTTGCCGCCGAAGGTGGTGACCACCGGGGCGTTCAGGCGTTCCGCCAGCTGCTTCAGCTTGCCCGCCGCGTCCGCGCGGATCACGCCGCCGCCCGCGATGATCACCGGGCGGGCGGCCGAGGACAGCCAGTGGGCCGCCACCGCCGTGAGCTCGGGGCGGGGCGCCAACTCGTGCGGGGTCGCGTCCATGCCGGTGACCTGCGGGATGAAGGTCTCGGCGCGGATCACGTCCTCCGGGATCTCCACCCACACCGGTCCGTGGGGAGCGGTCAGGGCCGACTCCCAGGCCTCGGCGATGACGGAGGGGATCTGGGAGGGGCTGCGGGCCACGTGGACCGACTTGACCACGTCCCGGAAGGAAGCGGACTGGTCGCGCAGCTCGTGCAGGTGGCCGCGCCGGCCGCCGCCCAGGCCCGCCACCGGGACCTGGGAGGAGATCGCCAGGACGGGGGCGGACGCGGCGGCCGCCTCCTGCAGGGCCGGCAGGGCCGTCAGCGCGCCCGGGCCCGTGGAGAGCAGGAGCGGGACGGCCTCGCCCGTGAGGCGGCCGTACGCGTCCGCCGCGAAGCCCGCGTTGTTCTCCACCCGGAGGGTGACGAGGCGGAGGTCGGAGCGGCCGACCGCGTCGAAGATGCCGAGCGCGTGCTGGCCGGGCAGCCCGAAGGCGGTGGTCGTACCGAGGGAGCGCAGCGTTTCCACGACCAGGTCCCCGCCCGTCCGCCCCGGCGGCGGCGCGAGGGCGGCCGCCGTCTGGGCTTCGGTGGGACGGAGTACCAGGTCGTGGTCGTGCGTCACGCGCTTACGTGCCCTTCTTACTTCGCCTTCGCCGCCGCGATCTGACGGCTCATGATCGTGGTGAGCTCGTACGCGGTGTGCGAGGCCGCGACCGAGGTGATCTCCGCGTGATCGTACGCCGGGGCCACCTCGACGACGTCGGCGGAAACGAGGTTGCAGGAGGACAGGCCGCGGATGATCTCCAGCAGCTCGCGGGAGGTCATGCCGCCCGCCTCCGGGGTGCCGGTGCCGGGCGCGTGCGCCGGGTCGAGCACGTCGATGTCGATGGAGATGTACAGCGGACGGTCGCCGATGCGCTGGCGGAGCTGGTCCGCGATCTCGTCGGCGCCGCGGCGGTAGACGTCCGCCGAGGTGACGATGCCGAAGCCCATCTTGGCGTCGTCGTCGAGGTCCTGCTTGCCGTACAGCGGGCCGCGCGTACCGACGTGGGAGAGCGCCTCGGTGTCGAGGATGCCCTCCTCGACGGCGCGCCGGAACGGGGTGCCGTGGGTGTACTCGGCGCCGAAGTACGTGTCCCAGGTGTCCAGGTGCGCGTCGAAGTGGAGCAGGGCGACCGGGCCGTGCTTCTTCGCGACCGAGCGAAGGAGGGGGAGGGCGATGGTGTGGTCGCCGCCGAGGGTCATCAGGCGGGAGCCGGAGGAGAGGAGCTCGTCGGCCGCGGCCTCGACGGTCTCCACGGCCTCGTTGATGTTGAAGGGGTTGACGGCGATGTCACCTGCGTCCGCGACCTGCGCGAGGGCGAAGGGGGAGGCGTCCTGGGCCGGGTTGTACGGGCGCAGCAGGCGGGAGGCCTCGCGGATGGCGTTGCCGCCGAAGCGGGCGCCGGGGCGGTAGGAGACACCGGAGTCGAAGGGCACGCCGACGACGGCGACGTCGGCGGAGCCGACCTCGTCGAGGCGCGGCAGGCGGGCGAAGGTCGCCGGGCCCGCGTAGCGCGGGATGCGGGAGGAGTCGACGGGGCCGCGCGGCTGCGTGCTCATGGGGGATGCCCTTCTGGAGGTACTGCTGGTTCCTGCTGGTGCGGTGCTTCGAGCGTAAGCCGACACCTCCGGGCCGCGAAGTGTACGTTTTATCCACAGACCATCCCCTGATGTGTACGGAGTATCCACTCATGGAGGCACCGCCCACCCCACCCGTCCCTCTCGGCGCGCTGCTCGCCGACCGGGAGCTGGGCCTGCGGCGGCTCGCGGGGCCCGGGGAGGCGGAGGTGCACGGGGTGCACGCCTCCGAGATGGCGGATCCCTCGCCGTACCTGCTGGGCGGCGAGCTGCTGCTGACGGCCGGGGCCGACCTCGCGGAGCCGGTTCCGGGGGCCTCGTCGGCCGGCACGGACCCCGGGGAGTACGTCGCCCGGCTGGTGCGGGCCGGAGCGGCCGCGGTCGGGTTCGGGGTGACCCCGGTGCACGAGACGGTGCCGCGGGCCCTGATGGACGCCTGCGACCGGCACGGGCTGCCCCTGGTCGAGGTGCCGCCCGGGACCCCCTTCACGGCGGTCGCCCGGACGGTGTGGCGGCTGATGGCCGAAGCCCGCACGCGGGAGCTGCGCCGGGTCACCGAGGCGCAGCAGTCCCTGGCCGCGGCGGCCGGCCGGCCGGACCCGGTCGCGGCCGTACTCTCCCGCCTGGCGGCGGCCCTGGGCGGCTGGGCGGCCCTCCTCGCCCCGAGCTCCCCGGACACGGGCCCGGTGGGCCCGGTCCCCGGCGGAACGGGCGGCACCCGGCCGGGCGCCACCGGCCCGAGCCCCGCCGGCGACGCGGGCAGCCTCGGAACGGGTCCCGCAGGGGCAGGTACCGCAGGCGCGAGTGCCGCAGGGCCGCGCCCGGCCAGGGCCGCCGGGGGTGAGCCCGGGGTGGAGGTGCGGGGTGCGCTGGAGAGGCTCGCGGAGCGCGTGGCGCCCGGTTCCGCGGCGACCGCCACCGACACGCTGGCCGGTACGGACCTGGCCGTCTACGCGGTGGGCGGCGGGCAGGTGCTGGCCCTCGCCACCCCGGGCCGGGCCCCCGGCGACCACACCATCGCCTCCGTCGCCGCCGTGCTGCTCGCCCTGCTCACCGCGAGCCGCCCGGCCGGGACGGAGGCGGCCGCCCTCACCCGGCTGCTGCTCGACGGCGACCCGGCCGCGGCCCTCGCCGCCGGGCCCTGGTACGCCGTGCACGCCCGGGGCACCGGCGATCCGCAGACCCTCGCCGCCGCGCTGGGCACCGCACTGCTGGACCCGCGCGGGCCGGTCGTACGACTGCTCACCGACCGGGAGCCCGACGCTCAGCCCGGCTGGCGGCTCGGGGTGAGCGCCGCGGCCGCGGCCGGAGGCCTGGCCACCGCCGACGCGCAGGCCGGGCGGGCCCTGGAGCGCGCCGAGGCGGCCCGTACCGCGCTGGCCCGGCACCGGGCCCCCGGCTTCGCGGGGCTGGTCGGCGCGGCCGAGGCCCGCGCCCACGCCGAGGCCCTGCTCGGCCCCCTCTCGCCCGCCCTCCGGGACACCCTGCGCGCCTGGCTGGCCCACCACGGCAGCTGGGACCGCAGCGCCGCCGCGCTCGGCGTGCACCGCAACACCGTCCGCCAGCGCATCGGCCGCGCCGCCGAGCTGCTGGGCGCCGACCTGGACGACCCGGACGCCCGAATGGAACTGTGGTTCGTGCTACGCACTCTGGACAGCGGGGATAACCGGCCGGTAACTTAATCTGAGCAAGCGCTTAGACGTAAGCCATCAATTGAGCAACCACGACGGCGCGCAACCACCTCCGCGAGAGCGGCGGCGGTTTGGCCGCAAAAGGGAGTGTCGGCTGTGCGCCGTACCGTTTTCAACGAGGACCACGAGGCGTTCCGCGAGACCATCCGCGCCTTCATCGAGGCCGAGGTCGTCCCCGTCTACGACGAGTGGTTCGCAGCCGGACAGGCGCCGCGCGACTTCTACTACAAGCTCGGCGAGCTGGGCGTCTTCGGGATCAACGTCCCCGAGGAGTTCGGCGGCGCGGGCCTGGACACCCACAAGTTCGAGGCCGTCCTCTACGAGGAGACCTCCCGCGCGGGCGTGAACTTCGGCGGCTCCGGCGTGCACGTGCTGCTGGCCCTGCCCTACATCAAGATGCTGGCCGACGACGAGCAGAAGAAGCGCTACCTGCCGAAGTTCGTCACCGGCGAGGAGATGTGGGCCCTGGCGATGACCGAGCCGGGCACCGGCTCCGACGTCGCGGGCATGAAGACCACCGCCAAGCTCTCCGAGGACGGCACCCACTACGTCCTCAACGGCGCCAAGACCTTCATCACCGGTGGCGTCCACGCCGACCGCGTGATCGTCTGCGCCCGCACCTCCGCCCCGCGCGAGGACGACCGCCGCTTCGGCATCTCCCTCTTCGCCGTGGACACCAAGTCCGAGGGCTACTCCATCGGCCGCAAGCTGGACAAGCTCGGCCTGCGCACCTCCGACACCGCCGAGCTGGCGTTCGTCGACGTGAAGGTGCCGGTCGAGGACCTGATGGGCGAGGAGGGCAAGGGCTTCTACTACCTCGGCCACAACCTGGCCTCCGAGCGCTGGGGCATCGCCTTCGGCGCGTACGCGCAGGCCAAGGCCGCCGTCCGGTTCGCCCAGCAGTACGTGCAGGAGCGCACCGTCTTCGGCAAGCCGGTCGCCCACTTCCAGAACACCAAGTTCGAACTGGCCGCCTGCCAGGCCGAGGTGGACGCCGCCGAGGCCGTCGCGGACCGCGCCCTGGAGGCGCTGGACGCCCACGAGCTGAGCGCCGCGGAGGCCGCCTCCGCGAAGCTCTTCTGCACCGAGGTCGCGCACCGCGTCATCGACAAGTGCCTCCAGCTGCACGGCGGCTACGGCTACATGAACGAGTACCCGATCGCCCGCCTGTACGCGGACAACCGCGTGAACCGCATCTACGGCGGCACCAGCGAGATCATGAAGTCGATCATCGCCAAGTCGATGGGCCTGTAAGCACCCTTGAACGGAGCGCTCACAGATCTCCTCGATCTGCTCGACCTGGAGCAGATCGAGGAGAACATCTTCCGCGGGACCAGCCGCACCTCCCTGGTCCCGCGCGTCTTCGGCGGACAGGTCGCGGCCCAGGCCCTGGTCGCGGCCGGCCGGACCGTGCCCGAGGACCGCACCGCACACTCCCTCCACTCGTACTTCCTCCGTACGGGTGACGCGGGCGCGCCCATCGTCTACACCGTCGACCGGATCCGCGACGGGCGCTCCTTCACCACGCGCCGGGTCGTCGCCGTCCAGCACGGGCAGCCGATCTTCCACCTCTCCGCGTCGTTCCAGACGTACGAGGAGGGCCTCGACCACCAGGCCGCCATGCCGGCCGCACCCGACCCGGAGACCCTGCCGACCGCGGCCGAGTCCCTGCCCGCGTACCGGGACATCTTCCGGGACCCGGGGACGGTCGAGCGGCTGATCGAGGCGCGCGGTGCGGTGGACCTGCGGTACGCCACGGTCCCGCCGTGGGGCAGCGTCGGCGAGCCGGTGGAACCGCGTTCGCAGGTGTGGTTCCGTACGGCCGACAAGCTGGAGAGCGCCGACCCGCTGCTCCACACCTGCCTGGCCACCTACGTCTCGGACATGACCCTGCTCGACTCGGTGCTGCTCGCGCACGGCCGGGGCGGATGGGCGGTCGGCGACGTGGTCGGCGCCTCCCTCGACCACGCGATGTGGTTCCACCGGCCGTTCCGCGCGGACGAGTGGCTGCTGTACGACCAGGAGTCGCCGTCGGCGGCCGCCGGGCGGGGCCTGGGGCAGGCCCGCATCTGGACCCAGGACGGGCGCCTCGCCGTGACGGTCATCCAGGAGGGTGTCGTACGCGTCCCGCGCGGATAGCCGATCGCCGCCGAGGTCGACAACGTCTGCCCCGGCAACGGCGTCGCAGGCGTTACGCGAGGCCCGCGGCGGCCAGGAGGTAGGCCACCATCGGGTCGTAGAAGCGCGGGTCGCGGACGTGGTCGTCCAGGGGGACCGCCACCTGCAGCGTGCCCTCCGCCTCGCCGAGGAAGAGCGCCGGGTCGTTGCAGTCGGCGTAGCCCACCGCGTCCAGCCCCCGCTGCGCCGCGCAGCCCGCCCAGCCGTGGTCGGCTACGACCAGGTCCGGCTGGGGGCGGCCCGCCGCGGCGAGCCCGTCCAGGATCGCGGCCATCGGTTCCGGCGAATGGGTGTGCCACAGCGTCGCCCCCCGCTCCAGCACGGCGACGTCCGCGAACTGCCACACCGAGCCCTCGTCGGCGACGAGACCCGACGGGATGACGACGATCTCGCAGCCCGCCGCCCGCAGGGCGTCGGCCGTGGCCCGGTGGACGTCCAGCAGCCCGCCCGGGTGCCCGGTGGCCAGCAGCACGCTCTGCCGGTCCAGCGCCGCCTTGCGCAGCCGCGCCGCCATCCGGTCCAGGCCGGCCACGGTCAGCTCCGGGTCGATCGTGTCCTGCCCGACGCGGTGCACCGGATCGTCCACGACGCCGACGCGCTCGGCCATCACCGCCAGGACGTCCTGCTCGTCGGTCCATCGGTCGCCCAGTTCCAGGCCGAGCCAGTAGTGCCGGTCGCCGTTGGCGAGCTTCCTGTAGTGGGAGAGGTTGTTCTCCCGCGGGGTGGCCACGTGCCCCGCGATCCGCGTGCGGACCAAGTGGTCGATGAGTTCTGCTCGGCTGGGTACAGGCGTCTCTATCGGCTTCGGCATACGGGCCATTCTGCCGCCGCGCAGGCGGAGGCGCCGCGCCCATCCCAGCCGGCGGACGCCCCCGCTCACCCCGACAGCGCCCCGAACGCCCCGTGCGCGAGCCGCCGGAGCAGCGACTCGGTCGCCTCCCGCCCCAGGGCCGCCAGGTGGGGGGTGGAGTTCAGCAGGCCGAAGACCGCGTGCACGGAGACCCGTACCTCCGCCTCGCCCACCTCCGGGTGCAGTTCCCGTACGACGTCCACCCACAGCTCCACGTACTGCCGCTGCAGCTGCCGTACGAGCTTGCGGTCGGCCTCCCGCAGCCGGTCGAGCTCCCGGTCGTGCAGGGTGATCAGCGCCCGGTCGTCGAGCGCGAAGTCGATGTGGCCGTCGATGAGGGAGGACAGGACCAGGGCCGGATCGCCCGCCGCCTCCTCCACCCGGCGGCGGCCGCCGGTCAGCAGCCGCTCGCTGATGCCGACGAGCAGCTCGGCGAGCATGGCGTCCTTGCCCGCGAAGTGCCGGTAGAGACCGGGGCCGCTGATGCCCACCGCGGCCCCTATCTCGTCGACCCCGACGCCGTGGAAACCACGCGCGGCGAAGAGGCGGGCGGCCTCACTGAGGATCTGCTCGCGACGGGTCGGGGCGGCCGCTCTGGTGCTCATGGGAAACCATTCTAGACAGGGCCGTTAGCGGTCGTTAACCTAAGCGGTACATGCGTTAACGCTCATTAACAGCGTGCACCGAGCAAGGGAGCTCGACCGATGCAGCAGGCACCAGTGCTGACGAGCGCCGCGGACCCGGCGTCCGAGGCCTGGCGGACCAACGAGGCCGCCCACCGCGAGCTCGCCGAGGGCCTGCGCGCCCGGCTGGAGGCGGCCCGCCTCGGCGGCGGGGAGAAGGCCCGCGCCCGCCACACCGCCCGCGGGAAGCTCCTCCCGCGCGACCGCGTGGACACCCTCCTCGACCCCGGATCCCCCTTCCTGGAGCTGGCCCCGCTGGCCGCCGAGGGGATGTACGGGGGCGCGGCCCCCGCCGCCGGGGTCATCGCGGGCATCGGCCGGGTCAGCGGCCGCGAGTGCGTGATCGTCGCCAACGACGCCACCGTCAAGGGCGGCACGTACTACCCGATGACCGTCAAGAAGCACCTGCGCGCCCAGGAAGTGGCCCTGGAGAACCGTCTCCCCTGCCTCTACCTGGTCGACTCGGGCGGTGCCTTCCTCCCCATGCAGGACGAGGTCTTCCCCGACCGCGAGCACTTCGGCCGCATCTTCTACAACCAGGCGCGCATGTCCGGCGCCGGCATCCCGCAGATCGCCGCCGTCCTCGGCTCCTGCACGGCGGGCGGGGCGTACGTCCCGGCGATGAGCGACGAGGCCGTCATCGTCCGCGGCCAGGGCACGATCTTCCTCGGCGGCCCCCCGCTGGTGAAGGCCGCCACCGGTGAGGTCGTCACGGCCGAGGAGCTGGGCGGCGGCGAGGTCCACTCCCGGATCTCCGGCGTCACCGACCACCTCGCGGAGGACGACGCGCACGCACTGCGGATCGTACGGAACATCGTGGCGACCCTGCCCGAGCGCGGCGCCCTGCCCTGGTCGGTCGAGGCTCCCGAGGAGCCCAAGGTGGACCCGTACGGGCTTTACGGCGCGGTCCCCGTCGACTCCCGCACCCCGTACGACGCCCGCGAGATCATCGCGCGGATCGTGGACGGGTCCCGCTTCCAGGAGTTCAAGGCGGAGTTCGGGCAGACGCTCGTCACCGGCTTCGCCCGGATCCACGGGCACCCGGTCGGGATCGTCGCCAACAACGGCATCCTCTTCTCCGAATCCGCCCAGAAGGGCGCCCACTTCATCGAGCTGTGCGACCAGCGCGGCATCCCGCTGCTCTTCCTCCAGAACATCTCCGGCTTCATGGTCGGCCGCGACTACGAGGCCGGCGGCATCGCCAAACACGGCGCCAAGATGGTCACGGCGGTGGCCTGCACGCGGGTCCCGAAGCTGACGGTGGTGGTCGGCGGCTCCTACGGCGCGGGCAACTACTCGATGTGCGGGCGGGCGTACTCGCCGCGCTTCCTGTGGATGTGGCCCAACGCCAAGATCTCGGTGATGGGCGGCGAGCAGGCCGCCTCCGTCCTGGCCACGGTCAAGCGGGACCAGATCGAGGGCGCCGGCCAGGAGTGGCCGGCCGAGGACGAGGAGGCCTTCAAGGCCCCGGTCCGCGCGCAGTACGAGGAACAGGGCAACGCCTACTACGCCACGGCCCGGCTGTGGGACGACGGGGTCATCGACCCGATGGAGACCCGGCAGGTGCTGGGACTGGCCCTGACCGCGTGCGCGAACGCCCCGCTGGGCGACTCGGGCTTCGGCATCTTCCGTATGTGACGTGAGGACCTCACTGATGTTCAGCACTGTTCTGGTCGCGAACCGCGGCGAGATCGCGGTCCGGGTCATCCGCACCCTGCGGGAGCTCGGCATCCGCTCCGTGGCCGTCTTCAGCGACGCGGACGCGGACGCGCGGCACGTACGGGAGGCCGACACTGCCGTCCGGATCGGCCCGGCGGCGGCCGCCGAGAGCTACCTGTCGGTGGAGCGGCTGCTCGACGCGGCCCGCCGCACCGGGGCCGAGGCCGTCCACCCCGGCTACGGCTTCCTCGCCGAGAACGCCGCCTTCGCGCAGGCCTGCTCCGAGGCCGGGCTGGCCTTCATCGGGCCGCCGGCCTCGGCGATCTCCCTGATGGGGGACAAGATCCGGGCCAAGGAGACGGTGCGCGCCGCCGGCGTCCCGGTGGTGCCCGGCTCCTCCGGCAGCGGTCTGTCGGATGCCGAACTGGTCGCGGCGGCCGAGGGGATCGGCATGCCGGTGCTGCTCAAGCCCTCGGCGGGCGGCGGCGGCAAGGGCATGCGGCTGGTCCGCGACGCGGCCGTACTGGCCGAGGAGATCGCGGCGGCCCGCCGCGAGGCGCGGTCCTCCTTCGGCGACGACACCCTGCTGGTCGAGCGGTGGGTGGACCGGCCGCGGCACATCGAGATCCAGGTGCTGGCGGACGCACACGGCAACGTGGTCCACCTGGGCGAGCGCGAGTGCTCGCTCCAGCGGCGGCACCAGAAGGTGATCGAGGAGGCGCCGAGCGTCCTGCTGGACGAGGAGACTCGGGCGGCGATGGGCGCGGCGGCCGTGGAGGCGGCGCGCTCCTGCGGATACGTCGGCGCGGGCACGGTGGAGTTCATCGTCCCGGGCGGGGACCCGTCCTCGTACTACTTCATGGAGATGAACACCCGGCTGCAGGTCGAGCACCCGGTGACGGAGCTGATCACCGGGCTGGACCTGGTGGAGCAACAGCTGCGGGTGGCGGCGGGCGAGCCGCTGGGCTTCAAGCAGTCGGACGTCCGCCTGACGGGCCACGCGATCGAGGCCCGCGTCTGCGCGGAGGACCCGGCGCGGGGGTTCCTGCCGTCCGGCGGCACCGTGCTGGCGCTGTCGGAGCCGTCGGGTGGGGCGGTGCGTACGGACTCCGGGCTGCTGGCGGGGGTTCCGGTGGGCTCCACGTACGACCCGATGCTGTCGAAGGTCATCGTGCACGGGCCGGACCGGGCCTCGGCCTTGCGCATGCTGCGGGGCGCTCTCGCCGACACGGTGATCCTGGGCGTCCAGACCAACGCCGGTTTCCTGCGCAGGCTGCTGGCCCACCCGGACGTGGTGTCGGGCGACCTGGACACCGGGCTGGTCGAGCGCGACCTTTCCGAGCTACTCCCGGACGGCGTCCCGCCGGAGGTGTACGCGGCGGCTGCGCTGCTGAAGGCCGCTTTCCCCCACCCCGCCCCTTCCCGAAACTGGGGCTCCGCCCCAGACCCCGCGCATCAAACGCCGGCGAGGCTGGGTGGGCACGCCCGGGCGGGGCAGGGTGGGCACGCTCCGGCGGGCCCGAACGGGTGGGTCGATCCGTTCGACGCCGCCAATGGGTGGCGGCTCGGCGGTACGCCCGCCTGGACGGTGCACCACTTCCGGCTGCCCGGCCAGGATCCCGTGGAGGTCCGTACCCGCCCCCTGGGCGCGGACTCCGAGCTGCTGATCTCCGACGGCACCGGCCCAACTCCAGCCTCGCCGGCGATTGAGGCGCGGGGTCTGGGGCAGAGCCCCGGCACACCGGCGCGCGCCCGGATCGTCAGCCTCACCCCGGACCACCTCACCATCGAACTCGACGGGGTCACCCACCGCTTCAGCCACGCCACCTCCCCGGAGGGGACCTGGCTCGGCCGCGACGCCGACTCCTGGCACGTGCAGCACCACGACCCGGTAGCCGCTCAAGGCGCGGCGAGCGCAGGGGCGGACACCCTCGCCGCCCCCATGCCCGGCACCGTCACCGTCGTCAAGGTGGCCGTCGGCGACAAGGTGACCTCCGGTCAGAGCCTGCTCGTCGTCGAGGCGATGAAGATGGAGCACGTCATCTCCGCCCCGCACGCCGGGACCGTCACCGAGCTCGACGTGACCCCCGGCAGCACCGTCGCCATGGACCAGGTCCTGGCCGTGGTCACCCCGGACGAGGAGGAGAGCGCGTGAACCGCCTGCCCATGACCGTCCCGAGCACCGGCCTGCCCGCGCGGGTCCGGATCCACGAGGTCGGCGCCCGCGACGGGCTGCAGAACGAGAAGACGGCCGTACCCACCGCCGTCAAGGCCGAGTTCATCCACCGGCTCGCCGCGGCCGGCCTGACCACCATCGAGGCCACCAGCTTCGTCCACCCCAAGTGGGTGCCCCAGCTCGCCGACGCCGAGCAGCTCTTCCCGCTGCTCGGCGACGTCGAGGCGGCGCTGCCGGTGCTCGTGCCGAACGAGCGCGGCCTCGACCGTGCGCTGGCCCTCGGGGCCACCCGTATCGCCGTCTTCGGTTCCGCGACCGAGACCTTCGCCTCCCGCAACCTCAACCGGACCGTCGCCGAGTCGCTCGCCATGTTCGAGCCCGTCGTGGCCCGCGCCAAGGAGGACAAGGCGCATGTGCGCGGCTACCTCTCGATGTGCTTCGGCGACCCCTGGGAGGGCCCGGTCCCGGTCCACCAGGTGGTCCGTACCGCCAAGGCCCTGCTCGACCTCGGCTGCGACGAGCTGAGCCTCGGCGACACCATCGGCGTCGCCACCCCCGGCCACGTCCAGGAACTGCTGAGCAGCCTGAACGAGGTGGGCGTCGGCACCGACCGGATCGGCGTGCACTTCCACGACACCTACGGCCAGGCCCTGTCCAACACCCTCGCCGCGCTCCAGCACGGCGTGACCACGGTCGACGCCTCCGCCGGCGGCCTCGGCGGATGCCCGTACGCCAAGAGCGCCACCGGCAACCTCGCGACCGAGGACCTGGTGTGGATGCTCGACGGCCTCGGCATCGAGACCGGGGTCGATCTGGCCGCCCTCACCGCCACGAGCGTGTGGATGGCCGAACAGCTGGGCCGTCCCAGCCCCTCCCGTACCGTCCGCGCACTCTCCCACAAGGAGTAACGAAGACCATGGCCCTCGACCACCGGCTCACCCCTGAGCACGAGGAACTCCGCCGCACCGTCGAGGCGTTCGCGCACGACGTCATCGCACCGAAGATCGGCGACCTGTACGAGCGCCACGAGTTCCCGTACGAGATCGTCGCCGAGATGGGCCGCATGGGCCTGTTCGGCCTGCCCTTCCCCGAGGAGTACGGCGGCATGGGCGGCGACTACCTCGCCCTCGGCATCGCCCTGGAGGAGCTGGCGCGCGTCGACTCCTCGGTCGCCATCACCCTGGAGGCCGGGGTCTCCCTCGGTGCCATGCCGATCTACCTCTTCGGCTCCGAGGAGCAGAAGCGGGAGTGGCTGCCGAAGATGTGCTCCGGGGAGATCCTGGGCGCCTTCGGCCTGACCGAGCCCGGCGCCGGCAGCGACGCGGGCGGCACCCGCACCACCGCCGTCCGCGAGGGCGACGAGTGGGTCATCAACGGCTCGAAGTGCTTCATCACCAACTCCGGCACGGACATCACCGGTCTGGTCACGGTCACCGCCGTGACGGGCCGCAAGGCGGACGGCCGCCCGGAGATCTCCTCGATCATCGTCCCGTCCGGCACCCCGGGCTTCACGGTGGCCGCGCCCTACTCCAAGGTCGGCTGGAACGCCTCGGACACCCGCGAGCTGTCCTTCGACGGCGTACGGGTCCCGCTGGCCAACCTCGTCGGCGAAGAGGGCCGCGGCTACGCCCAGTTCCTGCGCATCCTGGACGAGGGGCGGATCGCCATCTCCGCGCTCGCGACGGGCCTGGCCCAGGGCTGCGTGGACGAGTCGGTGAAGTACGCCAAGGAGCGGCACGCCTTCGGCAAGGCGATCGGCGACAACCAGGCCATCCAGTTCAAGCTGGCCGACATGGAGATGCGCGCCCACATGGCCCGCATCGGCTGGCGGGACGCGGCCTCCCGCCTGGTGGCCGGCGAGCCCTTCAAGAAGGAGGCGGCGATCGCGAAGCTGTACTCCTCCACGGTGGCCGTCGACAACGCCCGTGACGCCACCCAGATCCACGGCGGCTACGGGTTCATGAACGAGTACCCCGTGGCCCGCATGTGGCGGGACTCCAAGATCCTGGAGATCGGCGAGGGCACGAGCGAGGTCCAGCGCATGCTGATCGCGCGTGAGCTGGGCTTCGCCGGCTAGAGCGGCGGGTGCGGCGGAGCGCGCCGGAGGGGGTCCTGAGAAAAACTTAGGGCCCCCTTACCAATTTCAGCCAAGGTTAGGCTAACCTTCCCACCGAACGGCTCAGTGGCCGCCCGGCACGCACGAAATCGGACATCGACATGCCCAAGTCCCGAATCTCCCCCTTCACCCGTCGCGGATTCATCGCGGCCGGCGGCGCCCTCGGCCTGGTCGCGGTGCTCACCGCGTGCGGCGGCGCCGACTCGAAGGAGGGTGACGGCGGCTCGGACAAGTCGGCCGCCTCGGGCGCCTGGACCTTCAAGGACGACCTGGGCAAGGACGTCAGCACCAAGGCCAAGCCGAAGAACATCGTCGCCTTCACCGGCACCGCCGCCGCGCTGTACGACTACGGCATCCCGGTCAAGGGCGTCTTCGGCCCGACCAAGACCGCCGACGGCAAGGCCGACGTCCAGGCGGGCTCGATGGACATCTCCAAGGTCGAGATCCTGGGCAACGTCTACGACGAGTTCAACGTCGAGAAGTACGCGGCCCTCCAGCCCGACCTGCTCGTCACCAACACCTGGGACGGCAGCTACTGGTACGTGCCCGAGGCCTCCAAGGACAAGATCCTGAAGGTGGCCCCCGCCGCCGCGATCGGCGTCGGCGGCAACGTCTCCATGGACAAGGCCCTGGAGCGCACCGCGGACCTCGCCAAGTCCCTGGGCGCCGACATGAACGCCAAGAAGACCGTCGACGCGAAGTCCCGCTTCGAGGCCGCCTCCGCCAAGCTCCGCGAGGCCACCAAGGCCAACCCGGGCATCAAGGTCCTCGTCGGCTCCGGTTCCGCCGACCTCTTCTACGCCTCCACCCCGGACACCTCGGCCGACCTGAAGTACTTCAAGTCCCTCGGCGTCGAGTTCGTCACCCCGGAGAAGCTGGACGAGGGCGGCTTCTTCGAGAGCCTGAGCTGGGAGAACGCCGGCAAGTACAAGGCCGACGTCATCCTGCTCGACAACCGCACCGGCACCCTCCAGCCGGCGGACCTGAAGGCCAAGGCCACCTGGGCCGAGCTCCCCGCGGTGAAGGCCGGCCAGGTCACCCCGCGCGTCACCGAGCCGATCTACTCGTACGAGAAGTGCGCCCAGATCCTCGAGGACCTCGCGAAGGCCATCCAGGGCGCCAAGAAGGTCAGCTGACCCACAGACGTGATCCGGCGCCCGGGGCCCACAACGGCCCCGGGCGCCCCGCGCCGTACCGATTCCCAGGGGGGACTCCTCGTATGACCGCCACCGCACAGGACGCCGACGCCCCGGCGGCCGCGCACTTCCGCTTCTTCGCGCTCGAAGTACTCCGCACGCGCCGCCTCGGCCACTCGTTCCTGCGCGTCACGTTCGGCGGGGAGTCCCTCGCGGACTTCCGTTCGGGCGGCTACGACCAGAGCCTGTCGCTCTTCCTGCCGCCGCCGGGACACGAGCACACCGTGCTCCCGTCCACGGACGAGGACACCTGGTTCGGCGCCTGGCGCGGGATGCCCGACGAGGAGCGTCCGGTGATGCGCTCCTACACCGTGCGCGAGCAGCGCCGTACGGACGGGGGCGTGGACGAGGTGGACATCGACTTCGTCCTCCACGGCGACACGTCCCCCGCGTCGCACTGGGCCGGGCGGGCGGTGACCGGCCGGCGGATCATGGCGATCGGCCCGGCCGTCGCCGAGAACAAGTCCGTACGGTTCCAGCCGCCGGCCGCCACCGACGCGATCTGGATGTACGCGGACGAGACCGCCCTGCCGGCCGCGGCGGCGATCCTGGACCGGCTGGACGCCGGAACCCGGGTCCGGGCCTGGTTCGAGGTCCCGCACGAGGACGACCGGCTGGACCTGCCGACCCTCGCCGACGCGGACATCACCTGGATCGTGCGCGCGGGCGCGGGCCGCGAGCGGACCGAACAGGTACTGGAGGCGCTGCGCTCCGGCGAACCCGCCTCGGCCGAAGCCCCGTACGCGTGGCTCGCGGGTGAGGCGGGCACCGTCCGCGCGGTGCGCCGCCACTTCGTGCAGGAACGTTCCGTCGACCGCCGCGCGGTGCGTTTCACCGGCTACTGGCGGCTCGGCGCGAGCGAGGAGGAGCTGCTCGCGGAGGCATACGCGGGCCAGGCTCCGAGCGAGGACCCCGCGTCCGAGCTCTAGTCAACAATCCTGTTTCACAGGGCATTTGAGAGAAGGGCCCCGGCTTCGGCCGGGGCCCTTCTCCATTTGGCGTCTCAGTTAGGTTAGGCTAACCTAATCAACGCCTGCCCCACCCCCACCTTCTCCCCCTGCCCGGAGGAAAGTTGATGCGCCAGCATCTGCTGAACGAGACGACCGCGGATCTCTACCGGCGTTCTGTCACCGAGGGCGTCGACCGCGTCGCCGCCAAACTCGCCACCACGGAACGGCCCCACACCGGCATATCCGTCGACGAACTCGCCCCGGTCATCAACGGGATCGACCTCGACACCCCGCTGGCCGACGCCTCGGCCGCGCTCGCCGAGCTGGAGGACGTCTACCTCCGCGACGCCGTCTACTTCCACCACCCGCGCTACCTGGGCCACCTCAACTGCCCGGTGGTCATCCCCGCCGTGGTCGGCGAGGCCGTCATGGCGGCCGTCAACTCCTCCCTCGACACCTGGGACCAGTCCATCGGCGGCACGCTGATCGAGCGCCGCCTGATCGACTGGACCGCCCGCCGCATCGGCCTCGGGGAGGGCGCGGACGGCATCTTCACCTCCGGCGGCAGCCAGTCCAACTTCCACGCCCTGCTGCTGGCCCGCGACGAGGCCTGCCGGACCGTCATGAAGCGGGCCCTGGACGCGGGCGTCGGCCTCACCAAGGCCGAACTCCTCCCCAAGCTGCGCATCTTCACCTCCGAGGCCAGCCACTTCAGTGTGCAGAAGTCGGCCGCCATGCTGGGCCTGGGCTACGAGGCCGTCATCTCCGTCCCGGTCGACCGCAACCGGCGCATGGACACCTCACTCCTCGCCCTGGAGCTGGAGAACTGCGCCGCCGAGGGCCTCTTCCCGATGGCCGTCGTCGCCACCGCCGGCACCACCGACTTCGGGTCCATCGACCCGCTCCCCGAGATCGCCCGCCTGGCCGCCGAGCACTCCTCGTGGATGCACGTGGACGCCGCGTACGGCTGCGGACTGCTGGTCTCCCCCACCCGCCGGCACCTCCTCGACGGCATCGAGCGCGCCGACTCGGTCACGGTCGACTACCACAAGTCCTTCTTCCAGCCCGTGAGTTCCAGCGCGATGCTGGTCCGCGACCGCGACACCCTCAAGCACGCCACGTACCACGCGGACTACCTCAACCCGCGCCGCATGGCCGAGGAGCGGATCCCGAACCAGGTCGACAAGTCCATCCAGACAACCCGCCGCTTCGACGCCCTCAAGCTGTGGATGACCCTGCGCATCATGGGCGCCGACGGGGTCGGGTCCCTCTTCGACGAGGTCGTCGACCTGGCCGCCGCCGGCTACGAGGTCATCGAGGCCGACCCGCGTTTCGAGGTCGTCGTCAAGCCGCAGATCTCCACGCTCGTCTTCCGCTTCCTGCCCGGCGAGGACGTCCCCGCCGACCTGGCCGACGAGGCCCAGCTCCACGCCCGCAAGGCCCTCTTCGCCTCCGGCGAGGCCGTCGTCGCCGGCACCAAGGTGGACGGGAAGCAGTACCTGAAGTTCACCCTCCTCAACCCGCAGACCACGACGGCCGACATCGCGGCCGTCCTCGACCTCCTCGCCGCACACGCCGAGCAGTTCCTGGGAGAATCCCTTGCCGTCCACCACTGAGCCCCACGACTTCATCGGCATCGGCCTCGGTCCCTTCAACCTGGGACTCGCCTGCCTGACCGCGCCGATCGAGGAACTCGACGGCCTGTTCATCGAGTCGAAGCCGCACTTCGAGTGGCACGCGGGGATGTTCCTGGACGGCGCGCACCTGCAGACGCCGTTCATGTCGGACCTGGTCACGCTCGCCGACCCGACCTCGCCCTTCTCCTTCCTGAACTACCTGAAGGACAAAGACCGGCTGTACTCCTTCTACATCCGGGAGAACTTCTACCCGCTGCGCGCGGAGTACAACGACTACTGCCGCTGGGCCGCCGACCGCCTCGACAACGTCCGGTACTCCACCTCCGTCACCGAGGTCACCTACGACGAGCGGACCGCCCTCTACGAGGTCCACACCGACCAGGGCGAGACCCACCTGGCCCGCCGCCTGATCCTGGGCACTGGCACTCCGCCGCACGTCCCGGCGTCCTGCGAGCACCTCGCCGGCGACTTCCTCCACAACTCCACCTACATGCAGAACAAGGCGGAGCTCCAGCGGAAGAAGTCGATCACCCTGATCGGCTCCGGCCAGAGCGCGGCCGAGATCTACTACGACCTGCTGGCCGAGATCGACGTGCACGGCTACCAGCTCAACTGGGTCACCCGCTCCCCGCGCTTCTTCCCCCTCGAATACACGAAGCTGACGCTGGAGATGACCTCCCCGGAGTACGTGGACTACTTCCACGCCCTCCCCGAGGACACCCGCTACCGCCTCGAAACCCAGCAGAAGAACCTCTTCAAGGGCATCGACGGCGATCTGATCAACGCCATCTTCGACCTGCTCTACCAGAAGAAGATCAGCATGCCGGGCCCCGTCCCGACCACCCTGCTGACCAACACCTCCCTCAACAGCGCGGCGTACGACACCACCACGGGCACGTACACCCTGGGCCTGCGCCAGGAGGAGCAGGAGCGGGACTTCACCCTCGCCTCCGAGGGCCTGGTCCTGGCCACGGGCTACAAGTACCGCACCCCGGAGTTCCTGGCCCCGGTCCGCGACCGCCTGAACTTCGACGGCCGCGGCCGCCTCGACGCCGGCCGCAACTACGCGGTCGACGTGACGGGCCGCGCGGTGTACCTCCAGAACGGCACGACCCACAACCACTCCCTGACCTCGCCCGACCTGGGCATGGCCGCGTACCGCAACGCCTACATCATTGGTGAGCTCCTCGGCCGCGAGTACTACAAGGTCGAGAAGTCCATCGCGTTCCAGCAGTTCGCAGCCCCGGAAGGCACCCTCGTATGAGCACCACCGAAACCCTCTTCACCCGGACGGACTCCGCCCTCGGGGAGTTCTCCATCCGCCCGCTGGACCCCTTCGCGGACGCGGAGCTGCTGCACGGCTGGGTCACGCACCCCAAGGCCTCGTTCTGGATGATGCAGGACGCCTCCCTCCCGGACGTGGAGCGCGAGTACATGCGCATCACCGCGCACGAGCACCACCAGGCCTTCATCGGCCTGCACGAGGGGCGCCCGGCCTTCCTGATGGAGAGCTACGACCCGTCCCGCCTGGAACTGGTCGGCCTGTACGAGGCCCAGCCCGGCGACATCGGCATGCACTTCCTGGTGGCCCCGACCGAAACCCCTCTGACCGGCTTCACCCGCGCGGTCATCACCACGGTCATGGCCTCCCTCTTCGCCGACCCGGCGACGGAGCGGGTGGTCGTGGAACCGGACGTCCGCAACACGGCGGTCCACGCCCTCAACGAGGCGGTCGGCTTCGTCCCCGACGGCCCGGTCCAGAAGCCGGAGAAGGAAGCCCTCCTCAGCTTCTGCACCCGCGCCCAGTTCGAAGCCGCCACCGGCATCACCCAGGGAGCGTCCATATGAGCCTCACCGACGCCGTCTCCCACCTCTCCCCCGAGCTGTGGGCCCGCGCCAACCGCGCGCTGGTCCGCAAGGCACTGGCGGAGTTCTCCCACGAGCGCCTGCTGACCCCGAAGCCGCTGGGCGACGACCGCTACTCGGTCCTGAGCGACGACGGCACCGTCGAGTACCGCTTCCGGGCCGTCCTCCACGCCCTGGACCACTGGGCGGTGGAGGAGTCCTCGATCACCCGCCACGGCGATGGCCGGCAGCTCGACCTGGACGCCCTGGACTTCCACATCGAACTCCAGCGGACCCTGGGCCTGAGCGCGGAGGTCCTCCCGGTCTACCTGGAGGAGATCTCCTCCACCCTGGCCGGTGCGGGCTTCAAGTACACGAAGCCCCAGATCCCCTCCTCCGTCCTCGCCAAGTCCTCCTTCCAGGACATCGAGACGGGCATGACCGAGGGCCACCCGTGCTTCGTGGCCAACAACGGCCGCCTGGGCTTCGGCGTGCACGAGTACCTCTCGTACGCCCCGGAGACCGCGAGCCCGGTGCACCTGGTGTGGGTCGCGGCCCACAAGGACGTCTCCACCTTCACGGCGGGGGCGGGCCTGGACCACGACTCGTTCATGCGCGAGGAGCTGGGCGAGGCGGCGGTCGCCGGCTTCCGGGCCAGACTGGCCTCCCTGGACCTGGACCCGGCGGACTACCACCTCTTCCCGGTCCACCCCTGGCAGTGGTGGAACAAGACCACGGTCACCTTCGCGGCCGAGATCGCGAACCGCCGCCTGGTCCTGCTGGGCGAGGGCGAGGACTCGTACCTCCCCCAGCAGTCGATCCGCACCTTCTTCAACACGACCACCCCCACCAAGCACTACGTGAAGACGGCCATCTCGGTTCTGAACATGGGCTTCATGCGGGGCCTGTCGGCGGCGTACATGGAGGCCACTCCGGCGATCAACGACTGGCTGCACCAGCTGATCGAGGGGGACGAGACCCTCCAGTCGGTCAACTTCTCGATCATCCGCGAGCGCGCGGCGATCGGATACCACCACCGCCAGTACGAGCGCGCGACGGACCGCTACTCCCCGTACCGGAAGATGCTGGCCGCGCTGTGGCGCGAGTCCCCGGTCAACTCCCTGCGGGACGGCGAACGCCTCGCGACGATGGCCTCCCTCCTCCACGTGGACGCGGAGGGCAAGTCCTTCGTAGGCGCGCTGATCGCGGAGTCTGGCCTCACCCCGTCGGAGTGGCTGAAGCCGTACCTCCGTTCGTACCTCCTCCCCCTCCTCCACTGCTTCTACAAGTACGACCTCGCGTACATGCCGCACGGCGAGAACACCATCCTGGTCATCAAGGACGGCGTCGTGCAGCGGGCGATCTTCAAGGACATCGCCGAGGAGATCGTCGTCATGGACCCGGACGCGGTCCTCCCGCCGGCGGTCGAGCGGGTGCGGGCGGACATCCCGGAGGACATGAAGCTCCTGTCCATCTTCACGGACGTCTTCGACTGCTTCTTCCGCTTCCTGGGCTCGATCCTGGTCTCGGAGGGCATCTGCACCGAGGAAACGTTCTGGCGGGCGGTGGCGGACTGCGCCCACGACTACCAGGCCTCGGTCCCGGCCCTGGCGGACCGCTTCGCCCGCTACGACCTCTTCGCGGAGGAGTTCCAGCTGTCCTGCCTGAACCGCCTCCAGCTGCGGAACAACAAGCAGATGGTGGACCTCGCGGACCCGTCGGCGGCCCTCCAGCTGATCGGCACCCTCAAGAACCCCGTCGCGCCGTTCGCCCGGCGGTGATCGGGGACGGGCGGGCGGCCTGGGGGTCCCCCCGGCCGGAGGCTGGGGGAGGTCCCTCGGCCGCCTGCCCGTGCTCCTCAGTCCGCCGCGAGCGCCCGCTGGAAATCGGTGACAATCCGGCGGTAGCCGGTGTGCCCTGTGCTTCGGGCGTGCCGCAGGGCCCAGACGGCGGGCCCGTCGTCGTCATCGGCGGGCCCGGACCCGGCCAGACACGAAGTGCACTCAACCTCGTAGATCGCCGCACTCCCCGTCCGGTCGGGAGTCAGCAACCAGGCGCTCACGGCACCTTCACGGACAACTCTGCCCACACCCGCTTCCCGGGCCCGACCCGCTCCCCGACGGCCCATCGATCGGCGACGGCCGCCACCAGGTACAGCCCACGCCCGCCGTCACCGTCCCCCTCCGACACTCCGACCACTGGCCGCGCGGGGTTGGCGTCATGCACCTCGACCCGAACCCCGTTGTCCAGCCGGACGTACCGTGTCTCGATCTCCCGGCCGCGGGGAACGGTGGCGTGGCGCACGGCGTTGGTCACGAGCTCCGAGGCCACGAGCAGGGCGTCCCCCTCCAGCTCGGAAAGCCCCCAGTCGGCCAGCGCCTTGCGCAGCTCGGCCCGCGCGAGCGGCACACACCGCGCCTCCCGCCGCCACCGCCGCACCACCTGCTCGGGCTCACTCACCGGACCACCGCCCGCCCGTGAATGACCCGGGGTCCGAGATCGATCCCGTACGTCGCGAGGACAAGCACTTGCCTTCGCCACCACTGCCGTACCGGCGACACCAGCCCGATAAAATGCACCACGTTGACGCTCCTTGTAAGCGTTGGCCACGCCCCCGGGGTCATGTCCCTTGGAGTGGTGTAGCTGATCATTCGGTGGTGCCGGGCAGGCAGGTGTTGTCGTCTGGGTAGAGGCTGTCCATGCTCTCGAT
>NZ_JBICYR010000024.1:0-101869 GCF_043201175.1 Streptomyces sp. NPDC048337
GGGGACCCTGTGGGAGAGTAGGACGCCGCCGAACAATCATTGTGGGAAAGCCCCGCACCGGATCTCTGATCCTGGTGCGGGGCTTTTCTGCGTTCTGGGTCAGGAAGCCGCGAACTGGCCGTTGCCCACGACCTTGAGGAGGGCGAGGCGTTCGGCGGTGTCGCTGCCCACCGGTGGGGTGTACAGGACCACGCGCTGGTCGCCCTCCGGGGCCAGGAGGACCTGGCAGTCCAAGTCGACCGGGCCGATCAACGGGTGCAGGACGCGCATGCGGGAGGCCCGGAGTACGGCGACCTCGTGCAGCTCCCACAGGGCGGTGAATTCCGCGCTGGCCGCTTTCAGCCGCTCCACCAGCCGGGTCGCGGCGGTGTCGCCGGCGCGTCGGGCGACGGCCGCACGCAGGTCCGCCACGTGCAGTCGGCCGTAGTGGTCGTGCTCGGCGTCCGGGTAGGCGGTGCGCTGGGCCGGGTCGGTGAACCAGCGCCAGACCACGTTGCGCCCGTGCTCCGATACGGAGCACACCCCGCCCAGCAGGGCCTCGGCCATCGCGTTCTGGGCCAGGACGTCACCGAGGTCGCTGATGACCTGGACCGGGGTGGTCGGCAGCTGGTCCAGCAGGTGCAGGAGTCCGGGGCTGACGTGGTCGCCCGTCGTCCTGGCGGCGGGCGGGCGCCGGCCGGCGAGGAGGTGGAGGTGGTCGCGTTCGTCGTCGGAGAGGCGCAGGGCACGGGCCAGCGCCGTGAGCATCTCCGGTGAGGGCTGTGGGCCGCGGGCCTGTTCCAGGCGGATGTAGTAGTCGGCGGACATGCCGGCGAGTTGGGCGACTTCCTCGCGGCGCAGGCCGGGGGTGCGGCGGCGGGGGCCGACGGGCAGGCCCGCGTCCTGCGGGCGCACCCGGGCGCGGTAGCGGCGCAGGAAGTCGGCGAGTGCGTCACGGTCGATCTTCATGCGGTCATCCTGCCGGAGGGTCCGGGGCTCATCCAGGGACCGCCGATCCCAGGGTCGAGAGGGCTCTCCCCGGCGTTGCTCTCCGGCGGCACTGTGGGTCTGGCCGGAGCACGAACGTCCCGGTCACACCACATGAGCAGGGAGCATTTCCATGGCCACCATCACCGTCAACGGCGCCCAGGTCCACTACGAGAAGACCGGCTCGGGCCCCGCCCTCGTCCTGGTCCACGGCACAGGCTCGGCCGGTTCCGCCGTCAACTGGGGGCAGACCACACCGAGGTTCACCCCGCATCGCACGGTGATCACCCCCGACCTGTCCGGCACCGAGGCCACCCTCGACGACGGCGCGCCCCTGACCTCCGAGGGCCTCGCGGCCCAGGTGATCGCCGTCATCGAGGACGCCGCCGACGGGCCGGTGGACCTGCTGGGCTTCTCCATGGGCTCCACCGTCGCCGCCACCGTCGCCGCCCTGCGGCCCGACCTCGTACGCCGGCTGATCCTGGTCGCCGGCTGGGCCCACACCGACGGCGACGAGTACCTGCGCAGCCTCTTCACCCTCTGGCAGGACCTCGGCACCTCCGACCCCGCGTCCTTCGGCCGCGCCGTCGCCATGACCGGCTTCAGCCGCGGCTTCCTCAACTCTATCGGCCGCACCCAGTTCGAGGCCCTGATCCCCAACATGCCGCCCACCGCGGGCACTCTGCGCCACATCGCCTACGACCTCGGGGTGGACATCCGCCACCTGCTCCCGCGCATCGAGGCCCCCACGCTGGTGATCGGCGGCACCCAGGACATCACCGTCCCGGTCGAGCACAGCCGCGGCCTCCACGCCGCGATCGCCCACAGCTCCTACGCCGAGATCGACGCGGGCCACGTCATGTTCTTCGAACAGGAGGACGTCTTCGTCAAGCTCGTGACCGACTTCGTCGAAGCCCCCTGAGCCCCCTGCGCCCCCCTGAGAATCTTTCTCCGTTCGTCCGTTCACCAGCATCGGGTTGCCGTGGACCTGTGCTGACGGCTCGTAGGGTTGGGGGTATGGGCTATGACCTCGTCATCTTCGACAACGACGGCGTGCTGGTGGACAGTGAGCCACTCGCCAACAGCATCCTCGCCGCGTACCTGACCGAGCTGGGGCACCCGACCACCTACGAGGACTCGCTCCGCGACTACATGGGCGCCGCCGTGCACCGGGTGCACGACCTCGTGCTCGAGCGGACGGGGAAGCGGCTGCCGGACGACTTCGAGGAGCAGCTGAACGCGCGGACCTTCGCCGCGTTCGAGCAGGAGCTGCAGCCCGTGCCCGGGGTGGAGGAAGTGCTCGGGCTGTTGACGGCCCATGGTGTCGGCTACTGCCTGGCCTCCTCCGGGAGCCATGCGCGGATCCGGGTCGGGCATCGGGCGGCCGGCCTCGACGGGTGGTTCGAGGAGGAGTGGATCTTCAGCTCCGAGGACGTCGGGCAGGGGAAGCCGGCGCCCGATCTGTTCCTGCACGCGGCCCGGCAGATGGGTGTGGAGCCCTCGCGGTGCGTCGTCGTGGAGGACAGCCCGCGCGGGATCGAGGCCGCCCGCGCGGCGGGCATGGACGTGTACGCGTTCACCTCGATGATGCCCGCCGACCGGCTGCCGGGGGCCACCGGCTACTTCGGCGACATGAAGCAGCTCCCGGGGCTCCTGCAACTGCCCCTGTGATCTCTCTACCCACCGGTAGCCCCGGGGCCTACGCTGTGCCGCCATGACGGTTGATGTGCGGCTGCGGTACGGGCGTGGCGCTCTGGGGTTCAGCTTCTTCGCGCAGGGTGTCGCCTTCGCGCTGCTCGTGACGCGCATCCCGGCGATCCAGGACCGGTACGGGATATCCGACGGGCTGCTGCCCGCCTTCCTCGCGGCCGTGCCGATCCTCGCGGGGGTGTCGAGCGTCGCCACCGAGCACCTCGTGAAGCGGGTCGCGCCCAGTGCGGTGCTGCGGTGGGCGCAGCCGCTGGTGCTGCTGTCGCTGCTGGGGGTCGGGGCCGGCACGCAGATGTGGCACGTGGCGGTGGCCCTGGGGGCGTTCGGGCTGTCGGTGGGTGCGCTGGACGCCTCCATGAACATGCTCGGGGTCAGCCTCCAGCGGGCGTACGGGCGCAGCATCATGCTGGGTTTCCACGCGGCGTACAGCCTCGGCGGGATCCTGGGGGCCTCGGCCGCGTGGGCCGGGGCGCACTGGCACCTGGATCTCTTCGTGAGCTACCTGCCGGCGGTGGCGGTGCTGCTGCCGCTCGGGCTGGTGGGGAGCCGGCGCTACGTCGACGCGCCCGCCGAGGCGCACGAGAAGGGGCTGGGGGCCGGCGGGGGCAAGCTGCTGCTGCCGCTCTGCCTGGTGATGGCGTGCGCGTACATCGGGGACTCGACGGTGGCGAACTGGAGTGCCAAGTACCTCCAGGACGTGCTGGGGAGCTCCGAGCAGCTGGCGACCGTCCCGTACAACGTCTACATGGTGACCACCCTCCTCGGGCGGGCCGTCGGGGACCTGGGCGTGCGGCGCTTCGGGGCGGCGGCCGTGGTGCGGGGCGGGACGCTGGTCGCGGCGTCCGGTTTCGCCGTCGTGGCGGCTGCGCCCGGCGCGTGGGTGGGGATGCTCGGGTTCACGCTGCTGGGGATCGGGCTGTGCGTGATCGTGCCGCAGACCTTCGCGGCCGCGGGGAGGTTGTTCCCCGGGGCGTCCGATACGGCCATCGCGCGGCTGAACATCTTCAACTACGTGGGTTTCCTCATCGGGTCGCCGCTCGTCGGGGGGATCGGGGACGCGTGGAGCTACCGGGGGGCGATGCTCGTGCCGATGGTGCTCGTGCTGATCACGCTGTTCCACGCCCGCTCGTTCGGCTCCGACCGGGCCCGATACGGTGTCGGGCATGAGCGGCCGCGGGTTGTTGATGTGGGACGAGGCGGTAACGGGGTATGACTTCGGACCGAGCCATCCGATGGATCCGGTACGGCTGGAGCTGACCATGGGCCTGGTGCGCGCCTTCGGGCTGGACCGGGTGCTGGAGGTACGGGCGGCCCCCGCGGCCGGGGATTCCACGCTGCGGCTCGTCCACCGGGAGGACTACGTCGCCGCGGTGCGCGAGGTGTCCGCGGACCCGGGGATCGCCGACGGGTCGTACGGGCTGGGGACCATGGACGATCCGGCCTTCCACGGGATGCACGAGGCGTCCGCGCTGATCGCCGGGCAGTCGGTGGCGGGCGCGGAGGCGATCTGGCGCGGCGAGGCCGAGCACGCCGTGAACTTCGCCGGCGGGCTGCACCACGCGATGCCGGGCGGGGCGGCCGGATTCTGTGTGTACAACGACGCGGCGCTGGCCATCGCGCGGCTGCTGGAGCTGGGGGCCGAGCGGGTCGCGTACGTGGACGTCGACGTGCACCACGGGGACGGTGTGCAGGCGGCCTTCTGGGACGATCCGCGGGTGCTGACCGTGTCGCTGCACGAGCATCCGCGGACGCTGTTCCCGCAGACGGGGTGGCCCGAGGAGACCGGGGGGCCGGCCGCCGAGGGGTCGGCGGTGAACGTCGCGCTGCCGGCCGGGACCGGGGACGAGGGGTGGCTGCGGGCCTTCCACGCGACGGTGCCGGAGCTGTTGGCGGACTTCCGGCCGCAGGTGCTGGTGACCCAGCACGGGGCCGATACGCACTTCGAGGACCCCCTCGCCCATTTGGCGGTGTCCCTGGACGCGCAGCGGGCGGTGCAGGAGGCGTGCCACTCGCTGGCGCACGAGTACGCGGGCGGGCGGTGGCTGGCACTGGGGGGCGGCGGGTACGCGGTGGTGGACGTCGTACCGCGGTCGTGGACGCACCTGGTGGCCATCGCCGGGCATCGGCCGGTGGATCCGGAGACGGTGGTGCCGGCGGCCTGGCGGGACGCGGTGTACGCGCGGACCCGGGGGGTGGCGCCCGCGCGGATGACGGACGGGCGGAGCCCGGAGTGGCGGGACTGGGAGGCGGGGTACGACCCCGCGGACCGGACCGATCAGGCGGTGCTGGCCACGCGGCGGGCCGTGTTCCCGTTGCGGGGGATGCTGACCTGAGGCCGAGCCCCGCGGAACCCCGCGCCTCAAGCGTCGGTGAGGCTCGATGGGGGAGCATCGGAGGGTGTTGAGCACCGGCGCGTTGCGTGCGCATCTGCTGGCCGCCCGGTTGGCCGGGACCGTCGCTACCTCGCGGGAGGAGAGCCTGCGCAGTTACCGGCTGTTCGCGGCGCGCGATCCGCGGGTGTTACTGGGGCTGGATCCCGAGTGGGACTGGGGCGAGGGTGACCTGCTGAGGCTGATGGCGGACAGGTGCGGGGTGTCGGGGGATCCCGCGCACGTCAGCGGGCCGGACGTGATCGATCCGGAGCTGACGGTGGCCGCGCTGGAGGCGTTCGCGGGGCGGCTGCGGGCGGCGGTCGCGGCGCGCTCGCCGGTGTTGTTCGGGACGGGCCACCCGCACCGGCTCCTGGGGTTCTACGCCGCGTTGGCCGAGGCGATGTCGGCGGCGGGATGTGTTGTCCTCACTCCGGCGCAGGGGACGAGTGTCGACATGGCGACCCGGTTCGGCGTACGCCCGCACAGCATCGATTACGTAGGAGGGGTCGCACTGGTGCGGGAGCCCGGCGTGCGGCCGCCGGGGAGTGCCACCGGCGCACACACCCATTCGCCGCTGCCGGTTCGGATCGCGCTGGGGGCCCTCGCGGAGGCCGGCGGGCCCCTTCCGGAGCTCGTGGTGGGGGATCACGGGTGGGTCTGCGGCGCAGGTCAGTTGGGTGTGGAGGCCATCGGGCTGGCGGATACGGATGATCCCGCGCTGTTCGTGGGAGAGGCCGAGGGGCGGGTCTCGGTGGTCGTTCCGGTTGATGACGCGGTGCGTGCGGATTACTACCGACCGCTTATTCGCTACGTGCTCGGCCGGGCGCGCTTGCCGGACGGGCAGGAGTGGCTGTAGCTCCTCTTCCCCACTCGTATCACGCGCCCCTACTCTGGGGAGTGAGCGTGCGACGACGAGGAGTAACCGGAGGGGAAGCCGGTGCCCGTCATGCGCGGAAGGTCAAGGTGTGTCATGGCTGCTGGCGAGAGGCCTCTCAGTGAGGTTCAGTTCCTGACCGTGGCGGAGGTCGCCTCGGTGATGCGAGTGTCGAAGATGACCGTGTACCGCCTGGTGCACAACGGTCATCTGCCCGCAATCCGGGTGGGCCGGTCCTTCCGGGTCCCCGAGAACGCGGTCCACGAGTACCTCCGAGAGTCCTATGTGGGGGTGGAGTCGGCCTGAGAGTGACCCCGCGACACCTCTCGGATTACAAGCTCAGAGCTGGGGCGGGTAGGCTAGGCCGACGTAGGTCGTGTGGGCCCAGACGCCCCGCACCAGTGAAGAGAAGTGAGCGAGGGTAGTCGTGGGCTCTGTTATCAAGAAGCGGCGCAAGCGGATGGCTAAGAAGAAGCACCGCAAGCTGCTCAAGCGCACCCGCGTCCAGCGCCGTAACAAGAAGTAAACGGCAGCTGTACGTGTTCTCCGCAGCCCCTCCACCATCCTTGGTGGAGGGGCTGCGGTGCAGCCGGGGTACTTCTCGAGGGAGGCGCTGAACTCGTGGGGAAGGTCGTACTCGTCACCGGGGCTGCCCGGCAGCTGGGCGGCCGCTTCGTGCGCCGCATCCAGCGCGACCCGGAGGTCGAGCGGGTGATCGCGGTGGACGCGGTGACGCCGCCGCACCGGCTCGGATCGGCCGAGTTCGTCCGTACGGACATCAGGCAGTCGTCGATCGCCCGCGTGCTGGCCGAGCACGCCGTGGACACGGTGGTCCATCTGGCGGTCACCGGGGGCAGCGCGGGGACGGGCGGTGCGCACAGCACCGTGAAGGAAACGAACGTCATCGGGACGATGCAGCTCCTCGGGGCCTGCCAGAAGTCGCCTACGGTACGGCGGCTCGTGGTGAAGTCCAGTACCAGCGTGTACGGGGGCACCTCGCGGGATCCGGCCGTCTTCACCGAGACCACGGAGCCGAAGTCGCTGCCGGCGGGCGGCTTCGCCAAGGACGCCGCCGAGGTCGAGGGGTACGTACGGGGCTTCGCGCGCAGGCGGCCGGACGTCGCGGTGTGCGTGCTGCGGTTCGCGAACATCCTGGGGCCCTTCGCGGACTCGGCGCTCGCCGAGTACTTCTCGATCCCCGTGATGCCGACGGTGCTCGGCTACGACCCGCGGCTCCAGTTCGTCCACGAGGACGACGTGCTCGACGTGCTGCGGCTGGCGGCGCAGGAGCCGCGGCGGGGAACGCTGAACAGCGGGACCTTCAACATCGCGGGCGACGGGGTCCTGCTGCTGTCGCAGTGCGCGCGGCGGCTGGGGCGGCCGACGCTGCCGATGCTGCTGCCCGCGGTGACGTGGGTGGGGTCGGCGCTGCGGGCGGTCGGGGTCACCGATTTCTCGCCGGAGCAGATGAGGCTCCTGACGCACGGCCGGGTCGTGGAGACCACCCAGATGCGGGAGGTGCTCGGCTTCGAGCCGATGTACACGACCGTCGAGACCTTCGCGGACTTCGCGCGGAGCCGGGGGAGCGGGCTGCTGCCGCCCGAGCGGATGGGGCGGGCCGTGGAGCGGGTGGCGGCCCTGCTGGATGTCGACGCGGGTGCGTCCGCGGACGCGGATGCCGATGAAGGAGCGAAGCGATAGTGGCGGACGCCAAGGTCATTCCGTTCGACGAGGACCGGCCGAGACGGCGGTCGCCGCGCAGGGTGCGGGCGGTGTCCGCGCCCGAACCGGCGGTGGAGCCCGTGGAGCCGGCCGCTCCCGAGCCGGGCCCGGTCCGGCCCCGCGGCGGCTGGGACCGGCGGATCGCGGGCGGGCTGTCGTTCCTGCGGCGGCGGATCACCGGGGAGTACGAGGTCGACGAGTTCGGCTATGACAAGGAACTGACGGACCAGGTCCTGATGTCCCTGATGCGGCCGCTGTTCGACAAGTACTTCCGGGTCGAGGTGAAGGGGATCGAGAACATCCCAGCCGAGGGCGGGGCGCTGATCGTGGCGAACCACTCCGGGACGCTGCCGCTGGACGGCCTGATGATGCAGGTCGCGGTGCACGACCACCATCCGGCGCAGCGGCACCTGCGGCTGCTGGCGGCGGACCTGGTGTTCATGCTGCCGGTGGTGAACGAGCTGGCGCGGAAGGCCGGGCACACCCTCGCCTGCGCGGAGGACGCGCAGCGGCTGCTGGAGGCCGGGGAGCTGGTCGGGGTGATGCCGGAGGGCTTCAAGGGAATAGGGAAGCCGTTCGGAGACCGGTACAAGCTGCAGCGGTTCGGGCGGGGCGGGTTCGTGTCGACGGCGCTGCGGGCGGGGACGCCGATCGTGCCGTGCTCGATCGTGGGGGCGGAGGAGATCTACCCGATGGTCGGCAACGCGAAGACGGTGGCGCGGCTGCTGGGGATTCCGTACTTCCCGATCACGCCGACGTTCCCCTGGCTGGGGCCGTTGGGGGTGCTGCCCCTGCCGACGAAGTGGACGATCCAGTTCGGTGAGCCGATCGCCACCGCGGGGTACGCGGCTGAGGCGGCGGATGATCCGATGCTGATGTTCAACCTGACGGATGAGGTGCGGGAGCGGATCCAGCACTCGCTGTACAAGCTGCTCGTGCAGCGGCGGTCCGTGTTCTTCTGACCCGCACGTCGAACGCCGGCGAGGCCGAATGGCCTCGCCGGCGTTCGCGCACTACTCCGCGTCCTCCGCGTTGATGCCCAGGCCTGGGAGGAGGCCGGGGAGGAGGGGTGGGAGGGTGATGTCCGGCTTGGGCTGGTCCGGGGTGCCCGGAGAGGGCTGGGCGGACTGGCCCGTCGGCGGATTGAGGAGCTCGCCCGCGCCACCGATCAGGCCTCCGGGGGCCGGGGGCCTGCTGCTGCCCGAGGGGGACGGCGTGGGGCTGCCCGACGCGGTGCCGGCGGCGGGCGCCGACTGGTGCTTGGCGCCGGGGGCACCCGGTGTGGCCGAGGTGCCGGGCGAGCCGGAACCTCGGGTCTGCTCCGGTGGCTTGGGGAGCAGACCCTGGAGCGGCGCCACGTCTTGGTCTATGGCCTGGAACACCATCTCCACCTCGCCGCCCACGTCCGTGAGCTGCGGGGGAAGGTTCGACCGCAGCTGCCCCCACGTGTCGCGGTGGGAGCGGGAGAACGCGGACAGCGCCTTGATCGGGTCGAGCGAGCCGTCCCGTTCGTAGGCCGCCTGGAGGAGCCGGTGGCCCTCCTCGGCGTCGTGCTTCATGCCCGCCAGTGCTCGGCGGATGGCGCCCAGGGCCTCGTGGTCCAGGGTGTTTCCGCCCTTGCCGCGCTCCATCAGCCTGCGGGCTTCCGACAGGCGGTTCGAGGCCTGGTCGAGATAGAGCTCGCCCCGGTCCGAATCGTCGTCGGCCATCCCGAGCTTGATGTCCTCCATGCCCCGCTTGATCGGGTAGAGGGAGTCACCGGGCAGGGCGTCGGTGCTGGCAGCGGCCACTCCGCTGAATGCCCCTGCGGCCACACCCACGGTGAGTCCGCCCGCTGCGATGCCCTTGGACCAGCGGGAGCGGGGCCGCAATTTCCGGAGCGAGGTCGCCCGGTGGGCGCCGCGGCCGGTCCGCTGTTCGGGCACCTGAGGGTCCGATGCGGCACCGCCCCCGGCCCTCTCCTCGAGCACCATGGCCTCCATGGCGGCAACGAGCTGCGCTCGCTGCACCACTTTGACCTCGGGGTCCAGCACCGGGCGCGGCATACGTTCGCCGAGCACGCTCGCCAGGGCCAACAACCGGTCGTGGTCGGCAGGTTCGGCAGGTGCCTCGGACTGCTCGGCCGCCGGTTCCGGTTCCGAAAGGTCGGACGGGGTCCGATCCTCCAGGGCCTGGGCGAAGGCGTTCGCCCGCCGGTGCGGAGTCACGTTCGCGATCACTGGCGGCACCTCCTCTCGTCATGACGATCGACTCCCCAAGGTGTCCGGAAGGTTGCCTTCCTTGAGCACATCCACACTTTCGAGTGAGCGGCTTCGGGCAGGGCGTGTCCACAGGGAGCCTGCATTCCGCACAACGAGCGTCGCGGCACTTGGGTTACGGACGAAGGATGATCGGACCACAGCGTCATCGAGGGGTCACCGGGTGTGAGTGGTCAGCGGGCGTCTTCGGGGAGGAGGCGGGCCAGCGTGCGGACCGCCCGGTACTGGAGCGTCTTGATGGCGCCCTCGTTCTTCCCCATCACCCGGGCCGTCTCGGCGACCGAGAGGCCCTGCAGGAAGCGCAGGGTCACGCACTCCTGCTGCTGCGGATTGAGTTTCCGTACGGCCTCCAGCAGGGCCGCGTTGGAGAGGGACTCCAGGACGGAGTCCTCGGGGGACCGTTCCACCTCGTTCGCGTCCAGCATCTCGCCCGTGGTCACTTCCAGGCGGAAGCGGCTGGACTTGAAGTGGTCGGCGACCAGGTTGCGGGCGATCGTCACCAGCCAGGCGCCGAAGTCGCGGCCCTGCCAGGTGAAGGTGGAGATGCGGCGCAGTGCGCGCAGGAAGGTCTCGCTGGTGAGATCCTCCGCGGTCGCCTTGCCGCCGACGCGGTAGTAGATGTAGCGGTAGACCGTGTCGCTGTACTGGTCGTAGAGGCGGCCGAAGGCCTCGGCCTCGCCGGCCTGGGCGCGCTCGACCAGGTCCATCATGCGGGCCTGGTCGCTGTCCGCCGTGGGACGGCGGGGGGCGGCCTGCGTGCTCGTGCCGGTCGCCCCGGCCGAGCCCGCGGCCGTGCGACCTCGTCTGCCCACCGTCGCTCCGCCGTCCGTGAGGGCATAGCAAGGGCCGGCCGGGCCGAGACCGGCAGGGACCGCGGCGGCGAGGGCGGGGACGGCGTACGCGGTGGGGACGAAGCCGCGCAGGTGGTCGAGGACCGTTGCGCGCAGCGTAGCCAGGCCCGAGGCGTCAACCCCGACAGGTGGGTACACGGGACTCCCAGAGGCAGAGCTTCCATCACGTGCAGTGCGGGACCGTTCACCCGTCGTGGCGACAGATGGCCGGTGGCATGCGTTTGAGGAGAATAACGCTTAGTACAGGCAGTGCTACACCCAGTTGCTCAAATCACCGGTTCCGACACTTCTGTTGCGTGTCGAGTGCATATTCGGTCGCGATTGGTGATCGGTTGGTGATCACTTGGGTGCGCGGAATGGACGCTTCCATGGGGGCGCGCGACCGAGTCGCGCATGGCGGAGTGCCCTGCCCCATCCGGGGGTAGGGCTGGGGGAATGCCCCTCGGTGCGGCGTGGCTACTTGCGGCGGCGGTGCAGGGCGATGGCGGCGGCCGCGCCGCCCGCGATCGCGCCGACTCCGGCGGCCGCCGGGACGCCGACCTTCACGGCCTTGCGGCCGGTCCGATAGTCGCGCAGCCGCCAGTCGTTGGTGCGGGCATGCTTGCGCAGTTTTGTGTCGGGATTGATCGCGTACGGATGCCCGACCAGTGACAGCATCGGAATGTCGTTGTGCGAATCGCTGTACGCGGCGCAGCGCGCGAGGTCCAGGCCCTCGGCGGCGGCCAGGGCGCGGACGGCCTCGGCCTTGGCGGGGCCGTGCAGCGGCTCGCCGACCAGGCGGCCGGTGTAGACGCCGTCGACGGATTCGGCGACGGTGCCCAGGGCTCCGGTCAGGCCGAGCCTGCGGGCGATGATCGTGGCCGTCTCGACGGGGGCGGCCGTGACGAGCCAGACCTTCTGGCCGGCGTCGAGGTGGGCCTGGGCCAGGGCGCGGGTGCCCGGCCAGATCCGCTCCGCCATGTACTCGTCGTAGATCTCCTCGCCGATGGCCATCAGTTCGGAGACCTTGTGGCCCTTGACGATGGACAGGGCGCTGTCGCGGGCGTCCTGCATGTGGTCGGGGTCCTCGACCCCGGCGAGCCGGAACCAGGCCTGCTGCCAGGCGAAGCGGGCGAGTTCGCGGCGGCGGAAGAACTCGCGCTTGTACAGGCCGCGGCCGAAGTGGAAGATCGCGGCGCCCTGCATGACGGTGTTGTCGAGGTCGAAGAAGGCGGCGGCGAGATCGTCGCCGGCGACAGGGAACTCGGGCTCCTCCCCCTCTTCCGCGAGGGCCTCGAGGTCGGTGTCGAGGTCGGGCTCCGCGGGGTGTGGGGCTCCGGCCAGCGCGGTCTTCCGGGCGGCTTCGGCCGAGGCCTCGCCTGCCAGCACGCTCCGCGCGCTTGCGGAGCGTCTACGGGGGGTGAGCCATCCGAGAGCGGCCATGCGGCGAGCATAGCCACTGTGTTCGGAAGTTCTCGAACCGATGGGAAACGGAGGCGTTAACACTTCGGGAGAATGAGGTCATGAGCCCTTTGTTGCGCCGCAAGGAAAAGAAGGTCCCCGGGGAGCGGATGGTGACGCTCGTCGGGAAGCCGGGGTGCCATCTGTGTGATGACGCACAGGAGGTCATCGAGAAGGTCTGCGCGGAGACCGGTGCGCAGTGGGAGAAGAAGGACATCTCGCAGGACGAAGAGCTCTACAAGTTGTATTGGGAGCAGATTCCGGTGGTGCTGGTGGACGGCGAACAGCACACCTTCTGGAGGGTGAACCCGGACCGGCTGCGTCGGGCATTGGGGGGCTGACCCGCTTCCCGGTTACCATCATGGGCGATTTATGGGGACTCGGGGGCGTATCTGTGAGGAGTGTGTACGGTTTTGCCCCCTTCGGGAATTGAACGGGTTCGGCGTGCCGCCGGTTCCCTCCCCACCCGCCCCGGTTGCGTGACCCCGGTCACTTTGGTCGGACAAAGCGGACACAATCTTTGTGCACGCGTTCACAAAGGCATAGCCTGCTGTCGACGGGGCGGTCCTGGGACAAGTGGCCGCCTGCAGCCCCGCTCATCCCGCAGGAGCATCGTGGCAACTGGCCGAACTCACCGACCGGCGACCCGCAGCCGAGGTATTCCCGAGGCCACTGTCGCCCGGCTTCCGCTGTACTTGCGCGCGCTCACCGCGCTGTCCGAGCGATCGGTCCCCACGGTGTCCTCCGAGGAGCTCGCGGCCGCCGCCGGAGTCAACTCCGCGAAGCTGCGCAAGGACTTCTCGTACCTCGGTTCCTACGGGACCCGCGGCGTCGGCTACGACGTCGAGTACCTCGTCTACCAGATCTCCCGCGAGCTCGGCCTGACCCAGGACTGGCCGGTCGTCATCGTCGGCATCGGTAACCTCGGCGCCGCCCTGGCCAACTACGGCGGTTTCGCGTCGCGCGGTTTCCGCGTGGCCGCGCTGATCGACGCCGACCCGGCGATGGCCGGCAAGCCGGTGGCCGGGATGCCCGTGCAGCACACCGATGACCTGGAGAAGATCATCGAGGAGAACGGCGTCTCGATCGGTGTCATCGCGACGCCGGCCGGAGCCGCGCAGCAGGTCAGCGAGCGGCTGATCGCCGCCGGTGTCACCTCCATCCTGAACTTCGCGCCGACCGTGCTGTCCGTGCCGGACGGCGTCGACGTGCGCAAGGTCGACCTGTCGATCGAGCTGCAGATCCTCGCCTTCCACGAGCAGCGCAAGGCCGGCGAGGAAGCCGCCGCGGCCGCTGCCGAGAGCGGCTCCTCCGTGGGCGGCGCCGCCCCTGCCGCGGCCGTGGTGCCGCCGGCCGGGCGCGCGGCCGCCGAGGCGCGCAAGGGCAACCCCGAGGGCGACGTGCCGGCGGTGATGCCGGCATGAGTCTGCTCGTCGTCGGTCTGAGCCATCGCAGCGCGCCCGTGAGCGTGCTGGAGCGGGCCTCGCTGTCCGCTGACGCCAAGGTGAAGCTGCTGCACGACACGCTGGCCGCCGAGCCGGCGGTCGAGGCGGCGGTGCTGGCCACGTGCAACCGGATCGAGCTGTACGCGGACGTGGACAAGTTCCACGCCGGTGTGGCCGAGCTGTCCACGCTGCTGGCGCAGCACAGCGGTGTCGCGCTGGAGGAGCTCACCCCGTACCTGTACGTGCACTACGAGGACCGGGCCGTCCACCACCTCTTCTCGGTGGCGTGCGGGCTGGACTCCATGGTGGTCGGCGAGGGGCAGATCCTCGGGCAGATCAAGGACGCGCTGGCGCTGGGGCAGGAGCTGCACACCGCCGGGCGGCTGATCAACGACCTGTTCCAGCAGGCGCTGCGGGTCGGCAAGCGGGCGCACTCCGAGACCGGGATCGACCGGGCGGGGCAGTCGCTGGTGACCTTCGGGCTGGAGCAGCTGGCCGTTCACGCCCCGGTGGGGGAGTGGGCCGCCGGCAAGCGGGCGCTGGTGATCGGCGCCGGGTCGATGTCCTCGCTGGCGGCGGCGACGCTCGCTCGCGTCGGTGTCGCGGAGGTCGTGGTCGCCAACCGGACCGCTGAGCGGGCGGAACGCTTGGCGGAGATTCTGGTTGCCTCGGGCACCGGGGTCGCTGCGCTGGCCATCCCGATGAGTCGTGTCGCCGATGAGCTGGCGCGCGTCGATGTCGTCGTGTCCTGCACGGGTGCGACGGGTCTCGTGCTGACCGCCGAGGACGTGCTCGCCGCCGTGTCGCGGGGCTCTGCCCCGCACCCCGCTCCTCAAATGCCGGAGGGGCTGGATCTGGCTCCCGCCGGAGCCTCGGTTGCGGACGCCGGTGCGGTGCGGGTCACCGAACGGGGCTCCGCCCCGGACCCCGCGCCTCAAACGCCGGAGGGCCTGGAATTTGCTCCCGCCGCGGGGCTGGACCCCGAGGTCGTGGCGCGGCTTGCCGCTGCCGCGCAGGCCGGGGGTCGGCTGGCCGACGCCGGGGCCGCGCGGACCATTGCCGCTCCCGCGGAGGCGGACGGGTGCCCGGTGGGGCCCGATGGGCGGGCCGCGTTGACCGGGGTCGACGCCAACTCGCTTGAGCTGCACGGGACCTGGGCCGATCAGGGCGAGGCCGCCGCGCAGCGGCAGCCCCGGCGCACCACCCGTACGCACGCGGACGGCACCGCCGTACGGCTGGCGCTGCTGGACCTGGCCATGCCCAGGGACGTCGACGCCGCTGTGCACCGGATCCCGGGTGTGCGGCTCGTCGACATCGAGAGCCTGGCCGAGGCGAGCGCCGACGCGCCCATGGCGGCCGATGTGGATGCCGTGCGGGCGATCGTCACCGATGAGGTGGCCGCGTTCGGGGCCGCCCAGCGGGCCGCGCACATCACGCCCACCGTCGTCGCGCTGCGCGCCATGGCGGCCGAGGTCGTGGCCATGGAAGTGGCCCGGCTCGACGGGCGGGTGCCCGATCTCGACGAACGGCAGCGGGCCGAGGTCACCCAGACCGTGCGCCGCGTCGTCGACAAACTCCTCCACGCGCCGACCGTGCGCGTCAAGCAGCTCGCGAGCGAGCCCGGCGGCGCCGGGTACGCCGAGGCGCTGCGCGAACTTTTCGATCTCGACCCGCAGACGGTGGCCTCCGTCAGTCAGGCCGACAAGAACGACGATCCAGGACGGGCATCATGAACCCACGTCTCGACCAGCCCCTCCGGCTCGGCACGCGGCGAAGCAAGCTGGCCATGTCCCAGTCGGGCCATGTCGCCGAGGCCGTACGGGCCATCACCGGCCGCCCCGTGGAACTCGTGGAGATCACGACCTACGGCGACGTGTCGCGGGAGCACCTCGCGCAGATCGGCGGGACGGGCGTCTTCGTCACGGCCCTGCGTGACGCGCTGCTGCGCGGCGAGGTCGACTTCGCCGTGCACTCGCTGAAGGACCTGCCGACCGCGCAGCCCGACGACCTCGTGATCGCGGCCATGCCGCAGCGCGAGGACGCGCGGGACGCGCTCGTGGCGCGGGACGGTCTGACCTTCGAGCAGCTGCCCGACGGTGCGCGGATCGGTACCGGCTCGCCGCGGCGGATGGCCCAGCTGAACCACTACGCCCGTTCCCTCGGCAAGCGGATCGAGACCGTGCCGATCCGCGGGAACGTGGACACGCGGATCGGGTTCGTGCGCGACGGAGAGCTGGACGCCGTCGTGCTGGCCGCCGCCGGTCTGAACCGGATCGGGCGCAGTGACGAAGCGACCGATCTGCTGTCGGTCGACCACGTCCTGCCGGCCCCCGGCCAGGGCGCCCTGGCCGTGGAGTGCCTCGCGTCCGACACGGACCTCATCGCCGCGCTCGGCAAGCTCGACGACCCGCACACCCGGGCCGCCGTGACCGCCGAGCGTTCCCTGCTCGCCGCCCTGGAGGCCGGCTGCAGCGCGCCCGTGGGCGCGTTCGCCGACCTTTTGGCCGACGGGCAGATTGTCAATGAAATGCGCCTGCGCGGCGTCGTCGGGACACTCGACGGCTCGACGCTGGTGCAGCTGTCCACCACCGGTCCCGTGCCCCAGTCGTACGACGAGGCCATGGCGCTCGGCCGCGAACTCGCGGACGAGATGCTGGCCAAGGGCGCGGCCGGTCTTATGGGGGAGCGAGCGTGAGCCCCACAAGTCCGAACACCTCCGCTTTTCCGGGCGTCGCCGCCCACGGGCACGTCACCTTCCTCGGTGCCGGCCCGGGCGACCCGGGTCTGCTGACGCTGCGCGCCGTCGAGGCGCTGGCCGCGGCGGACGTACTGATCGCGGAGCCCGAGGTGCTCGACGTCGTACGGACGCATGCCCGGGCAGGTGTAGACACGCCGCAGCTGACGATCGCTGACGAAGTGTCAGCAGCCGCCGGGGTCCCGGTGATCCGCGATGCCGCCAATCTTGTCATGGAGGCCGCGCGGTCCGGCAGGCGGGTCGTCCGTGCCGTCACCGGCGACCCCGGGCTCGACGGGAACGCCGCCGAGGAGATGCTCGCCTGCGCCACCGAGGGGATCCCCTTCGAGGTGGTGCCGGGTGTCGCGACCGCCGTCGGCGTGCCCGCCTACGCGGGTGTGCCGCTGCGGGGCGAGCGGGGTGCGGACGTCCGGTTCGTCGACGCCCGCAACGCGTCGGCGCGCTGCTGGAGCGAGGTGGGTGCAAGCGACGGGATCCTCGTCGTCTCCGCGACGCTGGAGACGGTGTCGGCCGCGGCCGCCGAGCTGGTGGGCGCCGGGCGCAAGCCCGACACCCCGCTGACGGTGACGGTCGCCGGTACGACCACGCGGCAGCGGACCTGGTGCGCGACGCTGGGGACGATCGCCCAGGTGTTCAAGCAGGGCAAGGTGCTCCCGTCGCCCGAGGGCGCCCGCCCGGTCATAGCCGTGGTCGGTGAGCACAGCGCCGCCGCGCGGCGCGAGGACATGGCCTGGTTCGAGTCGAAGCCGCTGTTCGGCTGGCGGGTTCTCGTGCCGCGCACCAAGGAGCAGGCCGCCTCGCTCTCCGACCAGCTGCGTTCGTACGGCGCGGTGCCGCACGAGGTGCCGACCATCGCCGTGGAGCCGCCGCGGACCCCGCAGCAGATGGAGCGGGCCGTGAAGGGGCTCGTCACCGGGCGCTACGAGTGGATCGCCTTCACCTCGGTCAACGCGGTGAAGGCCGTACGCGAGAAGTTCGAGGAGTACGGGCTCGACGCGCGTGCCTTCGCGGGCATCAAGGTCGCCGCGGTGGGCGAGCAGACCGCGGCCGCGCTGGTGGAGTTCGGCGTGAAGCCGGACCTGGTGCCGAGCGGGGAGCAGTCCGCGGCCGGGCTGCTGGAGGACTGGCCGCCGTACGACCCGGTCTTCGACCCGATCGACCGCGTGTTCCTGCCGCGGGCCGACATCGCGACCGAGACGCTGGTCGCCGGGCTGATCGAACTCGGGTGGGAGGTCGACGACGTCACGGCCTACCGGACCGTGCGGGCGTCGCCGCCGCCGGCGGACACGCGTGAGGCGATCAAGGGCGGCGGCTTCGATGCCGTGCTCTTCACGTCGTCGTCGACGGTGCGGAACCTGGTCGGCATCGCCGGGAAGCCGCACAACGTGACCGTGATCGCGTGTATCGGGCCGGCTACGGCCAAGACCGCCGAGGAGCACGGGCTGCGGGTGGACGTGCTGTCGCCGGAGCCGTCGGTTTCGAAGCTGGCGGAGGCGCTCGCCGAGTACGGGGCCGCGCGCCGCGAGGCGGCCAAGGAGGCCGGGGAGTCGGTGTTCCGGCCGAGCGAGCGGAGGCCGGGGGCGCGGCGCCGCCGCACCACCTAGCGGGCCGGCGGTTACGGGGGCGGGGGGGGGGGGCGCGGGGGGGGCGGGCCGCCCCCCCCCCCCCCCCCGCCCGGGGGGGGGGGGCGCGGGCGGGGGCGGGGGGGGGGGGGGCGGGGCCCCCCCCCCCCCCGGGGGGGGGGGGGGGGGGGGGGGGGGGGCCGGGGCCCCGGGCGCGGGGCCCCCCGCCCCCCGTTCGCCCCTACCGGGGCCAGGCAGCGGCCTGCCGGCCGCCCTGGGGCTCCGCCGCAGACCCCGCGCCTCAAACGCGGGCGGGGCTGGTTGTGCGGCGGGCCCTACCCTTGGGGGGACTGTTCTCGAGGCTCGAAGAGGCGAATGACATGGGCACGTACGGATCCTTCCCCGGGTCGCGGCCGCGGCGGCTGCGGACCACCCCGGCCATGCGGCGGATGGTCGCGGAGAACCGGCTGCACCCCTCGGACCTGATCCTTCCGGCGTTCGTGCGGGAGGGCATCGCCGAGCCCCTCGCCATCTCGGCGATGCCGGGCGTGGTCCAGCACACGCGGGACACGCTGCGGAAGGCCGCCGTGGAGGCGGTCGAGGCGGGCGTCGCGGGGATCATGCTCTTCGGGGTCCCGGCGGACGAGAACAAGGACGCGCTGGGTACGGCGGGCACCGAGCCGGACGGGATCCTCCAGGTCGCCATTCGCGATGTGAAGGCCGAGGTCGGGGACGACCTGGTGATCATGTCCGACCTGTGCCTGGACGAGTACACCGACCACGGGCACTGCGGGGTGCTCGACGAGCACGGCCGCGTCGACAACGACGCGACGCTGGAGCGGTACGCCGAGATGGCTCAGGTGCAGGCCGACGCGGGCGTTCACGTGGTCGGGCCCAGCGGGATGATGGACGGCCAGGTCGGGGTCATCCGGGACGCGCTCGACGAGACCGGGCACGAGGACGTGTCGATCCTCGCGTACACGGCCAAGTACTCGTCGGCCTTCTACGGGCCCTTCCGCGAGGCCGTCGCGTCCTCCCTGCAGGGTGACCGCAAGACCTACCAGCAGGACCCGGCCAACGCCCGGGAGTCCCTGCGGGAGCTCGCCCTCGACCTGGAGGAGGGCGCCGACATGGTCATGGTCAAGCCGGCCGGCCCCTACCTCGACATCCTCTACCGGGTCGCGCAGGCGGTGGACGTGCCGGTGGCCGCGTACCAGATCAGCGGCGAGTTCGCGATGATCGAGGCGGCCGCGGAGAAGGGCTGGATCGAGCGCGACCGGGCCATCCTGGAGACCCTGCTCGGCATCAAGCGGGCCGGCGCCGACACGATCCTCACCTACTGGGCGACAGAGGTCGCGGGCTGGCTGCGCGAGGCCCGCTGACCGCCTCCGACCGGCGGAGGAAGGACGCGAGGACGGCCCGGTAGTGCTCGGGTTCCTCCACGAACGGCAGGTGCGCGCTCTCCTCGAAGAGGACCCATTCCGCGCCCGGGACGGCCTCGGCGAGGGGGCGCACCAGCGCGGGGGTCGTGAGGTCGTGGCGGCCCGAGGTGACCAGGACCGGGAGATCGGGGTCCAGCCCGCCCAGGCGGTCCATGACCGTCCAGCCCTTCAGGTTGCCCGTCAGCTCCCATTCGTGGCCGCCCCACATGGTCCCGTACACGTCGCGGCTCATGCCCGTGAAGGCCTCCACGACGTACTCGGGCCAGGGGTCGAGGCGGCACAGCCACCGCCGGTAGAAGGCCATGTCGGCCCCCGGCTCCCGGCGGCCGATGGCGGTGCGCTCCTCCGGGGGCAGGGACTCCATGAGGCGGCGTGCCTCGGCCTCGTACGCGGGGGCGTCCGCGATCGGCCCGGCCAGGGTCAGCGTGGCCAGGCCCGGCGGGCGGGTCAGGACGTACTCCAGGGCCACCTGGGCGCCGAACGAGTGACCCAGCAGGTGCACCCGGTCGAGGCCGAGGGCCGTGCGGACGGCGGCGAGCTCCCGGACGAAGGTGTCGATGACCCACAGGCCGGGGTCGTCGGGATGGTCGGAGCGGCCGCATCCGAGCTGGTCGTAGAAGATCAGGGCCCGCCCGTCCTCGGCGGCCAGTGCCTCCAGGTCCGCCATGTAGTCGTGGGGACAGCCCGGGCCGCCGTTGACCACGAGCAGCGGCAGCTTGTCGCCGGCGGAGTCGCCCACGATCTTGTACCAGGTGCGGAATCCCTGGAACGACGCGTAGCCCTCGGTCACCGTCATGTCTCCATCATGGGCGCCCCGGCACCTCCGCGCCCGGTTCGCGTACGGGGCTGCGGGGGCGCACCCTGGAAGTCAAAAGGGTGACCCCTGGAGGTGATGCGCCATGACCACGCTGGTCGGGTGGCACGTGGAGCTGGAGTTCACCGAGGAAGGCCACCGCACGAGTGCGGCGGCCATGGTCAGGCTCGGTGACGGCACTGAGGTGAAGGCGCGCGGCTACGCCCTGCGTCACCCCTCCGACCCGGAGCAGCTGAGGGTCGGAGAAGAGATCGCGGGAGCGCGTGCGCTCATGGATCTGTCGTCCCAGCTGCTGACGAAGGCACACGGTGAGATCGACGAGGTGACGGGCCGGCACTCCTACCCGCTGACCCACTGATCCACCTCCGCGGCAGGGCGGTCCGGGCCGAGCGTCCGGTCCGCCCGCTACCGTGTCCGCCTCGTGAAGAGGACGGTCGTCAGGGTGACCGCGAGGACGGTGATGGCCGCGCACCAGGTCAGGGCGATGACCGGGGTGTTCCCCGCGGGCTGGTCCAGGAGCAGGGCCCGGAGGGATTCGATCACCGGGGTGAGGGGCTGGTGGTCGGCGAAGCCGTGGAGCCAGCTCGGCATGGTGTCGATGGGGACGAACGCGCTGGACGGGTAGGGCAGGAACATCATCAGGAAGGTGAACCCGCCCGCTCCTTCGGGGGAGTTGGCGAGCAGGCCGAGGGCCGCGGCCAGCCAGGAGATCGCCGTGATGTAGGCGATGAGGAGCCCGGCGGCGGCGAGGAAGGCGGGGGCGCCCGCCTGGGGGCGGAAGCCGATGGCGAGGGCGACGGCGAGGACCAGGGCGGTGGAGAGCAGGTTGCGCGCGACCGAGGCCGCGACGTGCCCGGTCAGGATCGGGATGCCGCCGATGTCCAGGGAGCGGAAACGGTCGATGACCCCGTTCCGCATGTCGTCGGCGACGCTGACGGCGGTGCTCGCCGCGCCGAAGCCCGCGCACAGCAGCATGGCGCCCGGGACGACGTAGGTGACGTACGCGGTGCCGGTGTCGATGGCCCCGCCGAAGAAGTAGACGAAGATCAGCATCAGCATGACGGGCAGCATCAGCGCGGTGATCAGGGCGTCGGGCCGGCGGCTGCTGATGCGCAGGCCGCGGCCGGCCAGGGTGAGCGCGTTCAGGGGCATGGCGGTCATCGGTCGGCTCCCGTCAGAGCGAGGAACACGTCGTCGAGGGTGGCGCTGCGGACGGCGAAGCGGTCGACGGCGGTGCGGTCGGGGTCGAGTTCGTCGAGCAGGGAGCGGACGTCGGCGGCCGTGCCGTCGGTGGGCAGGCCGAGCGTGAGCTCGTCGGGGTCGTGGTGGACGGCGTGCGGGGCGAGCGCCTCGTAGGCGGTCCGGGTGGTGAGGGTCAGGTCGAGCCGGTGCCCGGCGACGCGGGACTTGAGCTCGGCGGGGGTGCCTTCGGCGGCGATCCGCCCGTCGGCGAGGACGGCGACGCGGTCGGCGAGCCGGTCGGCCTCCTCCAGGTACTGGGTGGTGAGCAGCACGGTCGTGCCGTCGGCGCGCAGTTCCCGTACGAGGTCCCACAGGTCCTGGCGGCTGCGCGGGTCGAGCCCGGTGGTGGGCTCGTCGAGGAAGAGCACCTCGGGTCGGGCGACCAGGCTCGCGGCGAGGTCGAGGCGCCGGCGCATGCCGCCCGAGTACGTCTTCGCGGTGCGGTTCGCCGTGTCGGCCAGCCCGAAGCGATCCAGCAGCTCGTCGGCGCGGGCGCGGGCGGCGCGCGGATTGAGCCCGGCCAGGCGGCCCATCATGCGGAGGGTCTCGGCGCCGGTCTGGAGCTCGTCGACGGCCGCGAACTGGCCGGTGAGGCTGATGCGTTCGCGGACGCGCGACCGGTCGGCGGCGATGTCGTGACCGGCGACGCGGGCGGCGCCGGAGTCGGGGGCGGTGAGGGTGGCCAGGATCCGGACGGCGGTGGTCTTGCCCGCGCCGTTGGGGCCGAGGAGGGCGAGGACGCTGCCGCACGGGACGGCCAGGTCGATGCCGTGGAGGACGCGGAGGTCGCCGTAGGACTTGGTGAGTCCGGTGGCGTGGATACCGAGGTCGTACGTGGCCATATCCGGGACCACGCTCCCTTCTGCGTATGGGTTACGCGCTTCTGTGTAAGTAATACACAGAACTAGGATGTGGGTCAATCGAGTAGGGCGGAGGGAGGGACGGCCATGGCGGACGAAGAGAGTGGCACCGGGCTCCCCGCGAGCCTGGAAATGGCCTGGGGTCTGCGCGAACGCCCCGGCAAGGGACCGCGCCCCACGCTGACGCTGCCGCGGATCGTGGATGCGGCGGTCGCCCTCGCCGCCACCGAGGGCATGGACGCCGTCTCCATGGGCCGGGTCGCCAAGGAGCTGGGCGTCTCGACGATGTCCCTCTACCGGTACGTCACGGCGAAGGAAGAGCTCTACATCCTGATGTCGGACGCGGGCGTCGGCGCGCCGCCGGCGTCCTCCTGCGGGGAGGGGGCGGACTGGCGGGAGCTGCTGTCGGAGTGGGCGTACGCGCAGCGGGCCGTCCTGATGGCCAACCCCTGGATCCTGCGCATCCCGATCACGGCCCCGCCCGCCACCCCGAACCAGCTGGCCTGGATGGAACGGGGCCTCGCGGCGCTGGCGGACACGGGCCTGGAGGAGAGCGAGAAGCTCTCGACGATCATCCTGATCGGGGGCCTGGTGCGGAACGAGGCGACGATGGCGGCCGACATGATGGACGCCATCGTGAAGTCCGGCGTCTCACCGGACCAGGTGGTGGGCCAGTACGTACGCACGCTGCGGCTGCTGACCGCCCCGGACAGCCACCCGGCCGTGACGCGGCTGCTGGAGTCCTCGGCGTTCACGGGCTCCGACGAGCCGGATTTTCAGTTCCGGTTCGGCCTGGGCCGCCTGTTGGACGGCCTGGCCGAGTTGATCAGCGGCCGTCGCTGATCCAGCCGGTGAGTCCCGCCCAGGCGGCGGGGGCCAGGTCCAGGACGGGGCCGTCGCTGACCTTGCTGTCCCGGACGTGGATCTGGGTCGGGCAGGCGGCGACCTCGACGCAGTTGCCGCCTTCGCTGCCGCTGTAGCTGGACTTCCGCCAGGCGACGGCCACTTCCAGGCAGTTGCCGCCGTCGCTGCCGCTGTAGCTGGACTTGAACCAGGCGAGTTGGGTGCTCATGGATCTCCTAGCAGCCGTTTCAACAGGTCCCTGGTCTCATCGGGGTTGAGGGCCTGTGTTCGCAGCATCGCATACCTCTGGGCGAGGATGCTTATCTCGTCGAGGTTGGAGACGACCAGGCTGCCGCGTTGGCTCTCGATGTACGCGATGTGCTGGTACTCCGGGGTCTCCAGCAGGACGAAGGGGCCGTCCAGCGCCGGGTGGAGGGTGCGGTCCAGTGGCAGGACCTGGATGGACACGCCGGCCAGTTCGGAGCAGGTCAGCAGGTAGCGGAGCTGCTCCCGCAGAACCTCCTGGCCACCGAGGGGGCTGGAGAGGACCGGCTCCCAGATGACGAAGCTGGCGAGCATCGGCTGCTCGCGGCTTAGGTTGGTCTGGCGCTTGAGGCGGGCCGTTGTCTGGTCCATGAGCTCCTCGGCGCTGTAGATCGGGAGACGGCTGTGGAAGACCGCCTCGGCGTACGCCTTGGTCTGGAGCAGGCCCGGAACGACCTGGTTCTCGTACGAGGAAATGGCGGCTGCCTTCTGCTCCATGTTGATCAGCGGCTCCGCCCACGGTGGGATCACGTCGATCTTCGGCATCTCGTTGGCGGCCACGGTCAGCACGCCCGGCAGGCCCAGATGGAGGTCCATCAGTTCGGCGACGTTCGGCATGAGGGTGCGACGGCCCTGCTCGATGGAGCCGACGCTCTCTTCGTCCAGATTGACCAGTTCGGCGAGCTGCTTCTGGGTCAGGCCCTTGGCAACCCTACCGGCGGCTACCTGCCTGCCGACCATCTTCATGGTCGTGGCATTGGGGCGTGGGCGTTTCCTTGGTGGCATGGCGATGAACTCCCCGCCGTCCGGCGCGAATTATCCTTCGCCGACCCGTACTCATCACAGAGTACGGGTCGGCACACGGTGACACGGTAGTCACTCCACGCGACGATCGTCCGGTGAATCTCAATACTCAGGCGGCCCTCGTGCGCGAGCGGCTCTACCCCCGGTCGCCCCAAAGCATCGCGGCTGCACGCCAGTTCACACGTGACACCGCACAGGCATGGGGGCTGGTCGACCGCCACGACGACATGTCGCTCTGCGTGAGCGAGCTGGCCACCAACGCGCTGCGTCACGGCGTCCCGCCAGGCCGCGGCTACCTGCTGCGCCTGCTCACCTTCGACGGCACGGTACGGATCGAGGTGCACGACAGTGGCCCCGGGCTGTCGCGGATCCTCGGCCGCCCGCCGGGCATGGGGCTGACGCTCGTAGGGGCGGTCGCCGACGACTGGGGGGTGCTCGCCCGGACCCCCGGCAAGGTGGTGTGGTGCGAGGTCCGGGTCGGACCGCCGGTCTAGAGGGGCGCGGGCCTCAGCTGTGCGTCCTGGAGGAGGGAGATCTGCTGGGCGATCAGGGCGGGCTGGAAGGCGCGTTCGTCGAGGCCGGCGGTCGACTGTCTGGTGAACGTGGCGACGACGCTGCCGGTGCGGATCACCGTGTACTGGGTCACGTGCAGGCCGAGTTCGGTCGGGGCGGTGACCTCGAACTGCACCGCTTCGTTCCCGAGCCGCGGGGCAGGGCCGACGGTGACCGTGCCCTTGTAGGTCATGGTCGGGGCCGGGGCCGGGGCCGGGGCCGGGGCCGGGCTCTCGTAGTAGCGGCAGGTGCTCAGCCCCTCGGTGATCAGCCTGAAGGCATCCTGCGCGCCGGTGGCCCCGTACGAGGCGAGGGTGGAGTGGCTGCTGCCGAGGTCGTTCCTCCAGTTGAACGACTGCTCGGCCACGACCGGGGTCGGGCGGGACACGTGCCGGGCATGGGCGGCCGCGAGCAGCTGCGCGCAGGCGGGGTCGGACGGCTCGGACTTCGGGCCGCCCGCCCGGGACTTGCGGACGGAGACCGGGTGCCCGTACGCGTCCGGGGTCTCCTCGGCCGGCAGCGCGGCCGCCACCAGCTCCGCGGCGGTCAGCGGGCGCGTCGCGGGAGGAGGCGAGGCGGAGGGGGACTCGGAGGCGAGCACGGGGGAGGAGGGCTCAGGCGCCGGTTTCCCGGGAGCCGCCTCGCAGCCGGTGATGGCCAGTACGGCGACGGCTGCCAGGGCCGGCAGGCCGGAAGCCCGCCGGACAACGGGTATCGGCATGTCGGTCCCCCGGAACGGTGTGGATGATCAGGCGGAGGCTACCCGGCCGTGTCCCGCCGTCGCCACGGTGTTCCGCCTGTCGGTCGGCCTAGCCGGCGGCGGTCAGGGTGGCGGCGAGGCGCATGCGCTCGTCCAGTTGCTTCTTCACCCGGTCCAAGGTTTCCGCGTTCTGCTCCACCAGCCGCTTCTGGTAGGCGACTTCGACCGTGTACCAGGTGCCCACGAGATTCGTCTGGTTCTTGCAGTCCACGTCCTGCTTGGCGATGGCGATCGCCTGCGGGCTGCCGATGTTGGAGTCGTTGATGCCGGGCGGCTGGTCCAGCGGGCTGTTCATCGTGTGGCCGTGCTTGCCCATGCACGCGCTCCAGGACTTCGTGGCCTCGCGGACCCGGCTGTCGTCGCGGGAGCGGGCGAAGCCCTCGAAGCCGAAGTTCTGCGGGACCATCATGTCCACGGTGTCCTTGGACGGGTTGTAGAGCTTGAGCGCGCTCTCGCGCAGGCAGCCGCCCGCCGGGACCTTCTGGCCGCCGACGACCGTGGTCGCCTCGTCGGACTTCTCCGCCTCCTCCTGGCTCATCGGGACCGGCTTGGAGGGGTCGACCTCCAGCCCGTGCAGCACCAGTTTCTCGTTGGGGCCGAGGGACGGCTGCGGCGGCCGCTGTCCGCCCCTCGCCGCCGGGTTCTCGTAGCCGGTGCGCTCGGCCTCGGCGGCGTCGGAGACCCCGTAGCGCCGGTTGTTGTCGTTCTTGGCGGCCGGGTCGGCCTGGCGCCGCTGCTGGTAGCGGAAGCCGTAGCGCTGCATGCACTGGTCGACGAGTACGTCCTGCGCCTGGTCGAGCTGCCCGCGCTGCCGGGCGTCCGGGAGGTAGGGGTCGAGGGGGTAGGCGAGGTCCCGGCTTTCGAGCAGCTGCGGTACGGCGCCGATCGCGGGTTCCTTGCCGGAGTCGCCGGTGGCGCCGCCGTCCGATACCGAGCAGCCGGCCAGCAGGAGCGTCAGTACGACTGCGGAGGCCGTCAGGGCGGGCAGTGCGGGACGCGGCGGGTGCATGGTGACTCCGTGGGGCGGGGGTGGTCGGGGTGGGGGGCAGCAGTTCCGCCGGGACGGCGAGGGCGGAACTGCCGGTCGTGCGCTCCTAGAAGTAGAAGGCCGAGGAGATCGTGTTGGTGAAGGTCGAGTTGGTGTTGCCGCGCGCGCCGGCCGGGATGGTGGCCGTATAGCCCTGGCCCCCGAAGCCGGTGTAGATCTTCCAGTCGTACGTGTCCCTGTTCAGATAGGACTCGGTGTAGTTGTCGACGAGCTGGTTGGCACAGCTCTGGGTGCCCTTGAAGAAGTCGTCGCCGAAGTTGATGTCGTTGCCGTAGAGGTCGAAGACCGAGTCCGTCTGGTTCTTGTAGCAGAAGAGGCCGAACTCCCCGGCGGTGAGCCAGCCGTCCTTCTCGACGGCGGCGGCGGAGCCGGCGCCTATGCCCATCGTGACGAGGATCAGGCTTGCGGCGGCAGCGGCGCGCAGCGAATTGCGAAGCTTCATCGGGAATGCCCTTCATTCATTTCGGCCATGGCGGGGGCTCGGGAACTGACCGCCGAGAAGTCGATCACGCTGGGGCGGTCGCCGCAACTATCCCTGAGTACAAGGTCCTTGGGGTCCTTTTGGCCTATGGTGCGATGACATGAAGGCGCCTAGGAGGCCTGCTGTGCCCAGTCTGTGGATCCGGTCCGTGGCCGCTCCCGCCCTGCTCTCCCTCCCGCTCCTCCTGTCCGGCTGTTCCGGTGGGGACTCCGCTTCGGCCTCGGCACCGTCCTCCGCGCCGCCCTCCGTCTCGTCGCCGGTCCCGTCGGTGTCCGGTGAGCCGCCCAAGCGCCCCAAAGGCGAGGTCCTCCCCGAGATGGCGCCCTTTTTCCAGTGCCTGAAAGAGAAGGGGCTGCCGATGAAGGACACCCCTTCGGGGATTCCGGTCGTGGATGATTCCAAGGCGGATCCGGAGAAGACCAGGGAAGCGGAACGTGCCTGCGAGAGTCTCGTGCCGGCGACGCCCGTGAGCGCGGAACAGCACGCGAAGGCGAAGGAGTTCACCGCCTGTATGCGCGCCCACGGCATTGCGGAGTTTCCGGATCCCGATCCGAAGACGGCGAGGCACGACTACGAGGGCATGGGCCTGAAGGGCACGAAGGAGGGGGACGAGGCCCTCAGGGCGTGCGCCTGGGTCAGGTGAAGTCGGGTGTGAAGGCCGGGGCCCTGCCCCGGCCCCCCGGTGGACGGGACCTGCTGACGGGGTCGTTATGCGGACTGGTCGACGGCCCGGGGCGTGATGACCGAGAAGACGCCGCCCTGCGGGTCCGCCAGGACGGCCATGCGGCCCGCCACCATGTCGAAGGCCGGGGCCATGACACTGCCTCCGGCCCGTTCGGCGGCGGCCTGGATCTCGTCGACGCTGTCCACGCGGAAGTACGCCATCCAGTGCGGCGGCACCCCGGCGGGCAGCTGGGCCAGGTCCATCATCCCGGCCACCGCGCGGCCGTCCACCTTGTACTCGGTGTAGAACTCGGCACCGGGGATGGTGGAGCGGGCCGTGGTGACGGGCAGGACGGCGGTGTAGAAGGCGGCTGCGGCGGGGACGTCGCCGGTGTTCAGCTCGTTCCAGTTGAGCGCGCCGTGCTCGTTGACGATGCCCGCGCCGTCGAAGGTGCCGGGCTGCCACAGGCCGAAGGTGGCGCCGGTCGGGTCGGCGATGAAGGCCATCCGGCCCAGGTCCATGACGTCGGCCGGGCCCATCACGACCGTGCCGCCGGCGTCGGTGACGGCCTTGAGGGTGCCGTCCAGGTTGTCGGTGGTCAGGTACGTGTTCCACACGGTCGGCGGCATCGGGTCGGGCACGCTGCCGTCCGGGTTGGACGCCTTCATGATCCCGGCGACCGGCTTGCCCTTGAGGTGGCATACGGAGTACCCGCCGGTCTCCGGGGGGCCGATCTCGCCCTGCCAGCCGAAGAGGTCGCAGTAGAAGTCCAGGGCCGCCTGCTGGTCGGGGACCATCAGGTCGATCCAGCAGGGGGTGCCGGGCTTGTAGGGGCCGTTCATGTCGGGCACGGATGCCTCCGGGGTGGCGTGGCGCGGGCTGAACGGGGCGTCCCCTACCCGGCCCGCCGGGCCCGAATCCGCCCGTACGGGTGAGGCCCGGTGCGCGCGAGCGCGAGGCGGGCGGCGGCCCAGCCGAAGCCGAGGCAGGCCGGGGTGTAGAGCGCGAGGTTGAGCGCGTAGAAGGCGCTGCCGGCCGGGCTGTCGAGCACCCCGGCGACCCACCCCAGCCCCGCGAGGGCCCGTACGCCCATCCCGGCGGCCACGGCACCGGTGACGGCCCGGGTGACCAGCCCGCCGCGCCCGCGGGAGTGGGCGAGCACGGCGGCGGCCCCGGCGAGCGTGAGCGCGGCCAGCGGCAGGACGGTGGCGGGCGCGAAGGAGGTCTCGATGCCGAGCACGGCGAGCGAGAGCGCCCGCGCATCGGCGGCGGGCCAGGTGGCCCCGGTGGCCCAGTACAGGTGCACCAGCCCGTCGGCGGCGAGGAGTCCGGCGAGCGCGAGGCCGGTGCGGTGTCGTGTGGTGGTCTGCATGTCCGAAGAGAGGGGCCCGGCAGGGGAAACATTCCCTGTGGCCCCCGTCACATGGGATGCGAGGATCAGCGCAGCACACGCTTGCCGGCGAGGAACGCGGGCAGGTCCGCCACGTCCAGCACGCGGACCGATTCCGCGGCGTCGGGGAGGACGTCCCGGTAGGCGGTGATGTCGCGCGGGTCCGAGGTGACGATCACCGAGCTGTAGTGCCGCGCCGCGATCACCACGGCCAGACCGTCCACGGCATCGGGGCGCTTGCCCTCAGGGATCGCGGCGGTGGCCAGGATCCGGCCGGCGCGCTTGGCATCGTCTTCGATGTGCCCGGACAGGCACACCCCGCAGGACGGCGGGGCCGAGGAGCGCACACCGAAGACGGTGCACTCGGGAACGGCTCGCGTGACGGGAGTCCACCGGCCGGGCCGCCAAGCCTGGGCCAGGACGGGCAACGGGATCACCGGAGGGTGGTCCCGCTCCGTCAGGTACCGGTGGAGAAGCCGTGGGCTCTGCTCCGCGCGGTCCAAGGCGATCAACATGCCGGTGTCGTAAACGAAGACGGGGATGCTCACGCGATCCAGTCCCGCGACCCGGGAGTGAGCGCCTGGGCGATGCCTGCCCGCGCGGCGTCGAGTTCGGCCTCGTCGAAGTCGTCGTCCAGGTTGGCGGGGGCCGCATCGCCTCGGTCGCCGCGATGTCCGCGTCGACGACCACGAACCCCGGGCAGGCGGGGTTCACCGGGTACCAGCTGGTCCGCAGCGACCCCATCACCATCGGCGGGCTCGGTATTGATGTGGTAACGGTCCCCTGCCCCGCCGGAAAGAGGGTCCTCGGCGGCGGACTGACCGTGGACTCCGGAGTCCAGTCGGACGTCACCTTGAACACGTCTGGTCCCAATCCGGCGGGCACCGCTTGGGTAGTGGGATACACAGCAAACGTGGGCGCTCATCCGCCGGTTACGTTCCACGTCTACGCGACCTGCGCGAACGTCGGCAGCTGACGAAACGGCCCCGCCCTCGGCAGCGAATCCTGCCGGGGGCGGGGCCGTTCAATGCGCTCAGGCGGTGGGGCGACGGCGGCGGCCCGTGCCCGCCACCAGGGCGGCGCCCATGGCCAGGGCCACGCCCGCGCCGCCGAGGGCCCAGGTGGTGGCCGCGTCGGCGCCGGTGGCGGCGAGTTCGCCGCCGGTGTGGCCGCCGGGGGTGGTGTCGTTGATCGGCTTGGAACCGCCGTTGGGCTTCGGCTCGTTGCCGTTCCCGCCCTTGTCGCCCTTGTCGTCGCCGGTCTCCGGCGTGGCGGCGACGAGCTTCGTCAGCTGCGGCTTGGAGTGCGACTGGACGATCCCGTCCTCGGGGTCGTCGCCCACCGGGCCCATGCCGAAGCTGCGGATGGACAGGTCACCCTTCGGGGCGTTGGCGGTGAACTTGACGCGCACCTGGACGTCGAAGCTCTGGCCGGCCTTGACGGGACCGCTGGCGAGGTCGAAGCCCAGCCACACGCCCTCCTCGGTCAGCAGCTCTGCCTCGTGCCAGCCGGCCTTGCCGTCCATGCCCTTGCTCAGGACCTCGACCTTGATCTGGTCCGCCTGCATCGACACCCAGTCCGGGCGGGCCATGACCATGCCGAGGTAGAAGTCGTCCAGCGCCTTCTTGCCCGAGTTGTCGACGTGGACGGAGAAGGTGGTCCAGTCGCCGCCCACCGCGATGCTGTCGGGTACGCCGTTCACCGTCAGCTCGGGGCCGTCGACGAACACCGGGTCCTCGTGGCCGTCCGCCGCGCCGCTGATCTTCGTCGAGTACCAGGAGGCGGGGGAGTGGTCGGTGCCCTTGGCGGTGCGGCTCTCGCCGTCCGAGTACATCTCGAAGGGGAGGACCGGGGTGCCCGCCGCGAAGCTGATCCGCACGTCGAGGGTGTAGACCTTGCCGGTGGCGACGTTCGGAGTGGTCCCCAGGCCGTACTGCAGGGCGGGGCCCAGCTCCTCGCCCTGGGCGAGCTTGCCCGACTGCCAGGAGCCGTCGGCGCCGCGCCACTCGACCTTGACCTGGGAGGGCTTGAACTTCCCGTCCTCTTGGAAGACGGCCAGGTGCGGCGTGTAGTTGGGCACCGCGATGTGACCGGAGTTGTCGACCGTCACCTTCAGCGGGGTCCAGCTGCCGTCGGCCTTGAAACCGTCCTTGGGGATGCCCGCCACGGTGACCTCGGGGCCCATGAGGATCCCGTCGGACTCGGCGTCCTGCTTGTCCTCGGAGGGCTTGGCGTCCTTCGAGGGCTGCTCGGTCTTCGGCGTGGTGGGCGCGGGCGTCGGCGCCGCGGGCTTCTCCGCTACCGGCGTGGGCGCGGGCGTCTCGACGACCGGAGCGGGTGCGGCGTCGTCCTTCGGCGCGGTGTCCGGGACGATCACGGCCGGCTGCTCGGCGGCCATCGCGGGCGTGGACAGCAGGGCCGTCGGACCGGCCACGGCGACCGCCGCCACGGCGGCGATGCGCTTGATCTTCTTCACTTGGCTCCCCCAGGGCTTTTTTGAACGCGATCAGGCTAAGGGCGTTTGGCCGATTTCAAACGGCTGGGAGATTACGAATCGCCAACGGCCCCGGCAGCAGCTGCCGGGGCCGTTGGCGATATGCGCGGGTTGCGGAGATGTCAGAGCTTCTCGGGGGTCCGGATGCCGAGGAGGGACATGCCCTTGGTGAGGGTGGCGGCCGTCAGGTCGCACAGGAACAGACGGTTCTCGACCTGCTGGGGGGTGTCGGCCTTGAGGACCGGGCACTCCGCGTAGAAGGTCGTGTAGAGCGACGCCAGCTGGTACAGGTACGCGGCCAGCTTGTGCGGGGCGTACTCGGCCGCCGCCTCCGCGATCAGCTCGCCGAAGCCGTCCAAGTGCAGGCCCAGCGCCCGCTCCGAAGCCGTGAGCTCCAGCTCCGGGTGGGCGGCCGGCCTGGCCTCGCCCGACTTGCGCAGGATCGACTGGATACGGGCGTACGCGTACTGGAGGTACACCGACGTGTCACCGGTCAGCGAGACCATCTGGTCCAGGTCGAACTTGTAGTCGCGGGAAGCGGACGTCGACAGGTCGGCGTACTTCACCGCGCCGATGCCCACCTGGGCGCCACGCTCGGCGATCTCCTCCTCCGTGAGGTCCTGGGCCTTCTCCCGGACCACGGCGGAGGCCCGCTCGACCGCCTCGTCCAGCAGGTCCACCAGCCGGACCGTCTCACCCTCACGCGTCTTGAACGGCTTGCCGTCCTTGCCGAGGACCGTGCCGAAGGCCAGCTGCACGGCCTTGGTGTCCTCGTTCAGCCAGCCCGCCCGGCGCGCCGTCTCGAACACCATCTTGAAGTGGAGCGACTGACGCGCGTCCACCACGTAGATGATGCTGTTCGCCTTCAGGTTGGCCACGCGGTCGCGGATCGCCGACAGGTCGGTCGCGGCGTAGCCGAAGCCGCCGTCCGACTTCTGCACGATCAGCGGCGTCGGGTTGCCGTCCGGGCCCTTGTACTCGTCGAAGAACACGCACAGCGCGCCGTTGGAGCGGACGGCCACGCCCGACTCCTCCAGCAGCTTGCAGGTCTCCACCAGCATGTCGTTGTAGCCGGACTCGCCGACGATGTCCGGGTCCTGGATGTCCATGTCCAGCTTGTTGAAGACCGAGTAGAAGTAGATCTTCGACTCGTCCACGAACCGCTGCCACAGCGCCAGGGTCTCCGGGTCGCCCGCCTGCAGGTCCACCACCCGGGCCCGGGCCCGCGTCTTGAACTCCTCGTCGGAGTCGAAGAGCGCGCGCGAGGCCTTGTACAGGCGGTTGAGGTTGGACATCGCCTCCTCGCCCGAGGCCTGCGCGTCCGACTCGGCGGCCTTGTGGTCCAGCTCGTGCGGGTGCTCCAGCAGGTACTGGATGAGCATGCCGAACTGGGTGCCCCAGTCGCCGATGTGGTGGCGACGGACCACCTTCTCGCCCGTGAACTCCAGGATCTCCACCATGGCCGCGCCGATCACGGCAGAGCGCAGGTGGCCGACGTGCATCTCCTTGGCGACGTTCGGCTGGGCGTAGTCGATCACCGTGGTGCCGGCGTTCGCGTTGACCGGCACGCCGAGGCGGTCATCGGCGGCGCGGGCGGCGAGCGTCTTGATGATCGCCTCGTCGGTGATCGTGATGTTGAGGAAGCCGGGGCCCGAGACCTCGATCTCCTTGATCACCCCGCCCTTGTCCAGGCCGTCGAGGACGGTCGTCGCCAGCTCCCGCGGGTTGGCCTTGGCCTTCTTCGCGAGCGCCAGGATGCCGTTGGCCTGGAAGTCGGCCCGGTCGCTTCGTCGCAGCAGCGGGTCGGCCGCACCGGCCTCCGGCAGGGCGGAGGTGAGGGCGGCGGCGACGCGCTGATTGACGGACGAAGCGAGCGAAGGGACCGAGGCCATGAGCTGCCGTTCCTGTGAGGTGCGTACGGAGGTCGTACTTGGGTGTTCCGACAAGTGCCGAGTATCCCACGCGGAGGCTGCTCACTTCTCGGCATATCACTGGGCGGAAGCAACCTCGGAGTGGCCCATTCCGTCTGGGAGAATGGCTGAAGCCAGCATTCGAGATAGAAGGACGTGTCGTGGCTCAGAGCGCGCAGAGCAGCACAGAGACCGACTGGGTCTCCCGTTTCGCGGACGAGGTCATCGCCGAGGCGGAGCGCCGAGCCCCCGGCAAAGCGATCGTCGTCGCGTCCGGACTCTCCCCCTCCGGCCCGATCCACCTGGGCAACCTCCGCGAGGTCATGACCCCGCACCTGGTCGCGGACGAGATCCGCCGCCGGGGCCACGAGGTCCGCCACCTCATCTCCTGGGACGACTACGACCGGTACCGCAAGGTCCCCAAGGGCATCCCGGGCGTCACCGAGGAGTCCCACGCCCAGCACATCGGCCGCCCGCTGACCGCGGTGCCCGCCCCCGAGGGCTCCGCCTACCCGAACTGGGCCGAGCACTTCAAGGCCGCCATGGTCGAGGCGCTGGCCGAGCTGGGCGTCGAGTACGACCCCATCAGCCAGACCGAGCAGTACACGAAGGGCACCTACCGCGAGCAGGTCCTGCACGCGATGAAGCACCGCGGCGACATCGACGCCGTCCTCGACCAGTACCGCACCAAGCAGAAGCCGGGCGGCAAGAAGCCCCAGCAGAAGCCGGTCGACGAGGCCGAGCTGGAGGCCGCCGAGGGCTCCGGCGCCGCCGCCGAGGACGACGGCAGCACCGGCGAGGGCGGGTACTTCCCGTACAAGCCGTACTGCGGCGAGTGCGGCAAGGACTTCACCAAGGTCACCTCGTACGACGACGAGACGACCGAGATGACCTACGTCTGCACCGAGGACGAGTTCACCGAGACGGTCAAGCTCAGCGAGTTCAACCGCGGCAAGCTCGTCTGGAAGGTCGACTGGCCGATGCGCTGGGCCTACGAGGGCGTGACCTTCGAGCCCTCCGGCGTCGACCACTCCTCGCCCGGCTCCTCCTTCCAGGTCGGCGGGCAGATCGTGCACATCTTCGGCGGCGAGCAGCCGATCGGACCGATGTACGCGTTCGTCGGCATCAGCGGCATGGCGAAGATGTCCTCCAGCAAGGGCGGGGTCCCCACCCCCGGCGACGCGCTGAAGATCATGGAGCCGCAGCTGCTGCGCTGGCTGTACGCCCGCCGCCGCCCGAACCAGTCCTTCAAGATCGCCTTCGACCAGGAGATCCAGCGGCTCTACGACGAGTGGGACAAGCTGGAGGCCAAGGTCGCCGACGGCACCGTGCTCCCCGCCGACGCCGCCGCTCACAGCCGCGCCGTGCGCACCGCCGCCGGCGAGCTGCCGCGCACCCCGCGTCCGATGCCGTACCGGACGCTCGCGTCCGTCGTCGACATCACCGCCGGGCACGACGAGCAGACCCTGCGCATCCTGACCGACCTGGACCCGTCGCAGCCGCTGACCTCGCTCGACGAGGTGCGGCCGCGCCTGGACCGCGCGGAGAACTGGATCACCACCCAGGTCCCCGCCGACCAGCGGACCCTCGTACGCGAAGAGGCCGACGTAGAGCTGCTGTCCTCGCTCGACGACGAGGGACGCGAGTCCCTGCGGCTGCTGCTGGAGGGACTGGACTCGCACTGGTCGCTCGACGGGCTGACCACGCTGGTCTACGGAGTCCCGAAGGTCATGGCCGGCCTGTCGCCCGACGCCAAGCCGACGCCCGAGCTCAAGATCGCGCAGCGGACCTTCTTCGCGCTGCTGTACCGGCTGCTCGTGACCCGCGAGACCGGGCCGCGCCTGCCCACGCTGCTGCTCGCGGTGGGGGCGGACCGGGTGCGCAAGCTGCTCGCCGTCTGAGCCGTGTGACATGTGGAAGGGCCCGCACCCCTCGGGGTGCGGGCCCTTCCGCGTACGTGCCTATTACTAGGCGATGTGTTCGTTTTCCAGCTCGGTCTGGTAGCGCTGCTTGAGCTGCGGGAAGATCTTGCGGATCAGCGAGGCGCTGCGCGGGTGCACCATCCCGTACCGGTCGGCCAGCAGTATGTCGAGCTGCTCCGCGGTCAGGACCTCGCCGTTCTCCTCCAGGTGCGAGCGGAAGACCTCGTACGCCGCCTCGGCGAACTTCACCGTCTCCTCGTCCGAGGAGTCCAGTACGTACTCCTCCTGGCGCGGGGCCGGAATCGGGAACTCCCGCTGTTGCTGCTGCTGGAGCAGCTCCTCCGGCTCCGGACCGGTCGGCGGCATCACCGGGGTCGGCTCCAGGCCCTCCACCACGTGCGGGTTGTAGCCGCCCTCGTACGCCGCCTGCGGGGCCCGCGGCGCGGCGAACCAGGCGCTGTTGTGCGCGGCGGGCATCGCGGTCGGGTCCACCGCGAAGGGGGCGGGGGCGGGGACCGCGGCGTTCGCCTCCCCGGCCGAAGCCGGCTGCCCGGCGGGCAGCAGCTCCGGCTCCGAGCCCGCGGGCAGCGCTGGGCCGGCGCCGGCGCCGGCGCCGGCGAGACCGGCCGCCCCGCCCGCGGGCCCGGCCGGGACCGCCTCCTGAGCGGGCGGCAGCAGCGCCGGGCTGATCCCCGCCGCCGCCAGCCCCTCCGGGGCCGTCTGCGCGAGCGGGACACCGATCCGGGCCAGCTTCAGCGGCATCAGCGCCTCCACCGGGGCCTTCCGCCGCCAGGAGCGCCCGTAGCGCGCCTGGAGCCGCGCCTGGTAGATCAGCCGGTCCTGCTCCATGCCGACCGCCTGCTCGTAGGAGCGCAGCTCCCACAGCTTCATCCGGCGCCACAGCTTGAAGGTCGGGACGGGGGAGAGGAGCCAGCGCGTGATGCGGACCCCCTCCATGTGCCGGTCCGCGGTGATGTCCGCGATCCGGCCCACCGCGTGCCGGGCCGCCTCCACCGTGACCACGAACAGGATCGGGATCACGGCGTGCATGCCCACACCCAGCGGGTCCGGCCAGGCCGCCGCGCCGTTGAAGGCGATCGTGGCCGCCGTCAGCAGCCACGCCGTCTGGCGCAGCAGCGGGAAGGGGATCCGGATCCACGTCAGCAGCAGGTCCAGCGCCAGCAGGACGCAGATGCCCGCGTCGATGCCGATCGGGAACACCAGCGAGAAGTTGCCGAAGCCTTTCTGCAGGGCGAGGGCGCGCACCGCGGCGTACGAGCCCGCGAAGCCGATGCCCGCGATGACGACGGCTCCGGCGACCACGACGCCGATGAGTATTCGGTGCGTACGAGTCAGCTGCATCGCGGCCACCCGCGATCCCCTCCCCTTGTCGAGCACATGCCGAGCACTAGCAGAGCACTTACCGAGCCTTTGCCAAGCTCCGGCAGGCACAGCGTACGGGTGACCGGGAGTCAACGCTTCCGCAGGCTCCGCCTACTCGCTGGTCGCTCTCCTCCGGCTCCCCTACTGCTTGTTGGCGGCGTCGACCGAGGCGACGGCCTCCTTCGCCGCCGCGATGGCGTCCTGCAGCAGCTTCGCCTGGTCCGGAGCGCCGGCACCCTCGTACGCGGCACCGTTGTAGTCGAGGGTCACGACCACGTTCTGCGTGCGCGCCACGATCGTCGTGTTGAAGAAGTCCACGTCCTTCTTCACGGTGTAGACGACCGACGTGCCCTGGTCGCCGATGCCGCCCGCCGCCTCCGCCTTCACGTTCTGCGCGCCCTCGGTCACCTTCGCCGACTCGACCTGCTTGTTGTACTGCTCCTCCGCGCGCTTGTTGGCGCTGCCGAGGGAGGCATGCGAGTCGTAGCGGAAGAGGGAGATGGACAGCCAGCGGTACTGCGAACCCTTCAGACCGTCCTCGTCGAGGCCGTTCCAGGAGCAGCTCGCGCGGCTGGCCAGGTCGTTCGACTTGGTCGCCGTGCCGTTCTTGTCCTTCGCCTCCGGCACGAGGGAGTCGATCGTGCCGGTCACGACCGTCTTGCACGGGTCGGGCAGCGTCGCGTACGCCGCCTTCTCCAGGGTGGCGGACGGCTTCGCGCTGGCCTTGGCGGACGAGGAGGAATCGGACTTCTTGCCGCCGTCCGAGCCCGAGCCCTTGCCCGAATCGGACGAGCACCCGGCGACGGTGAGGATCACCGGGACGGCTGCGCAGGCGAGAACGCGGGTGAGGCGCGAGGCTGATCGGTGCATGGTTCCTTCAGTACGTTGTGGGTCTTCTTCGGACGCGGAACGGCCGCGCGAACGGCCGCGCGGACCCGAGCAACGGTAGCCCGATCGGGTGGCGGCCTGCTGTGCGCGCCGTCACCCCGGGGCCCGGCGCGCCCCGCTCACTCGTTGAAACGCTCGACCAGAGCCTGCGCCAACTGCCGTGCCTTGTCCTGGATTTCGGCGCTCGGAGGGACCGTGCCGGGCAGCGCGGGCTGCACGCTGTACTCGAGCGTGACGATGACATTCGAGGTGCGGAACACAATCCGCACGGTGCGCGCCTGCGCCGCGGTGGCCCCGGCGGGGCTCAGCTTGTCCTCCAGGAACGCCTCGTTCCCGAGACCCTCCAGCACGCGGGAGCCGAGCTCGGGGGGCGGGGCGGAGGGGGAGCCGGCGGGGGATCCGGCGGGGGATTCGGAGGGGGCGCCGGCGGGCGGGGTCGGGGTCGGTGCCGCCGGGGGCGGTGCGCTCTGGCTCTGCCCGGGGGCCGGGGTGGTGACCGGGCCGGGGAAGGGCAGCTTCGCGTCGGTGAGCCGGCGCACGTACACCTGGCGCGCCTTGTCGTCGTCGCTGGCGGTGGCCCGGTCGTAGGAGACCACGCGCTCGAAGCCGACCGACAGCAGCCGGGTCTCCTCGGGCGTCTGCGCGGTCCAGCGGCAGCCGACGTGCCGGTCGCCGTCGTACGAGGCGTCCGCGACGCCGGCGTAGAGCTGGTCGCGCTGCTCGGGCGTGAGCGAGTCGCCGGCCGGGAGCATGCCCTTGAGCCGCTTGCTGTCGACGCCGGCCTTGCAGGGGGCGGGCAGGCTGCGGTACTTCCCCGGCTGCGCGGGCGCGGCCTGGCTGCCGCCGGCCTTCGAGTCGCTGGTGTCGCCGCCGGTGCCGCCGCTGCTGCACCCGGCGACGCCGGCCACGAGCGCGCTCAGGACCGCGATGGCCGGCAGGGCCCGCCGTACTCGCCGTACCGCCTGGTGCTGCACGTCCACTGGCTGCTCCCCTCCGGAAAATGCGTTGCCGCGGTTCCGACGCGGATGGACACAATGTCTATCGCACACGCTGGTGCTGGCGCCGGTCCTCTGTCGTATTTGGGACCAAGAGCGAGGCTTTTTGCGTATTGAGATTTTTCCGTGGTTTTCGGGGGATTGATTCCATATGTCGTATGTAGAGGTACCCGGGGCGAAGGTCCCGATCCGGATGTGGACGGACCCGGCGTCGGTCGAGGACGGCGCGATGCAGCAGCTCCGCAACGTCGCCACCCTCCCGTGGATCAAGGGCCTGGCCGTCATGCCGGACGTCCACTACGGCAAGGGGGCCACGGTCGGCTCGGTGATCGCGATGAAGGACGCGGTCTGCCCGGCGGCGGTGGGCGTGGACATCGGCTGCGGCATGTCGGCGGTCAAGACCTCCCTGACGGCGAACGACCTGCCGGGGGACCTGTCGAAGCTGAGGTCGCTGATCGAGCAGGCGATTCCGGTGGGCATGGGCCTGCACAAGGAGGCGGTGGACCCGTCGCGCCTGTACGGCTTCTCGGAGGCGGGGTACGAGGACCTTTGGAGGCGCTTCGACTACCTCACCGATGCGGTCAAATTCCGTCAGGAACGCGCCATAAAGCAGATTGGAACGCTCGGAAGCGGCAACCACTTCATCGAATTCTGTCTTGATGAGACAGGTTCGGTCTGGCTGATGCTGCACTCCGGCTCCCGGAACATCGGCAACGAGCTCGCCGCGCACCACATCGGCGTGGCCCGGGGTCTGGCCCACAACCAGAACCTGGTCGACCGGGACCTGGCGGTGTTCCTCGCCGAGACCCCTGAGATGGAGGCGTACCGCAGCGACCTCTTCTGGGCGCAGGAGTACGCCAAGTACAACCGTGCGGCGATGATGGCCCTGTTCAAGGAGGTCGTCCGCAAGGAGTTCCGGAAGGCGAAGGTCTCCTTCGAGCGGGAGATCAGCTGCCACCACAACTACGTGGCGGAGGAGCGGTACGACGGCATGGACCTGCTGGTCACGCGGAAGGGCGCGATCCGCGCCGGCAGCGGGGACTACGGGATCATCCCGGGCTCGATGGGTACGGGCTCGTACATCGTGAAGGGGCTCGGCAACGAGAAGTCCTTCAACTCGGCCTCGCACGGAGCGGGCCGGAAGATGAGCCGGACGGCGGCGAAGAAGCGGTTTACGGCGCGCGACCTGGCGGAACAGACGCGAGGCGTGGAGTGCCGTAAGGACTCCGGCGTCGTGGACGAGATCCCGGGCGCGTACAAGTCGATCGAGCAGGTCATCGACCAGCAGACGGACCTGGTGCAGGTGGTGGCCAAGCTGAAACAGGTCATCTGCATCAAGGGCTGAACTGCGGAGGGGCCCGGACCGTGATTGGTCCGGGCCCCTCCGCGATCTGGCGAGGTAGTGTCAGCTACCTGGGCCAAGGGCCGCAGCCCGTCCGCAGGCGGGTGAGGCGCTGCTTGCACCCTGACTCGGAGCGGCCCAGCTCGATGGACGCGGCGACCGGGTCGCCGAGGTCGAGCAGCCTGAATTCGGGCGGCACGTACATGTGCCGTACCCGGGGGTTCCGGGCACGGCACAGGGTTTTTGCTCAGCGGGGTCCCGGTCGTGACGGGGCCAGGGGGCCGCTGGGTGCTCTATGAGACGTCCTACTCGGCCACGAACGGTCCGGTGGCAGGAACCGGGTTGATGACGAGCAGGTTCCAGCGGTTCGGGGCCGTGGGGCTGCCGCAGTTGAGGTTCGCCGTGGCGACGGTGCCGACGCTGCACGTGAGCTCGTAGACGGTCCCGCTCGTGGTCTGGACCTTGAAGTTCACCCGCTCGCGCTGGCCCGAGACGGTGGCGGCGCAGACGCTGTCCTTGTCGGGGTAGCCGGGATTCTGCGTCGTAGTGGTGAGGTCCTGGCGGAGGTAGGGCACCGTCGCGGTTTGGCTGTGCCGGTGACCCCCGTACGCGACCCCGTCGATCAGGAAGACGGTGACTTCATGGTTTTCGTTCGGGAGGACGGAGTCGATGTCGTTGCCGCACGCGCTGGCTCCAGGAGGGCCAGGTAGGCCGTTCTGGCCGTTCTGGCCGTTCTGGCCGTTCTGCCCGTTCTGGCCGTTGGCGCCGGGGCGACCGGCCTTGCCGTCGCACTTGTCGGGGTGCTTGGCGCCGATCCGGGCTTCGGGGCCGCCGAGGCCGTCCTCGGGGTAGTAGTCATCCTCGCACTCGTCACCGCCCGGCGGGTTCGCCTTCGCCGACGCGGCCGGCTGCGGCTTCTCAGGGGCCGCCTGGGCGGGGGTGGCGAAGCCGAGGGTGGCGATGGCCATCGTGGCCACCGCACCGCCGGCGAGCCATCTGCCCTGTCGGGGCAGCGGGCCCATACGGGACGGTGTCCTTTGCTCAGGACTCATGTGTGTTGCTCCTCGTGGAACCGGTTGGTCTGGCCTTGGGGCGCGATCGGCGATCGGCCTCGACCGGCATCTTTCGGCCGCCGAGAGCCCTACGAGGGGAGGCGCGAGGCCCGATCATCACATCGGGCGTCATATTGCGAGCTGATCAGACGAATGGCCTGTCCGTGGCAGACCTTGTGGTGGGGGGAACGTTCGGTGGTTGGTGACGTGGCCGGTCGGTGGCGAGTGCGGGTGGACGTGGCTGCGGTGGCGGTGGGGTGTGTCGTCGGGCTGGTCGGTTGTTCGCCGGAGAAGGGCGAGGCGGAGGCGGCCAGTGCGTCGGCCGCGCCGGTGGTGCCGATGGTGATCGGCACGGAGGAGGCCGAGAACGTCTTCAACCGGTACCTGTCGGAGCGGATGGCTTCGCTCGACCGGCGTGACGGTGCCGGGTTGGCCGCTGTGGAGACCGGCGAGCTGCTGAAGGAGAGCCTCGCGCGCATTGAGGTGGCGAAGCTCCGGGGGGTCGATGCGCCGGAGTTTTCCTTCGGCCGGCCGGAGTTCTTCGTGCCCGCGGAGCGGGATCAGCAGGGATATCCCCGTTCCTTCGTCGTGCTGAGCAGGGAGCGCTCCGACGAGACCAACGCGGTGCGGGATGCCGCCGTGCACTACTTCCTACAGGAGGCGCCCGGCGGCAGCTGGAAGGCAGCTGCCAGGTCCTGGGTGAACGACAAGCCGGTCGTGGGCGGAAAGAACGAGTCGAACATGTACCACATCTTCGACTACGAGGTGCGGGACCAGGAGATCGCCGCGATCGGGCGCGACACGGCGGGCGCGGTGACGCTGTCGCCCACTGCGGACCGGGAGGTGTGCGGCCGCTATGCGGAGTACATGAGCTTCACCGCGCCCAACGGGGAGCCGGAGAGCGGGTACTTCGTGCCCGGGGAGCTGACCAGCGAGGTCGTCAAGGCGTACAACGTCATGAAGGAGGACTTGGAGCTCGTCAGGAAGCAGTACGCCTTCGAGGTGGTGGGTGCCCACTTGCCGGTGCTGCGGCTGGCGGACGGGAAGTCCTTGGTCACCTGCTCGTTCGTGCGGACCGATAACTGGGCGGGCAAGAGCGCGACGTTCAAGTACGGGAACGGTGATTACGGGGGCGTCGACGCGCTGCTCGGCGGTGGGTACAAGTGGTGGCGGGACACCACCGTGCGGCGCGGTGTGACCGTGTCGTTCGAGGTGCCGCCGACCGGACCGGCCGACGTGGTCGGGAGCAACGCGCTTGAAGCGACCCCGCTTTCGGCCGAAGGAACTCCGAAGTAGGGGATTGACGCGGGCAGTTGGTCTAGACCAAGGTGTGCGACATGTGGAGATCTCGCGTGCTTGTCGCCGCGCTCGCGTCGTTGTCGCTCGCCCTCGGGGCCGCCGGGTCCGCGCAGGCGGGGGTCGGGCTGCCGCCCGTCGTGTCGCATGTGCCGACCTCGGAGAAGGTCGTCTTCATTACGATTGACGACGGCTGGAATCATGATCCCGAGGCCGCCCGGATCCTGCTGGAGAAGCGGGTGCCGGTCTCGTTGTTCCTGCTGCCGGGGGCGACCTCGTACGACACCGGGTACTTCACGGACCTCGTCGAGCAGGGGCGGGCCACCGTGGAGAACCACACCGTGAACCACCCGGACCTCACCACGCTCGACGCCGCCGGCAAGGACGCCGAGGTGTGCGGGGCCGGGGAGCAGCTCCAGGCCGCCTTCGGGCGGGCGCCGAAGCTGCTGCGGCCGCCCTACGGGGCCGTGAACGACGATGTGCGGGTCGCGGCCAAGGCGTGCGGGGTGAAGGCCCTGGTGACCTGGACGTACGACTTCACCACCTGGAGCCAGACGCCGCCGACGCCCGAGCTGAAGGCCGGGGACATCGTGCTGCTGCATTTCACGCCGACGCTGGCCGCGGACCTGGAGCGGGCGCTGGGTGCGGCGAAGGCCGCGGGGCTCAAGCCCGCGCCCCTCATGCCGCACCTGAAGACGGCCGGGCTGGTCCCGTAGCCGAGGCCTCAGCCTGTACCGGCGGCGGCCGACTGCTGTCGCCGGTACCGGTCGAACTGCCAGGCCGTGAAGGCCGGGAACGGCACGGCGACCGCGGGTACGGCCGGGGTTAAAGGTCGCGATGGACCTTCGTGTTCGAGGCCTGGGCGCGGGGGCGGACCACCAGGAGGTCGATGTTGACGTGGCTGGGGCGGGTCACCGCCCAGGTGATGGTGTCGGCCACGTCGTCGGCGGAGAGGGGTTCGGCGACGCCGGCGTAGACCTTCTCGGCCTTGTCGGCGTCGCCGCGGAAGCGGGTCTTCGCGAACTCCTCGGTCTTGACCATGCCGGGGGCGATCTCGATGACGCGGACCGGCTGGCCGACGATCTCCAGGCGGAGGGTCTCGGCGAGGACGCGGGCGCCGTTCTTGGCGGCGACGTAGCCGGCTCCGCCCTCGTACGTGGCGTGGCCGGCAGTGGAGGACAGGACGACGACCGTGCCGTCGCCGGAGGCGGTGATCGCCGGGAGCAGGGCCTGGGTGACGTTGAGGGTGCCGATGACGTTGACCTCGTACATCGTGCGCCAGTCGGCCGGGTCGCCGGTGGCGACGGGCTCGGCTCCGATGGCGCCGCCCGCGTTGTTGACCAGCACGTCGCACCGGCTCAGCGAGGCCGCGAAGGCGTCGACGGCGGCGCGGTCGGTGACGTCGAGGGCGTGGGCGGTCGCGGAGTGGCCCGCCTCGGTGATCTCGGCGGCGAGGGCTTCGACGCGGTCCTTGCGGCGCGCGGTGAGGACGACGTGGAAGCCGGCCGCGGCGAGCTGCCGGGCGGTGGCCGCGCCGATGCCGCTGCTCGCTCCGGTGACTACGGCGGTTCGGGTGGCGGCGGCCGTGCTCATGTGCGGGCTCCTCGGTCGTCGGTCGTTCGTACGGGCGATTCCCCGCCAGCATAGGCGCGGCTCAGCGGCCGCGCGGGGCGTACATGATCACGGCCATGCCCGCGAGGCAGACGAGGGCGCCGGCGATGTCCCAGCGGTCGGGGCGGTAGCCGTCGGCGACGACGCCCCAGGCGAGGGATCCGGCGACGAAGACCCCGCCGTAGGCGGCGAGGACGCGGGCGAAGTCGCCTTGGGGCTGGAGGGTGGCGACGAAGCCGTAGAGGCCGAGGGCGATGACCCCGGCGCCGATCCAGGCCCAGCCCTTGTGGTCGCGGACGCCTTGCCAGACGAGCCAGGCGCCGCCGATCTCCAGGACGGCGGCGAGGGCGAAGAGGGCGGCGGACCGGGCGATGAGCATGGCCGAAAGCCTACGCAGGTCACGCGGGGGGCACGGCGAATGGCGGATCGGCCCGCCCTCATTCGTGTGATGGTCCGACCGGATGGGGGCGGTGGTGGTTAACGTCCGCGCGTGGAGGTGGTGGCGATGCGCCGTGTTGCCGTACGGAGTGTGGTGCTGGCCGGGCTGCTGGTGCTCACCGGGGGGTTGCCCGCGGGAGCCCATACGGGGGAGGACCCAGGGGCGGAGGCCGACGTGGCGTATCACGGGCGGGTCTCCCTGACCGGGGCGCGGCTGCGGATCTGGCTGGTCCCGGAGAACGAGGGTCCGGCGGCGCTGCCGAACGCGACGGTGCGGGTGAGGCTGTCGGCGGAGCTGGCCGACCGGCAGGAGCTGTCGGAGGGGTGCGCGCGGGCGGGGATGCGCGAGGTGGTGTGCGAGACGGGTCCGCTGCCGATGCACGGGCTGGGGCGGCACATCGGGCTGGTGCTGGGGCTGCGGGAGCGCGCGCCGGAGGTGGTGGTGCGGGTGGACACGTGGTGGAACGGCGGGGCGACGGACCGGAACCTCGCGAACAACGAGCATGTGGTGCTGGCGCTGGATACGGGGGACATGTACGCGTTCTAGCGTCCCGCCCCGGAGGGTGTGCCGCTGGGGTGGGGGCCCGCAGGAGGGTCCCCGCAGGACGAGCGCGCAACCACCCTTGCGTGGCGAAGCGCGCCTTGGTGCGCGAGCCGAGGAGACACTCCGGAGGGACCCCGCCCCACCTGTCCGCTCCCGCCCCGGGGGCCCGGCCGGCCAGGCGGCCCCGCCGACTACGCCGACGCGGTGCCGAATTCGACCAGGGCCTCGTCCACGATGCGTTCGAGACGGGCGTGGTGGGCGCCGCGCCAGTAGACGCGCTCGCAGTCGGTGCACTGGGCGAAGACGTCGTAGGAGCGGTGCGTGCCGTGCTCCAGGCGGTCGCCGACGCTGTCCTTGTCGGCTTCGTGCAGCGGCCCGTTGCACGCGGTGCAGCGCGTCCACGGCGCGAGCTCGGGCGCGAACCGGCTGAGGACGTCGCGGAGTTGGTCGTCGGGGTTGTCGCTGTAGACGTACGCCCCGGCGAACAGCTCGCGGCGGCGCAGCAGTCCGCGGTCGCGGGAGAGCAGCACGCGCTGCTCCGCAGCGGAGCGGGTGGCGAGGGCCGGGTCGCCGATGTCCTCGTTCTCGTACGCGGCGTCGACGCCGAGCAGGCGCAATCGGCGGGCGAGGGTGCCGAGGTGGACGTCGAGGAGGAAGCGGAGCGGGGCGCCGTCGACGCGTTGGGGCCGTACGACGCCGAACACCTCCACGGACTGCCCGTCTTGGGGCACGTACGAGACCGGCACCTCGCGCCCGTCGACGAGGAGGCGCCCGACCTCGGTGAGCGGGACCCCCGCCGATTCGACGACGTGGCCGAGGCTGGATGCGCCGTCGGTGGCGGTCGGTACGCGTTCGGCGCGCCGGCTGGGGGCGGCGAACAGGCGCAGTTCGGGGGCGAGGGTGAGCTGAATGCCGGGTCCGTTCACCCTGTCAGCATGCCACTGCCGGGGCGCTGGGCGCGGCTCAATTACGAGGTCGCGGCGGTCTGGTCGTAGGTGTCGCGGTTGGTGCTGACCTCGTCGAAGTGGTTCTCGGCCCACCGTTTCACGGAGGAGAGCAGGCAGCCGAGGCTGCTGCCGAGGTCGGTGAGCCGGTAGTCGACGCGGACGGGGACGGTGGGGGTGACGGTGCGGGAGACGATGCCGTCCCGTTCGAGGGAGCGGAGGGTCTGGGTCAGCATCTTCTGGCTGACGCCGGGGATCTTGCGGCCGAGGTCGCTGTAGCGCATGGAGCGGTCCTCAGCCTCGCCGAGCGCGCTGACGATGAGGCTGACCCACTTGTCGCTGATCCGGGACAGGAGCTGGCTGGTGGGGCATTCGGCGAGGAAGGCGTCGTAGGCGGAACGGGCCTCTTCGCGGATCGCTGCGGCGGTGCGGGTGGCCATGGGTGCCCCACTTCCGGGTCGGGTACGCACCTTCAAGTGCGTACTTACGAAAAGAGAGTACCTCTCCCTAGGTTAGTGCTCACCGCGAACGAGCGAACAAGCGAACGAATCGAATGGGGAGATGGCGATGAGCGAGCAGGCGACGATGCTGGCGGCAGTGGTGAACGAGTTCGGCGGTCCCGAGCGGATCGAGCTGGCGGAGGTGCCCGTGCCGGGCGCCGGGGCCGGGCAGGTCCGGATACGGGTCCGGGCCGCCGGGGTCAACCCGGTCGACGGCGGGGTCCGCGCCGGGGTCTTCGGCGGCGCCGGGCAGCGGATCGGTCTCGGCTGGGACGTGGCCGGGGAGATCGACGCGATCGGCGCCGGGGTGAGTGGATGGAGCCGCGGCGACCGGGTCGTGGGGCTGCACTACGGGGCCGTGAAGCCGCTGGGAACGCACGCGGAGTACGTGGTCCTCGACGCCTCCGCGGTGGCGGCCGCGCCGGCCGCGGTGGACACCGTCGCCGCGGCGGCGCTGCCGCTGGGCGGGCTGACCGCGGCGCGGGCGCTCGACCAGCTGGGGCTCGGAGCCGGTGCGTCGGTCCTGGTCACGGGGGCGGCGGGGGTGGTCGGCGGCCTCGCGGTGCAGCTGGCGGCGCGGGCCGGGCTGGTGGTGACGGCCCTGGCGGGCGCGGAGGACGAGGCGCTCGTACGGTCGCTGGGCGCGGCGGCCTTCGTTCCGCGGGGGGAGGCTCCGGCCGAGCCGGTGGACGGGGTCCTGGACGCGGCCGTCCTGGGCGGGGCGGCGCTGGCCTGGGTCCGCGACGGCGGGGTCTACGTGGGGGTGATCCCCGGGGCCGCCCCGGCGGCGGAGCGCGGCATCCGGGTCGAGGAGCAGGAGGTCGCGGCGGACGGGGAGCTGCTGGGGCGGCTGGTGGCGCTGGTCGAGGCGGGGGCGCTCACGCTCCGCGTGTCGGACACGTTCCCGCTGGCGGACGCCGCGAAGGCGCACGAGCGCCTCGGGACGCCGGGGGTGCGGGGGCGGGTCGTCCTGACCGCGTGACGCGTCCCTGCGGGGGCTCGGCCGATCCCTGGCGGGGGCTTCGTGGGGGTCGGGGCGGGGGCGGGGGTGGGGTGTCGTCCGGGACGGGCTTCGATGTTCGGCGCCTGTTCCGGGTCGGCTTTGTCGGGCGGGAGCGTGCGCCGAATTCATCTCGTTTTAGTCCCGGCCGACACCCCACCCCGTCCCCGTCCCCGACCTCGGCACCACCATCCAGCCCACCTGGCACCTTCCAGCCCGGGCCGGCACATTCAGCCTCGCCGGCGTTTGAGGCGCGGGGTGCGGGGCGGAGCCCCGGTCTTTGGGCCGCACCTGCAGGTGAGCCGGGCGCATTCAGCCTCGCCGGCGTTTGAGGCGCGGCTACCCGGTCTCCGGAGCCCGCTTGCGCCACGGCAGCGGGAGCAGGGGGAGCAGTTCGCCCGTGATGAAGGCGGTCACCGCTGCCAGGATCACCGCCGGGGTCATGGCGGGGGCGCCGAGGAGGATCACCACCAGGACGACGCAGCTGACCGGCAGCCGCAGCAGCGTGGTGGACGCGGCGGCCATGCCGGCGGCGACCGCCGGGGCGAAGCCGAGTCCGGGCAGGGGGGCGATGAGGGCGCCCACCGCGGCCCCGAGGAAGAGGGCCGGGAAGACCGGGCCGCCGCGCAGGCTCCCCAGGCACAGGGCGTACGCGATCCCCTTCAGGAGGAGCAGGCCGATCAGTGCGCCGACCCCCCAGGTGTGCGGGTGTGAGACGAGCTCCGGCAGCAGGGCCTGGCCGGAGGAGGCGACTTCGGTCGGGGGGCGGTCGGTGAGCAGGGCGTACAGGGCAGCGCAGATTCCCGCGCCGAGGGCGCAGAGGAGGGTGCGGACAGCGATGCCCCGTGGCTCGTGCGCCGCCGGCGAAACGTAGGCGGCGGTGCGCCGGCCCGCGGCGAGCACCCCGTGCATCGCGGTCGCGACGAGCACGGCGATGAGCAGCGTCCACGCGATGTCCCCGGCGTGGAGCGGCGGTACCGGCTCGGGCAGCTTCGCCGACAGCCCGCCGGTCTTCAGGCCGGTCCAGCTGCCGAATCCGGTGAAAACGAGGGCGCCCAGCCCGCTGGAGAGCAGCGCGGGCAGCATGACGGCGAACAGCCGCGGTCCGCCGAGCCCGACGACCTCGATCAGCAGGACCGCGGCGATCAGCGGACTGCCGAAGATGGCCGCCATGCCCGCGGCCGATCCGGCGACGGCCACCAGTGCGGTGGCCTGCGGGGTGGTGGGGCCCCGGGTGAGGTCGCGCAGGAGCAGCGCGAGCCCGCCGCCCAGTGCGATCAGCGGCCCCTCGGGGCCCAGGACGGCGCCGAAGGGCAGGCTGGCGGTGGCGGCGATCAGCACGCCGGGGAGAGCGGCGGTGGAGGCTCCGCCGGGCTGGAGCCCGTCCGCCGGGACGTGGCCGCCGGCCCCGGGCAGCCGGGCGACGACGATGCCCACGACGGCTCCCGCGATCGCGAGCAGCGGCAGCGGCCACCACCAGGGCGGGGTGTCCCGGCCGAGCAGGGCGTGCGGCAGGTCGTCCCAGAGCGCGCGCTCCAGGGCGTGCAGCCCGGCGAGGAACCAGAACGCGACGAGCGACACCGGGATGCCGATCACGGCGCACAGGACGAGGACCCGCATGTAGCCGGGGGAGAGGAGGATGTCCCGTAGGACCTGCGGCTCCCCCTGCGCCGTGTCGGGTTGCGGTTGCGGTCGGCCGGTCATCGGGGCTCCTCCCGGGACGGCGCCTGCTGCCGGCGCAGGCCGATCCGTACGGCTTCCACCAGGACCTTGACGATCAGGTCCACGACCATCTGCACGGTGGTGAGCGCGCGGGCGGTCGCCGAGACGGGTGCGATGTCCCCGAACCCCACGGTCGCGAAGACGGCGACGGCGAAGTAGAGGGCGTCCGTGCGGTCCAGGATCTCGTTGAAGGACCGAGGGTGCTCGCGGGCGAGCACGAAGTACGCGGCGGAGAACAGCAGCAGGAACAGCGGTACGGCGGTGGCCAGCGCCTCCACGGCGCGCAGCCGCGGATAGGCCGCATGGGTGATCCGTGAGACCTGCCAGGCGATGAGCGGAGCGCCCAGGAACAGCGCGGCGAGCAGTACCGCGATGGCGGTCGCGGCGGTCCACTGATCCAGCGGGGCCAGGAAGTACACCGTGGTCAGCACGGCTGTGCACGTGATCGCGCGCAGCAGGTGCCAGGCCAGCAGGAGCCCTGGCCTCCGGGGGATCGGGGGGCTCATGGGCCCATCGTCACGACGGGTCGCGAGGGGCCGCAACGGGAGCCCGCTCCACCTGCCACCACCTCAGGCCGGAGGGACCCCACGCCGCATACGGCCGCCCCAGGCCGGGGGCCCCGGCCCCGCGGCCCCCGAACCCCGCCGCAGCCGACCCGCCTACGGCCAGACCAGGCAGTACGCCTGGTGGCCGTTCTCGTGGAGGCGGTGGGAGAAGTCCTGCCACTCGTGGAGCAGCTGGTAGACGTTGAAGGCGTCGCTCGGGCCGCCGCGGTCCGGGACCGTGGACCAGATGAAGGCGGCCGCGCCGACCGCTTCCTCGCCGATGCCGCGCAGCGGGTCGACCACCGTCATCGGGAGCTTGACCACCGCGTAGTCGGGGTGGAGGACGACCAGCTCCAGCGGGGGCACCTTGTGCAGGGGTATGCCCTCGATGCCGGTGAGGACCATCGCGGCCATCGTCTCCGGCTTGATCTTGGTGAAGAGGCCGCCCATGCCGAGCTCGTCGCCGCCGAGCTCCTCGGGTCGCATCGTGACCGGGACCCGGGCCGCGGTGGCGCCGTCCGGGGCGCCGAAGTACTTGTACGTCACTCCCATGCCCCGGCCCTTGGGGAGCTCGTCGGACGACGGCAGCGCGGGCCCCGCGGCGGCGTCGGCCGCCTCCGTGGAGCGGCGGCGGTGCTTGCCCCGGCGGCGGGCCTCGCGGGCTTCGCGGGCGCGCTGCGGATCGAGGCCGTCCGTACCCTCGCCCGGTCCACCACCGCGTTGCATATCTCCACCCGACTGGTCTTGCTTGCCCCGGCCCCGCGGCCCCCGCCACGCAGCCTGATCATCATGGCAGTGACCTCCCCCGCGGCGGCGCGGTGAAACGCCCGCCCGCAAGTCTGTCGCGGCCTCTGAGACCATGGCTGGTGTGAGCTACCCGTACCCGTATGAAGCCCCAGTTTCGCAGACGCTCTTCGAGCGCGCCTCCCTCGTGACTCCCGGCGGCGTGAACTCTCCGGTCCGCGCCTTCCGTGCCGTGGGCGGTACGCCCCGGTTCATGGTGTCCGGCGCCGGTCCGTACCTGACGGACGCCGACGGCCGTGAGTACGTCGACCTCGTGTGCTCGTGGGGTCCGATGATCCTCGGCCACTCCCACCCCGAGGTGATCGAGGCCGTCCAGGCCGCCGTCGCCCGCGGCACCTCCTTCGGCACGCCCGGCGAGGGCGAGGTCGCGCTCGCCGAGGAGATCGTCGCCCGGATCGAGCCGGTCGAGCAGGTCCGGTTGGTTTCGTCCGGTACCGAGGCCACGATGTCGGCGATCCGCCTCGCGCGCGGGTTCACCGGCCGGGCCAAGGTCGTGAAGTTCGCCGGCTGCTACCACGGCCACGTGGACGCGCTGCTGGCCGCCGCCGGTTCCGGGCTCGCGACCTTCGCGCTGCCGGACACCCCCGGTGTCACGGGCGCGCAGGCCGGCGACACGATCGTCCTCCCGTACAACGACCTCGACGCGGTGCGGGCGGCCTTCGCCGCGCACCCCGGCGAGATCGCCTGCGTGATCACCGAGGCCGCGCCCGGCAACATGGGTGTCGTCACCCCGCTCGACGGCTTCAACCAGGGACTGGCCGACCTCTGCCGCGAGAACGGCGCTCTGTACATCTCCGACGAGGTCATGACGGGCTTCCGTACGAGCCGCGCCGGCTGGTACGGCGTCGACGGCGTCAAGCCCGACCTGATGACCTTCGGCAAGGTCATGGGCGGCGGCTTCCCGGCGGCGGCCTTCGGCGGCCGGGCCGACGTGATGGGCCACCTCGCGCCGGCCGGCCCGGTCTACCAGGCCGGCACGCTCTCCGGTAACCCGATCGCGACGGCCGCCGGCCTGGCGCAGCTGCGGCTGCTGGACGAGGCCGCGTACGAGAAGGTGAACGCGGTCTCGAAGGAGATCCAGGGGCTGGTCACGGCGGCGCTGAGCAAGGAGGGCGTGGCGCACCGGCTGCAGACCGCGTCGAACATGTTCTCCGTCTTCTTCACCGAGGACGAGGTCCGCAACTACGACGACGCCAAGAAGCAGGAGGGCTTCCGCTTTAACGGTTTCTTCCACTCGATGCTGGCGCAGGGCGTCTACCTGCCGCCGTCCGCCTTCGAGTCCTGGTTCGTTTCCACCGCCCACGACGAGCAGGCGATCGAGCGGATCGCGGCCGCCCTGCCGGCCGCCGCCCGGGCCGCCGCGGAGGCCACCGCATGAGTGACGAAGTCCGTCCCGACATCACCGTCGTGCACCTGGTGCGCCACGGCGAGGTGCACAACCCGGACGGGGTCCTGTACGGGCGCCGCTCGGGCTACCACCTCTCCGAGCTGGGCCGGCAGATGGCCGACCGGGTCGCCGAGCACCTGAGGGGCCGGGACGTCACCTACGTGGTGTCCTCCCCGCTGGAGCGGGCGCAGGAGACGGCGGAGCCGATCGCCAAGACCCACGGCCTGGACCTGGCGACCGACGCGCGGCTGCTGGAGGCGGAGAACGTCTTCGAGGGCAAGACCTTCGGCGTCGGCGACGGCGCGCTGCGCAAGCCCGGCAACTGGAAGCACCTGACGAACCCGTTCAAGCCCTCCTGGGGCGAGCCGTACGTCGACCAGGTGGTCCGGATGATGAGCGCTATCGAGTCGGCGCGCGACGCGGCCCGCGGCCACGAGGCGGTGGCGGTCAGCCACCAGCTGCCGATCTGGATCGTGCGCAGCTTCGCGGAGAAGCGCCGGCTGTGGCACGACCCGCGGCGCCGCCAGTGCACGCTCGCCTCGCTGACGTCCTTCACGTACCAGGGCGACAGACTGGTGTCGGTGGGCTACAGCGAGCCGGCCCGGGACCTGGTCCCGGCGCATCTGCTGGCCGGAGCGAAGCCGGTGAAGGGCGCGTCCAAGGCCTTCGGAGCCTGATCAGGGTTTGATCGACAGGCTGTTACGAACCGTTACAGCTTTACCTAAATAAATATAAGTTGCGCCGGGAATCACCGTTCCAGTGCCGCAAGTCCTGACGAATTGTCCGTTTATCTGGGCAATGGCATCAGCTGTGCGAGTGACGACGGGGACGGTGACATGCGCGACTTCAGCCGAAGGGGAGTGCTGGGACTGGGACTTGGAGCTGCCGCGATGGGCATCGCGGGCTGCGGCTCACCGGACAAGTCCGATCCCGGCGCCCCCGGGCCTATCAAGAACCCCAAACCCGGTGAGAAGCCGGCGGCCAAGGCCATCGGCGACGGCTCCACCGCCGACACCGGCCCGCAGCCCAACCAGCCGGACAAGCCCGTGCCCCTCCAGCCGGGCGAGACGCCGCCGCAGTTCGTCGTCTTCAGCTGGGACGGGGCGGGGGAGATCGGCAACGGCCTCTTCCCGCGCTTCCTCAAGCTCGCCAAGGACCACGGCGCGGGCATGACCTTCTTCCTCTCCGGCCTCTACCTGCTGCCCGAGTCGAAGAAGGGCCTCTACCAGCCGCCGAACAACCCCGCCGGGGCCTCGGACATCGGCTACCTCAAGGACGAGAACGTCCGCTCCACCCTGAAGTACGTCCGCGAGGCGTGGCTCGACGGGCACGAGATAGGCACCCACTTCAACGGCCACTTCTGCGGGGGCTCCGGCTCCGTCGCCCGGTGGACCCCGGAGGACTGGCGGAGCGAGATCGACCAGGCCGTGTCCTTCGTCACCAACTGGCGTACGAACACCGGCTTCACCGACCTCGAACCCCTGCCCTTCGACTACCGCAGGGAGCTGGTCGGCGCCCGCACCCCCTGCCTCCTCGGCCAGGACAACCTGCTGCCCACCGCCCAGAAGCTGGGCTGGCGCTACGACTCCAGCTCGCCCGGCGGCCTCCAGGTCTGGCCGGTGAAGAAGTCGGGGATATGGGACCTGCCGCTCCAGTCCCTGCCCTTCCCCGGGCACTCCTTCGAGGTGCTGTCCATGGACTACAACATCCTCGCCAACCAGTCCAAGAACACCACCAGGGGCGTCCCGGCCAACTACCCGGGCTGGCGCACCCAGGCCACCGCCACCTACCTCGGCGGCTTCAGGAGGGCCTACGAGACCAACCGCGCGCCCCTCTTCATCGGCAACCACTTCGAGGAGTGGAACGGCGGCATCTACATGGACGCCGTCGAGGAAGCCCTCAAGGGCATGGCGGACAAAAGGGATGTACGGCTCGTATCCTTCCGGCAGTTCACCGACTGGCTGGACGTCCAGGACCCCAAGCTGCTCGCCAGGCTCCGCGGGCTGGGCCCGGGCCAGGCGCCGGCCGGGGGCTGGGCGGCGTACATGACCGGCGCCTGACCGCCACCTGACCAGCGCATTGACACCCCTCCGGGGGGTGCGGCAAATCCGCAAATCGCTCATGCGAAACTTTTCACATGAGCCTTAGCCGCGCCCCCCGACGCCGCCGCTCGACCAGCGGCCGCGCCATCCTGCTGACCGCGGTGACCCTCGCGGGCGTCGTGACCCTGACGTCCTGCGGCGGTTCGGACGGCGGCAGCAAGTCCACCCGCAGCTCCGGCGGCAACTACGTCACGGGTGAGGGCGGCATCTCCCGGGTCGCCAGGGGAGAGCGCGTCGAGGCCCCCAGGCTCGACGGTGCGACCGTCGACGGCAAGACCCTGGACACCACCACCCTCAAGGGCAAGGTCGTCGTCCTCAACGTGTGGGGCTCCTGGTGCCCGCCGTGCCGGGCCGAGGCCCCGTACTTCGCGAAGGTCTCCAAGGAGCTCGCCGACGCCGGAGCGGACGTCGCGTTCGTCGGGATCAACACCCGGGACAACAGCGAGCAGAACGCCGTCAATTTCGAGCAGAACTACGGGATCACCTACCCGAGCCTCTACGACCCCAACGGGAAGTTGGTGCTCCGCTTCCCGAAGGACACCCTGAACCCGTCGGCCATCCCCTCCACGGTCGTCCTCGACAAGGAGGGCAAGATCGCCGCCCGCACCCTCGTCGCGGTCAACGAGCAGCAGCTGCGCTCCATGATCGACCCGCTGCTCGCGGAGAAGTGACCCCGTGGTCGACTACGTCCTCGCCGCCGAGGTCACCGGCGTGAACGAGACCGTCCTGAACGGGGCCCTGCTGCTGGCCCTGCCGATCTCGCTGCTCGCGGGGCTGGTCTCCTTCTTCTCGCCCTGCGTGCTCCCGCTGGTCCCCGGCTACCTCTCCTACGTGACCGGCGTCAGCGGAGCCGACCTCGCCGAGGCGCGGCGCGGACGGATGCTGGCGGGCGCGAGCCTGTTCATCGCCGGCTTCACCGCCGTCTTCGTGTCCACGGGCGCGCTCTTCGGCTACTTCGGCGCCACCCTCCAGGAGAACAAGGAGATCATCTCCCGGGTCCTGGGCGGTCTGGTGATCGTCCTGGGCCTCTTCTTCATGGGGGCGATCCCGGGGCTGACGATGCGGGAGTTCCGCTTCCACAAGAAGCCGACGGCGGGCCTCGTCGGTGCCCCCCTGCTCGGCGTGCTCTTCGGTGTGGGCTGGACCCCCTGCATGGGCCCGACCCTCGCCGCCGTCAACACGCTCTCCATCGACCAGGCGAGCGCCGGCCGCGGGGCGCTGCTGACCGTCGTCTACTGCCTGGGCCTCGGCCTGCCCTTCATCCTGGCCGCGATCGCCTTCCGCAAGGCGCTCGGCGCGTTCGGCTGGGTGAAGAAGCACTACGCATGGGTGATGCGGATCGGTGGAGGCATGCTGATCCTCACCGGTCTGCTGCTCGTCACAGGAATGTGGGACAGCATCATCAGCGACATGCAGAGCTGGACCCAAGGCTTCACGGTGGGGATCTGAGGACGTAACGCACATGAGTACGACAGACAACGCGTCGACCGAGGCGCCGCAGGAGTCCGCCGAGCCCGTGCTCGGCGCCGCCGGAGCCCAGCTGTCCACCGCGCCCGTCGAGGACGCCGGTCCCGTCGGCATCGGCCTGATCGGCTGGGCCCGCTGGTTCTGGCGGCAGCTCACCTCCATGCGGGTGGCGCTGATCCTGCTCTTCCTGCTGTCCCTGGGCGCCATCCCCGGCTCCCTCATCCCGCAGACCTCGGTCGACGCGATGAAGGTCGCCGTCTGGAAGCGGGACAACCCCTCCTGGGTGGGCATCGCCGAGAAGCTCCAGCTCTTCGACGTCTACTCGTCGTTCTGGTTCTCCGCGATCTACCTGCTGCTCTTCATCTCCCTGATCGGCTGCATCCTGCCGCGCTCCTGGCAGTTCGTCGGCCAGCTGCGCGGCCGCCCGCCGGCCGCCCCCAAGCGGCTCGACCGGCTGCCCGCGCACACCACGTGGCGCACGGACAGGACCCCGGACGAGGTCCTCTCGTACGCCAGGACCCTGCTCGGCGGGCGCCGCTTCCGCGCCGACACGGGCGAGGACCACGTGGCCGCGGAGAAGGGCTACCTCCGCGAGGCCGGGAACCTGATGTTCCACGTCGCGCTGATCGTGATGCTGGTCGCCTTCGCCTGGGGCCAGTACTACAAGTCGGAGGGCGGCAAGCTCGTCCTGCGCGGCAAGGGCTTCTCCAACACGCTCACCCAGTACGACGACTTCAAGTACGGCACCCTCTTCGACCCGCAGGACCTGCCGCCCTTCTCGTTCACCCTGGACAGGTTCGACGCCACGTACGAGATGACCGGCCCGCAGCGGGGCACCCCGCGCGACTTCAAGGCGCACGTCACCTTCAGCGAGGGCGCGGACGGCACGCCGCAGAAGCGCGAGATCCAGGTCAACAAGCCCCTGGAGGTCGACGGCTCCAAGGTCTACCTGCTCGGCCACGGCTACGCGCCCGTCATCTCGGTGACCGACCCCACCGGCAAGGTGATCTTCAAGGACGCCGTGCCGATGCTCCCGCAGGACGCCAACCTCACGTCCACCGGAGCCGTGAAGGTCACCGACGGCTACAAGGGCAAGGACGGCAAGAAGGAGCAGCTCGGCTTCAACGCCGTCTTCGTGCCGACCTTCGCCGGTGCGGGCCAGCAGATGATGTTCTCGCAGTTCCCCGACGTGCTGAATCCGGCGCTCATGCTGAGCGCCTGGCACGGCAGCCTCGGCGTCGACTCGGGCCTGCCGCAGAACGTGTACCAGCTGGACACGTCCAAGATGGAGCAGTTCAAGGACGAGTCGGGCCAGCTCTTCAAGCAGCGGCTGGCGCCCGGCGATTCGATGACGCTGCCGGGCGGCGCGGGCACCGTGAAGTTCGAGGGCATCGAGCGCTGGGCCACCTTCTCCGTCACCCACCAGCCCGGCAGCGGCCTCGCCCTGGCCGGCGCGATCGCCGCCATCGCCGGCCTGGCCGGCTCCCTGTTCATCCAGCGCCGCCGGATCTGGGTCCGCGCGGTGCCCGGCGAGGACGGCGTCACCGTCGTCGAGATGGCGGGCCTGGGCCGCAGCGAGTCCGCCAAGCTCCCGGAGGAGCTGGCGGAGCTCGCCGCCGCCCTGCACGAGAAGGCGCCGAGCGCGCCCGCCGCGACCCCCGCAGACCCTGTCGAAGAAACCCCTGAAGGAGAGCGCGGATGACGCCGCTCGCAGCCGCGACCAACGAGAACCTGGCGCAGATCAGCAACTACCTGGTCTATTCGTCGATGGCGGTCTACATGCTCGCCTTCTTCGCGCACATCGCCGAGTGGACCTTCGGCAGCCGCAGCAAGGTGGCCCGTACGGCCGCCGCGCTGACCCGCGGCGCCAAGGGCGCCGCCGCCGCGCCCGCCGTGCAGGTGCGCGGCAAGGGCGGGGCCACCGCGGTCCTCGACAAGCCGAAGGTCACCACCCGCTCCGCCGCCGGCACCCGCGACGTGCCGGACGGCCCGGGCGCCGCGGGCGGCACCGAGCAGGGCGACCTGTACGGGCGCATCGCGGTCTCGCTGACCGCGCTCGCCTTCGTCCTGGAGGCGGCCGGCGTCGTCGCCCGCGCGATGTCGGTGCAGCGGGCCCCCTGGGGCAACATGTACGAGTTCTCGATCACCTTCTCCACGGTGGCCGTCGGCGCGTACCTGGTGCTGCTGGCGCTGAAGAAGAACATCCGCTGGCTCGGCCTGATCCTGGTCACCACCGTCCTGCTGGACCTCGGCATCGCCGTGACCTGGCTCTACACCGACAGCGACCAGCTGGTCCCGGCGCTGCACTCGTACTGGCTGTGGATCCACGTCTCCACCGCGATCTTCTGCGGCGCCGTCTTCTACATCGGCGCGGCCGGCGCGGTCCTCTACCTCTTCCGCGACTCCTACGAGGCCAAGCTCGCGGGCGGCGGCAAGCCGGGCCGGTTCGCCACCTCCGTCCTGGAGCGGCTGCCCTCGGCGGCCTCCCTGGACAAGTTCTCGTACCGCATCAACGCGGCCGTCTTCCCGCTGTGGACCTTCACGATCATCGCGGGCGCGATCTGGGCGGGCGACGCCTGGGGCCGCTACTGGGGCTGGGACCCCAAGGAGGTCTGGTCCTTCGTGACCTGGGTGGCGTACGCCTGCTACCTGCACGCCCGCGCCACCGCCGGCTGGAAGGGCCGCAAGGCCGCGTACCTCGCGCTCTTCGCCTTCGCCTGCTGGATCTGGAACTACTACGGCGTGAACATCCTGCTCAGCGGCAAGCACTCGTACGCGGGCGTCTGACCGGCGGGAGTGGGACGCTGGTGTCATGCCTCCTGTGATCCATGGCACCAGCGAGAGCCGCGGCGAGGACCGCTGGCGGCTGCGGTTCGAGCTGCACCTGCCGTACGCGTACGAGGAGCTGTGGCCCGTCCTGACCACGCCGGGCGGGTTGCGCGGCTGGCTGGCGGAGGCCGAGGTGCTGGAGCGCCGGCTGGGCGGGGCGGTGGCGCTGCGCTGGCCCAACACCGGGACGACCGTCACCGGCCGGGTCACGGCCTGGGACGTCGAGCGGGTCGCGGAGTACACGGTGAGCGTGCACGGGCGGATCCGCTTCCACCTGGAGCCGGTGGGGACCGACTCGACGGTCATCCGGTTCGTGAACGAGCGGAGCGGGCCGGAGTCCGAGCGCCTGGACTGCCTCGCGGGCTGGCACGAGCACTTCGAGCTGCTGGAATCCGCGCTGGCCGGGCACCCGGCGGGTCCGGCGGACTGGGCCGCCTGGACGGACGCCCACTGGGCCGAACTGCGGGCGGACTACGCGTCCCTCTCCATGACGTAGTCGCCGCCCTCACCACACGGGGCGCAGCGGCGGAAGCCCTTCCTCCCCGTGGAGGGTGCGTACGAGGTGCCCGAGCTCGCGGCGCAGGGCGCCGATATCCGTGCTGTCGCCGAGCTCGGCCTCCAGCTCGTGCAGGATCCGGCCCGCGACGGCCAGGTGGCCGGTGGCCGCCGGGGTCAGGACCACCAGCTTGCGACGGCCGCCCTCGGGGTGCGGCTCGCGGCGGACGTAGCCGCGCTTCTCCAGGTCGTCCACGATCTGCCCGGCGGCCTGCTTGGTCACGCCGAGCCGCTCGGCGAGTTCGGACGCGGTGGCCCCCGGGCCCTTGAGGGCCTGGAAGGCCATGCCGTGGAGGGGGCGCAGGTCCGTGTATCCGGCCTCGGCCACCCGGCGGGTGAACTCGCCCAGCAGGAGCTGGAAGCCCAGGCCGAGCAGGAAGGTCAGCTCGACGCCCTCGTAGGCGTCTTCGTCTCTGGTCACGGAAAGATGGTGACACAGCTGAGTCAAGCTGCTTTACTCGATGCGAGTAAAGCAGCTTGACTTACTGGTCGAGAGAAGATGTGAGGAACCGCCTTGCACGTCATCACCACGTCCCCCGAGCACGTCACCACCACCCCGAACGGGGCCATGACCGGGCTCGCCGCCCCCAGCCGGGGCAGCGCCGAATTCAGCACGTGGCGCGCGGCCATGCCCGCCGGCGCCACCGGCCCGGAGCACTCGATCAGCCGCGAGCAGGTCTGGACGGTCACCGCCGGGTCCCTGGAGATCACCTGGGACGGCGGCCGCACCGAAAAGGTCACCGCGGGCCAGACCATGGTCCTGCCCCCGGACGTCCTGCGCCGGATCCACGCCCCCGAGGCCTTCGAGGCCCACGTCGCCATGCGCGCGGACGGGGTCGCCACGGTCCCGGGTACCGAGGGCACCCGCGACCTGCCCTGGGCGCAGTAGCCGACGGCCAGGGCTACTGGTCGCCCTTGTCCTTGTCCTTCCCCTTGTCTTTCCCCTTGTCCTTGTCCTGCTCGTCGCGCAGGGACTTCAGGAACTCCGGGTTGTCGTCGGGCGCGACCCACTGGGCGCGCCCGCGGGGGCCGCGTCCGCCGCCGGAGGCCACCCGCTTCTTGCCCGCGAACAGCCACACCACCGGCCCGACGATGGAGAACAGCAGGATGATGATCACCCACACCACCTTCGGCAGGTGCTTGACCTCTTCCTCGGGCGTGTTCAGGCAGTCGATGAAGGCGTAGATGGTCAGCGCGATGATCAGCAGGAACGGCAGATAGCGCAGCACGGTGTGGGACCGACTCCCGGGCAGTGGCGGCGGGGCCGCACAGGGCCCCGGTGACCCTTCCAGGGTAGTAGGTGACGGATACTGGCCCCTATGGCTTACGACGATCTCCGCTCGCTGCTCCGGGCTCTGGAGCGAGAGGGCGACCTCAAGCGCATCAAGGCCGAAGTCGACCCGTACCTGGAGGTCGGGGAGATCGTCGACAGAGTGAACAAGGCGGGGGGCCCGGCCCTCCTCTTCGAGAACGTCAAGGGCTCGGCGATGCCGCTGGCCATGAACGTCTTCGGGACCGACCGGCGCCTGCTCAAGGCGCTGGGCCTGAAGTCCTACGGCGAGATCAGCGAGAAGATCGGCGGCCTGCTCAAGCCGGAGCTGCCGCAGGGCTTCATCGGGGTCCGCGAGGCCTTCGGGAAGCTCGGCTCGATGGTGCACGTGCCGCCGAAGAAGGTGAAGGGCGACGCCGCGCCCGTCCAGGAGGTCGTCCTCACCGGCGACGACGTGGACCTGGACCAGCTGCCGGCCCTCTTCACCTGGCCCAAGGACGGCGGCTCCTTCTTCAACCTCGGCCTCACCCACACCAAGCACCCCGAGACCGGGGTCCGCAACCTCGGCCTCTACCGCCTCCAGCGCCACGACAAGCGCACCATCGGCATGCACTGGCAGATCCACAAGGACAGCCGCAACCACTACGCCGTCGCCGCCAAGCGCGGCGAGCGGCTGCCGGTCGCGATCGCCTTCGGCTGCCCGCCCGCGGTGACGTACGCGTCGACGGCCCCGCTCCCCGGCGACATCGACGAGTACCTCTTCGCCGGCTTCGTCGCGGGCAAGCGGATCGAGATGGTCGACTGCAAGACGGTCCCGCTCCAGGTACCGGCCAACGCGGAGGTCGTGATCGAGGGCTGGCTGGAGCCGGGGGAGATGCTCCCGGAGGGCCCGTTCGGCGACCACACCGGCTTCTACACGCCGCAGGAGCCCTTCCCCGCCCTGAAGATCGACTGCGTGACGATGCGGAAGCGTCCGCTGCTCCAGTCGATCGTGGTCGGCCGGCCGCCGACCGAGGACGGCCCGCTGGGCCGCGCGACGGAGCGTTTCTTCCTCCCGCTGCTGAAGATCATCGTCCCGGACATCGTGGACTACCACCTCCCCGAGTCGGGCGGCTTCCACAACTGCGCGATCGTCTCGATCGACAAGAAGTACCCGAAGCACGCACAGAAGGTCATGCACGCCATCTGGGGCGCGCACATGATGTCGCTGACCAAGCTGATCATCGTGGTGGACGCGGACTGCGACGTGCACGACCTGCACGAGGTGTCGTGGCGGGCGCTCGGCAATACCGACTACTCCCGTGACCTGACGGTGGTGGAGGGCCCGGTGGACCACTTGGACCACGCCTCGTACCAGCAGTTCTGGGGCGGCAAGGCGGGCATCGACGCCACGAAGAAGCTCCCCGAGGAGGGCTACACCCGCGACGGCGGCTGGCCCGACATGGTGGAGTCCGACCCGGCGACGGCGGCCCTGGTGGACCGCCGCTGGAAGGAATACGGCCTGTGAGCCCGATCGCGGTGGGCGGCCCGGCCCTGTTCATCGGCAGCCACACCACGTACGTGTCCGTCGAACGCCCCTTGATCGACCCGGCCGACCCCGGGGTCCGGCTGGCCGCCGAGCAGGCGGGCGTCTCGCCCGAGGAGTTCGCGGGCGCCGGGGACGTCTGGGCGCTGGTGTGGGACCAGGAGGACGGCGAGGGCAACGGCTTCGAGCTGCCCGGCCTGCGCGACTCCGAGGCGGAGGACTTCGCCGAGCGGCTGCGCCTCGCGCTGGGCAGTGGCGAGGCGTTCACGATCGAGGCCGGCCCCGTGCTCCGCCTCGACGCCCGCCTGGCCGACGCCGACGGGTACGCGTTCACGGCCCACGTCACCCCGCCCGAGGGTGAGGACATGGAACCCGTGACCCTGGAGCTGGGCGTTCTTCCCAACGCCACCCTGCTCGCCGACCTCGAAGAGTTCCTCCGGAGCCTGGCGTGACGGCCCTCCCGGCCGCGGACGGATTCCCGCAGATCGGCGCCGTCCCGCCGGACGACCAGCCGGCCCACATCGAAACCTCCCGGAGGGAACTCGCATGATGACGACCGCCGACGGTGTGGTCGGACCCGGGCCTTCGCCCGAGGCCACCAACAAGGTCAAGGCGTTCCTGCGGCTCGTGATGATCGAGCACTCGGTCTTCGCGCTGCCCTTCGCCTACATCGCCGCGCTCACGGCCATGTTCCAGCTCGACCGGAACGTGCACTGGGGCAAGCTGCTGCTCGTCACCGTCTGCATGGTGGGGCTGCGGACCTTCGCGATGGCCGCCAACCGGATCATCGACCGCGAGATCGACGCCCGCAACCCGCGCACCGCCGGCCGCGAGCTGGTCACCGGTGCGGTGTCGGTACGGTCCGCCTGGACCGGGGCCGGGATCGCGCTCGTCGTCTTCCTCGGGGCGGCGGCGCTGCTGAACCCGCTGTGCCTGGCGCTGGCGCCCGTCGCGGTGATCCCGATGGTGGTGTACCCGTACGGCAAGCGGTTCACGAACTTCCCGCACGCCATCCTGGGCCTGGCCCAGGCGATGGGCCCGGTCGGTGCCTGGCTGGCCGTCACCGGCGAGTGGTCCTGGGACGCGGTGATCCTGGGCCTGGCGGTGGGCGTGTGGATCGGCGGCTTCGACCTGATCTTCGGCAGCCAGGACGTGGCCGCCGACCGCGCGGAGGGCGTCAAGTCGGTCCCGGCCCGCTTCGGCGTCGCCGCCGCCCTCTGGGGCGCCCGCGGCGCGCACGTGGTGACCACGGCCCTGCTGGTCTGGTACGCCCTCGCCACGGACGCCGGGATGCTCTTCTGGGCGGGCCTGCTGATCGTCGTCTGCGCGTTCTTCTACGAGCACACGATCGTGACCCCGCACGACCTGTCCCGCCTGAACCGCGCCTTCTTCACGGTCAACGGGTTCATCGGGATTGCCCTGTTCGTGTGCGCTCTGCTCGATCTGGCGGTTCGGGGTCTGACCTTGTAGCTACCGTGCGGGCTGTGACCAGCTCGGAGAGCGACCGCCTGCGCTCGGCGCGGCATCCCGAGATCCCGTACGGCGAGACGGTCGTCGTGGACACCGGGATCGGCAAGCTCACCGTGGACACCAGCGCCCTGCCGGTAGACCCGGGCACCAAGGCCTGAGTCACGGGCGGCGGAAGAACAAGGCCGTCGCCACGCCCGCCACCAGGCCGATGAGGTGGGCGTACCAGCCGACTCCGGAGTCCGTGGGGAGGATGCCGAGGAAGGCCGTGCTGCCCCAGAGCGCGCCGATGACCAGGCCCACCGCCGCGTTCAGCGGCTTGCGTTCGACGAAGCCGCGGACCACTACGTAGCCGAAGAGCCCGAAGACCAGCCCCGAGGCGCCGGCTCCGACGGTGTGCGGCGGGGCGATCAGCCAGGAACCGATCCCGACCGCGGCGATGTTCAGCGCGCTGACGGCCAGGAGGCGGCGTATGCCGCCGAGGGCGGCGATGAAGCCGAGGACCAGCAGCGGGAGGCTGTTGGACGCCACATGGCCGAAGCCGAAGTGAAGGAACGGGTGAGCGGCGATGCCGATCAGGTGGTCCGTGTCGCGCGGGTGGATTCCGTACGGGTCCAGCGCGTGCCCGGTGGCGAGATCGATCGCCTCGATCACCCACAGCAGGGCCACCCAGCCCAGCATCAGCTTGGCCGCGGCCTTCGCGCGGTCCGTCTGACTCCAGGTGTCCTGAGCCGTACCCACGGTCGTCCCCCTCCTCGTGCGTCCCACCCCCTGGAACGTCCGGCCACCTTAGCGAGTGCCCGGCCGGGGTGGCCGGATAGTCTCGGAGGTATGACTGAGCGCAAGCGCACCCCGTGGGTCGTCGGGGTTTCCGGGGCGTCCGGGACCCCGTACGCGGCGGCGGTGCTCCGAGGGCTGCTCGCGGCGGGGGAGAGCGTCGACCTGGTGGTCAGCCGGGCCTCGCGGCTCACCCTGCTGGACGAGACCGGCATCGCCTTCCGTGACGCGCACTGGCGGGAGGACCTGGGGGAGTGGCTGGAGCGCGGGGCCGACGGGAAGCCCGCGACCTTCGCCCGGCCGGAGCTGGACGACGTCCGGTACTGGGGCGCCGGGGACCTGGCCGCCGGCCCGAGCTCGGGCTCGTACCCCGTGAAGGGGATGCTCATCGTCCCCGCGTCCACGGCCTGCGTGGCGGGGGTGGCGCTCGGACTGTCGAAGGACCTGCTCCAGCGGGTGGCGAGCGTGACGCTCAAGGAGCGGCGGCGGCTGGTGGTCGCGGTGCGGGAGACCCCGCTGAACGGGCAGACGCTGAGGCATCTGGTGGCGCTGGACGAGGCGGGCGCGATCGTGCTGCCCGCCTCTCCGGCGTTCTACGCGGGCGCGACGCACATCCAGGATCTGGTGGACTTCGTCGCGGGGCGGGTGCTGGACGCGGCAGGGGTGCCGCACCGGCTGTACCGCCGTTGGGAGGGGGAGATCGGTGGAGCCCGACCTCCGGGGTAGCGCTACTTCGTGGTGCGCGGCTTGCGGGTCTTGTCGACGCGCTTGGCGGCGGCGGGCTGGTGGGCACGGGATCGGTTGGCCAGCTCCTGGAGCTGTCGCATGTGTGCGTAGGCCATCTCGATCGTGTACACGGTGAACCACTCCTGAAGATCGTCATTGATCTGTTGAAAGATTCACAGGGCGTTGACCCTGTGTGCCTTAGATTCTATACCTAGACTTGCAGGATCGCCGAATAATGGAAGGCTCCACGTAATGGACACGGTGGACAGGCAGCTCATCCAGGCACTTCGCGAGAACGGTCGTGCCTCGTACGCGGAGCTGGGCCGTCTCGTGGGCCTCTCCGGCCCCAGCGTCACCGACCGCATCAACCGGCTGGAGACGGCCGGCGTCATCACCGGCTACCGCGCGACCGTGGACGCGGCCTCGCTCGGCATGGGCGTCACCGCGCTGATCGGCATCTCCCTCTCCGACGCCGCGGACCACGAGGACGTGGCCCGGCGGCTGCGCGACCTCGCGGAGATCGAGGACTGCTGGTTCATCGCGGGCGACGACTCGTACATGCTCAAGGTGCGGGCCGGCGACGTGGACGGCCTGGAGAAGATCATCCGCAAGCTCTCCAGCACCAAGGGCGTCTCGCGCACCCGCACCACCATCGTGCTGTCGACGAAGTGGGAGAACCGGGTCGGGGATCTGCCCGAGGAGGGCTGAGAGTACGGTGGGTGGCGGTTACAGGACAGGTAGCAGGCATCTAGAGGAGGCGACCGGCTGATGGACGCTGGGCTCAAGCGCGAGCTGGAGGAGAAGGTTCGCTCCGGCGAGCGGCTGACCCGGGAGGACGGCATCGCCCTCTACGAGTCCGACGACCTGGCCTGGCTGGGCGGCCTCGCCCACGAGGTGCGCACGCGCAAGAACGGCGACGTCGTGCACTTCAACGTCAACCGCCACCTCAACATGACGAACGTGTGCACCGCGTCGTGCGCGTACTGCTCGTTCCAGCGCAAGCCGGGCGAGAAGGACGCGTACACGATGCGCATCGAGGAGGCCGTGCGCCTGGCCAAGGCCATGGAGAACGAGAACCTCACCGAGCTGCACATCGTCAACGGCCTGCACCCGAACCTGCCGTGGCGCTACTACCCGCGCTCGCTCTCCGAGCTGAAGAAGGCGCTGCCGAACGTCTCGCTGAAGGCGTTCACGGCGACGGAGATCCACCACTTCGAGACGATCTCGGGGATGTCGGCCTCCGACATCCTCGACGAGCTGATCGAGGCCGGTCTGGAGTCCCTCACGGGCGGCGGCGCGGAGATCTTCGACTGGGAGGTCCGGCAGCACATCGTCGACCACCGCACCCACTGGGAAGACTGGTCGCGCATCCACCGCCTGGCGCACGAGAAGGGCCTCAAGACCCCGAGCACGATGCTCTACGGGCACATCGAGGAGCCGCGCCACCGCGTGGACCACGTGCTGCGGCTGCGCGAGCTGCAGGACGAGACCGGCGGCTTCCAGGTCTTCATCCCGCTGCGCTACCAGCACGACTTCGTGGACATGAAGGACGGCAAGGTCCGCAACAAGCTGCAGGCGCGGACGACGATGGCGACGGGCGCGGAGGCCCTGAAGACCTTCGCAGTCTCGCGCCTCCTCTTCGACAACGTGCCGCACGTCAAGGTCTTCTGGGTGATGCACGGCGTGCAGACCGCCCAGCTGGCGCTCCAGCACGGCGCGGACGACATGGACGGCTCGGTCGTCGAGTACAAGATCACGCACGACGCGGACAACTACGGCACCCCGAACAAGCTGGGCCGCGAGGACCTCCTGGACCTGATCCGCGAGGCGGGCTTCCGCCCGGTCGAGCGCAACACGCGCTACGAGATCATCCGCGAGTACCCGGGCCCGGACGCGGGGCTGCGCGAGACGCCGCAGGCGATGCGGGTCTGACCCGGCCCGGCGGTCTGCCGCTGACACGCTGAACGAACTGAGCCCCGATCCGGCCGGATCGGGGCTCAGTCGTGCTGGACGCCGCCTCGCCGTAATAGGTAATATCGCTCTGTGCCTGTTACCTTCACCCTGGATCCGGTCGTCGACCCCGCCCTGCACGCGGGAATCCTCAGCCTGTGGACGGACGTCACCAACGCGGGCGGCGCGGTCGGCTTCGTGCCCCCGGTCGCCGCCGACGACATCCGCCCGGCCCTCATCAAGCAGCTGGCGGCGGTCGCGGACGGCGGCATGCGGCTCCTCGTCGGCCACGACGAGCGGGGCGAGGTGGCCGCTACGGCCTTCCTCTCCCACAACACGCACCGGCTCCAGCTCCACTGGGTGTGGGCGTACACGGTGATGGTCCACCCGCGCCACCAGGGCAAGGGCTACGGCCGCGACCTGATGGCGGCGACGGAGGCGGCGGCCCGCTCCATCGAGGGCATCGACGCGATCCGCCTCGGCTGCCGCGGCGGCCACGGCCTGGAGCACTTCTACGCGGCCTGCGGCTACAAGGAGGTCGGCCGCGTCCCCGACGCCATCCGCGCGGCCCCGGGCGACGACCGCGACGACATCACGATGCTGCTGCCGCTGCGCTGACCCCGGGGCGGCGGCCGGGGCCGGGGCCCGGCGTGCTTCACTGGATGGGCACCACGAGCCCACGTAGAACGACGAGAGAGAAGGGGTCACCGTGTCCCTCAAGCCGAGCGCGACGATCCGCTACACCGCGATGCGTCTGGGGATCTTCGTCGGGTGCCTCGTCCTCGTCGCGGCACTGGTCCGTATCGGGTGGGTCCCCGCCGGACTCGGCGACGCGAACTTCGCCTGGGTCGTGCTGCTCGCCCTCGTCATCTCCGCGCCGCTCTCCTTCGTGCTGCTGCGCAAGCAGCGTGACGAGATGTCCGAGCAGATCGCCGGCCGCGTCGCGGGTGCGAAGCAGAAGCTCGCCGCGAACCGCAGCCAGGAGGACCTGGCGGACGACGCGGCCCGCGTGAACCCGTAGGGGTCCCGTTAGCTTCATCACACACCGAACCGCCTCAGCGCCGGGGATACCGCCCGTAACGCTGGGGTGTTCGCGTTTTCCGGGGAGGCGCAAGAGGGCCTCGTGCGCCCCTGTCTCAAAGAACGCCTTTGAGATTCTCAAAGCGTAAGTGTTAGCGTGTTCAACATGTTGACCACAGTTGCGCACCCGATGACCACGAGCGTCCCGCTCGTGGCGCGCCTGCACGTCGACCTCTGCCGCCGCGTGTCCGCGGCCTGTTGCCGTTGTCGTTGAGCTTGTGAGCTTGTCCAGCTGAATCGATACGGCAGTGGTCCCGGCCGCCGGCACTTCCCGGCTGTCGCACCGCCAGACCAGCGCCCAGCGTCCAGCGCCATCCCCCGCAGAACCATCCGCCAGTAGTTCTCTGTGCGTCACCCCCGGAGAGTGTCCGTGTCCGCGTCCGCGAACCAGCAGGCCCCCGCCAAGGCCTCGTTCAAATTCCCCTTCTGGGCCCAGATCATCGTCGGTCTGGTGCTCGGTGTCCTGTTCGGCTGGCTCGCCCGCAGCCAGGACATCAGCTGGCTCGGCACCACCCTGGAGAAGGTCGGCGACATCTTCATCCAGCTGCTGAAGCTGGCCATCGCCCCACTCGTCTTCTTCGCGATCCTGGTGTCGATCACCAACCTGCGGAAGGTGAACAACGCGGCGCGCCTCGCCTCCCGGACCCTCCTCTGGTTCATGATCACCTCGCTGATCGCGGTCGGCATCGGCATCGCCATCGGCCTGCTGACCGACCCGGGCTCCGGCACCGGCCTCACCGCCGCCGACGGCAAGGACCCGAAGAAGACCGGCTCCTGGATCGACTTCCTCACCGGCATCGTCCCGACGGACATCGTCACGCCGTTCACGGAGCTGAAGGTCCTTCAGATCGTCTTCCTCGCCGTCGTCGCCGGCATCGCCGCCCTCCAGCTGGGCGCGAAGGCCAAGCCGGTCCTGGACCTCGCCGAGTCCGCCCTGGAGCTCCTCCAGAAGGCCCTGTGGTGGGTCATCCGCCTCGCCCCGATCGGCACCATCGGCCTGATCGGCACCGCGATCGCCACCTACGGCTGGGACCTCATCGGCAAGTACGCCACCTTCACCGCCGACATCTACATCGGCTGCGCGCTGGTCCTGTTCGGCGTCTACCCCCTCCTCCTCGCCACGGTCGCCAAGGTCAGCCCGCTGCAGTTCTTCAAGGGCGCCTGGCCGGCCATCCAGCTGGCCTTCGTCTCCCGCTCCTCGGTCGGCACGATGCCGGTCACCCAGAAGGTCACCGAGCGCCTCGGCGTCCCGAAGGAGTACGCCTCCTTCGCCGTCCCGTTCGGCGCCACCACCAAGATGGACGGCTGCGCCGCGATCTACCCGGCCCTCGCCGCCATCTTCATCGCGCAGATCTTCGACGTGCAGCTGGGCATCAAGGAGTACCTGCTCATCGTCTTCGTCTCGGTCATCGGCTCCGCGGCGACGGCCGGCCTGACGGGCGCCACGGTCATGCTGACGCTGACCCTCTCCACGCTGGGCCTGCCGCTGGCGGGCGTCGGCCTGCTGATGGCGATCGACCCGATCCTGGACATGATGCGCACCGCCACGAACGTGGCCGGGCAGGCTCTGATCCCGGTCATCGTGTCGGCCCGGGAGGGCATCCTCGACAAGGAGGCCTACGCCAACGCCTCCTCCTCCCCGCTGGACGACCCGGCCACCACCCCGGCCCCGGTCGCCGTCGCGGCCTGACCCCACCCGCGCGTCCCGCACTCGCCGCAGCCCCCGCCCCCGTCCGGGCGGGGGCTGTGGCGTGTTGCGGCTGCTAGCTGTCGGTTGAGGTGTCGTCCGGGACCAACGACACGATCGCCACGGTCTGTGGCGGCGGCTGAGGGGTGTAGACGTACGCCACGGCCAAGCCGGGCATGTCACCTCGTCCCTCGATGCGGGTCTTGTAGATCTCCGTGTGCTGCTGCGCTCTGACCAGCACACCCAGGCGGGGGGACCGCTCCAGTTCGAGCCGGAGATTCTCGACAGCGGTCTCGGCGGTAGGACCGAGTGATTTCGCGGTCAGCCGAGCCCGTTCGGTGACAGCGGCGATCACACCCGCATCGCTCAACGGGACCCCTCCGCCTTCATCTGCTGAGTCAGGTCGATGCCCTCGGCCAGAGCGGCCTCGAAGGCCGGGTCGGAGTGCAGCAGGATGCGTCCCCGATAGTCCCGGATGACGTCCGCGACGGCACCGAGATCGAGATCCGAGGATGCCTCAAGGGCACGCGTCAGATCCGCCTCGAAGTCCGCTCTGTCGTTGGGAAACCCCTGGCCCTGCCGCAGCGCTGCTCGGATGTCCCCGATGGTGCGCAGCGGGTACGTGGTGTTCGGGCGGGCGGGCTGGTCGGCGTGCTGAGCGGTCATTGCTGCCTCCTGATGGCCCGGTCGCCTGTGGGGCCAATATAGCGAGGGCAGGTGGGGCTGCGGCATGTCTACTCCAGCGTTGCCATGCGGATCCACGCGACCGCCCCGAGGACGAGGGGCGGGGCGAACCACCACGGGCCCATGGTCCGGCGGACGCTCGGTATGAGGGTGATCAGCAGGCCGAGCACGCTCAGGCAGAGCGCCATGAAACACCCCGCGGCGATCCTGGTGTAGCCGCGGTCGTCCCATTCGCCCTGTGGTCCGTAGGCCGTCACGCCATAAACGACGAATGCGTTCAGCAGGTGGATGAGCCCGAGCGGAACGCCCAGGACCCACTGGAGGCAGCCCCGGTCCTCGGGCAGGTCGATGTTCTCGCGAGGGAGCCTCATCCGAGCGTTGCGATACGCACCCACGCGATCACCCCCAGGACGACCGGCGGGACGAACCACCACAGGCCCAGGGTCCGGCGGAACGTCGGGATGAGGGTGATCAGCAGACTGATCAGGCTCAGGCCGAGGGCAACGAGACAGACCGCGGTGGTCCCGGCGTACCCCTGGTCGTCCCATTCGGCCTGTGGACCGTAGCGAAGGGCGCTGTACACGAAGAAGGCATTGACCGCGTGGACGATCCCGAGCGGGAGCCCAAGCACCCATCGGAGGCAGCCCTGGTCCTCGGGCAGGTCGATGCTCTCCCGGCGGAACGTCATCGCATCGCGTCCTTCACCTTGCCGAGACCGTCCCTGAAATCATCGCCGTAGTTCTGGGCCTTCTCCGACTGCCAGTACGGGCCGCCGTTGTAGCGGGCGGCGATCTCCCGCATCTGGGCGTCGGTCAGCTGGTGGGCCGGGACGTCCGCGAACCCGGTCTCCGCCTTGATCTGGGCCAGGAAGCCGGCGGCGATGAAGGCGTTCTGCTTCGGGTCCTGGAGCGACTCCTCCACGAGAGCCCGCTGGGCCTCGGTGAGGTGGGCCGGGTCGTAGCCGAGTACTTCCGCACCGCGCCGCAGCTGGATGGCGATCGGGCCGAAGGACGTCTGGTCCGGCACTCCGCCCAGCCGCGAGGGAAGGCTCTCGGGAGCGATGGGACTCAGCGGGAACTCGGCCGTCCAGCGCAGGTCATCGGTGATGTCGTCGATATACCCGGCCTGTCCGGAGACCTCGTTCCAGGCGATGCCCGCGACCAGTTCCTCGGGCAGCCCAGCGTGCCGCGCGGCCGCCCTGAGGATCTCCTTGTTGTGGGAGATCCACTCGGCCTTCTCCTTGTCGCCGTCCGGCGGGTTCCAGTACATGTCCTCCGCTTCCGGCAGTCCGGCGACCTTCATCCGGATGTCCTTCAGCTCCGGTGACATGTAGGTGTCCCCGACGGCCCCGTGTATCTCCCGCTTCGGGCCGCTGCCCGGCAGGTGGGTCAGCGGGTTGCCGCGCGCCTCCTCCCCCTCCCGGCGGAGGTCGGCCATGGCGGCGTACAGGTCGGGCCGCTTGTCGACGCCCATGACCCTGAGAGCGGGCATCAGCTCGTAGGCCTGCTTCAGCGCGTGCACGCAGGTGTCCCGCGCCTCCTGCTCGACTGTCTTCGCCAGGTGGAAGCTGCCGCCCGCGTCGTTGTGGAGGCGGTTGGCCTCGTCCCGGATGTCGTCAACGTCCATCGTCAGCTCGGCGAAGAAGTCCATGACCCCGGTCGTTGCCCGCATGTCCTCCCACTGGCGCATGGGTTCCGCCTGCTGCGCCGTCTTGGTGATCGCCGTGCCCTTGGTGCCGATGAGTGCGGCGAGTGCCCGTTCCGAGCGCTTGCCGTTGGAGAGGTGGGACTTGGCGGTGGTCAGGGCCGCGGCGTAGGCGTGCAGTGCGCTTGCGGCCTTGTCGTAGCCCTCGGCCATGTGGGTGACCAACTGCCGTGCGTCGGCGAGGCGTGACACGTACGTCTTGCTGCCGTCGCTCTCCCATTTGGTACGGGTTTCCGCGCGTCGGGCGGGTTCCTCGACCTGGACGAGGAGGTCGCGCAGCCTGCGGAACTCGGCGGCATTGCGCTCGACGAGAGCAGGGTTGCACTCCTCCAGGAACCGGACGTCGCTGTGGTGGCTGAGGCCGCCGCTCATCTGTCCTTGTCCTCCGGCTTCAGGTACACACCCGTCTCCACGATGGTTCTGAGGAAGGACGCGGCGGTGCCGTCGTCCACGTGGGCGAAGTCGGTTCCGGTCGTCTTCAGACGGGTGGCCAGGCCGGCGAACAGGGCGATCGTGTCCTTGAACTGGTCGTCGGCGAACCGTGCGAAGTGGAGGGCCTGGGCCGCGACGTCCGCGTGCGCCCGGGGTGCGCGGGCCATCGTGCTCGCGTCGCCGTCCGGGCGGCCCTCGTGCAGGAGCGCGGCGATCTCGATGAGGAGGTTCGCGTTGCCGTTGATGGACCCGACCCCGGCCAGCAGGCTGCCCGCCGCGCCGCTGCCGCTTGCTTCGGGAGCCACGTGGTTGAGTCGCATGCCGGTTTGGGCGTCGGCCTTGTGCTGCGCCCACTCCGCGTCGAACGACATCTGCTCCCCCCGGAGTTGAACGATCCGCTTGTGCGTGATGATGTTAATACGGATCAGACGGTGGCCAACCGGATGAAGGCCACCGCCGTCAGGAGCAGCGGTACGGCGTACCACCACCGGCCGAGCGTGCGGCGGAGCGCTGGGGCGAGCGTGATCAGCAGCGCGATGGCGCTGAGGAGCGTGACGGCGTGGGTGCTCGTCGCGATGTCCTCGCGGGGCCCGTCCAGGGTGAGCGTGTTGAGGAAGAAGAGCGCCGCGAGGACGTAGACGAGGGCGAGCGGCACCCCCAACACCCATTGGGGCCAGCCGCGGTTGTGGCGGGAGGTCATCCGCCGGCGTGCGCGATGAATCCGGCCCAGGTGTGGGGGGTGAAGGCGAGGTGGGGCTGTGTGGTGTCCTTGGAGTCGCGGACGTGGATCGTGGCCGAGGTGTTCGCCACCTCGACGCAGGAGTCCCCCTCGCTGCCGCTGCTATAGCTGCTCTTGAACCAGTCCAGCTCGGGGATGGCGGTCATGAGGCACACCTCACAAACTCCGACCAGGCGGTCGGCGTGAACGTCAGGTGAGGCAGTCCGGTGTTCTTGGAGTCGCGGACATGGGTCGTGGTGGGAGTGTTGGCCACCTCGACGCAGTCGTTGACGTCACCGGTGTCGCTGTAGCTGCTCTTGCGCCACTCCAGCTCCGCTTTGTGGATCATGTCTCTCCCAGTACTTGCTCGATAAATGCAACGGACTCCCGAAGCGGAAGAGCCTGGGACCGGATCATGGCATGGCACTGCTCAAGAATCCGGAGTCGCCTCGGATCGGAGACGGGGCGGCCATTGAACGCACCCTCTGAGCGCCCTACTGCCGATCCGTCCGCGAACTTCAGGATCTGGATCAAACCACCCATCCCGGCGTGCTCTTCGAGATCGGTGGGCATTACCTGGATCGTGACGTGACGCAACTCGGCGATCTCCAGAAGGTGTTCGAGTTGCGCCCGCAGCACCATTGTCCCTCCGATCCGGCGTCGTAGGGTCACCTCTTCTTGGACGAAGCAGAGCGCGGGCGCCGGAGCGCGTTCGAAGATCGACCGGCGGGCTGTCCGGGCGGCCATTCCACGTTCCACCACTTCCTTGGTCTGCGGCGGCTGCCACATCTCGAACATGGCCCGCGCGTGGTCGTCCGTCTGCAACAGGCCATGGATGGTGTGGCTTCGGTAAGCGGAAAGCTCGACCGCCTGGCGTTCCATCTTGACCAGGTCCCTGACCTTCGCCGGGTAGCGGATCTGTTCCGTGTCTGCCTTCATCGCGGCGACCTTGCCGCCCGCGTTCAGTACTTCGTCCGCCTTGTCCAGGTACTCGGGCCGGGGGATCCGCTTCCCGCCCTCGACCTTGCGGACCAGGTCCTCCCCGTACCCAATGGCTGTGCCGAAGTCGGCGGCGCGCATGCCCGCTTCTTCCCGCCATGCCTTGAGCTGGCGGCCGAGTGCGGTCAGGACCGCGATCCCCTGCTCGTCCTGGGGGTCCACGTCCCAGCTCGCGTCTTCCGTACCGTCGCTGTCCACCGTCATGCCTGCCCACCTCCGACGCATCGATTTCCTCAACGCCCTCTGCCCAGAGGCCCCGTGGGACAGCCGGGACAGGACCGGACAGCGTCCGGACAAAGGCGGGACGCAAGAGCGGTATCGCTTCCCACGGTACGCAGGAATCGCCACGCTCAGTCACGTGAACGCTCAAATCTGTGACTTCGAGGGCTGGTTCGCCGCCCAGCTCGCCGCCACGCCCCGCGGGGCCCGTCAGGCCCGGCGGCTCGCCGTCGAGAAGTCGGTCGAGTGGGGGGTGCCCTCGGAGGGGCCCGCGCTCATCGTGGCCGAGCTCGCCGCCAATGCCGTGACCCATGGGCGCGCGCCCGGGCGGGACTTCCGGATGCTGCTCACGGTGGGGGGTGGCGTGCTGCTGATCGAGGTCGTCGACACCCGTGGTGACCGGGTCCCGGTTCCTCGCGACTCGGGCGGGGGTGTGGAGGGCGGCGGCCGGGGGCTGGTGCTGGTGGAGGCGGTCGCCGATCGGTGGGGGGTGGATCGGGGGCTGCCGCCGTGCAAGTCGGTGTGGGCGGAGGTGGATGTGGCGGCCGGGTGGCAAGACCGTGACGCGGGGAACCGGGACCCGGTGCGCTCGGATGCAACCCCTAAATCACCGAGGTAAATCCACCCAACCCACCCCTCCGGCTCCCCGTAACTCACACGGGTGAACTGTGCCAACTGGGCTGGATTTCGGCGTGGTTGCCGGGCATATGCTCGGCCCACAACATCAGACATGAGACGGCCCCCGGCGGGACTGGCATCCCGGTCGAGGGCCTGACCAAGTAGGAAGTAAGCGGCTTCCCTTATGGCTCTGCAGAAGCTTAGCGGTGCTTTGCGCGCCTCGTCCCGTGTTCGTGCCGGGACCGCCCAATCCGGTGTCGTCCACGTCAACGTGCGGCACGCCGATCACTACGTTGTGATCGGTAACCACCTCGCCCAGCACCGCTCGCTGTCGCTCGTCGCGATCGGCCTCGCCACCCACATCCAGTCACTGCCGACCGGCGCCCGCGTCAGCATCAAGCGGCTGACCGAGCGCTTCCGGGAGGGGGAGGTACGGATCGCCGCCGCGCTGCGGGAGTTGGAGGCGTACGGGTACCTGGAGCGGACGCGGGTGCGGCTGGCCGGCGGGCAGGTGGTGACGCGGACCGTGTCCTACAACCGGCCGACCGCGCGTAGGGTTCCCGAGGTGCCCCATGGGTCGGAGCCCGTGGCCGCCCCCGAGCCGGTTGGGGAGCCGGAGCGGTTGCCGTGCCCTGTGCCGCGCCGGAGGTGGAGGCCTCGCCGGAGCCGGGCCCCGATCCGGGGTGGACCGTACCGCCACCGCCGCCCCCGGTGAACCGGCCGGAGGCCGAAGCGCTGCTCGCGCGGTTGCGGAGCGAGGATCCCCGGCTGCTGCTGCCGGAGCGGGACGTGAAGCGGCTCGCGCCCGGCGTGGCCGACTGGCTGGACCGCGGGGCGGATCCCGAGGCCGTGCGGCACGTCCTGGCCTCACGGATTCCCGACGACCTCCGCCACCCGGCGGCCCTCATCGGCTACCGCCTGAAGGCCTGGGTGCCGCCGCCCGCCCCGGCGGCCCCGGCCGTACGGGCAGTGAGGCGGCCCGACCCCTTGCAGACTTGCGACGGCTGCGAGCGCGCTTTCCGGGCTCCGGAACCGGGCTCCCGGTGTGGGGACTGCCGTCGGGCTGATCCGGCGCGCATCGCGTAGGGCAGCCTCTGGCTGTCAAACCCCAAAATGCAGCGGCATGACGGGGTTCGCGCGGACGGGGCCCAATGGGATCACGGCTCCGCAGGCCAGCTGGGCCGCCGATCCGCACCCCTTCGCCAGGCGTTCCCATGGCCCGCACCTGGACGCGACGTCGCGTGCTCCTCCGCCGCCCCCGCTATGCCGCACCCCGGGGACCTTTGCCGACCGGCATCGCGCCTTGGGGGGAATGGTGCTAGCGTAATTGGCACCATGTTGCTGAGGTTGAACACCGCGGACACCCGGCCCCTGCACGAGCAGGTCGCGGGGGCCATCCGGCGGGCCATCGCCGACGGGGAGTGTGCGCCGGGGGACCGACTGCCGCCCGCGCGGGACCTCGCGCAGGCGCTCGGGGTCAACGCCAACACCGTCCTGCGGGGGCTTCGCGCCCTGCGGGACGAGGGGGTGCTGGAGTTCCGGCGCGGGCGCGGGGTGACCGTGGCCGGTGGGGCGGACGGGCGGTCGGTGCTGCTGGAGCGGGTACGGGAGCTGGTGGCCGACGCGGCCCGCCTCGGCTACGGCAAGGACGATCTTGTTGAGCTGATCAGGGAGGCGTCGGCATGAGGGGCGGGAAAGCGTGGGCGGTCGGCGGCTGGGCGGGCGGGGTGCCGGCGCTCATCGTCGCGCTGCCGCTCGCGGCGGGCGGGCGGTTGCCGGACCCGGTGGCCACCCACTGGGGCGGCTCCGGGCAGCCGGACGGGTCCATGCCGCTCTGGGGGGCGATCGTGTTCCCGGCGGCGGTGTGGGCCGTGCTCGTGCTGGGGGTCGTCCTCGCCCGGCGGTGGGCCGCGAGCGTGCTGCTTCCCGGCGGGGTGCTGCTGGCGGGCGCGCAGGCGGTGATCGTACGGGCCAACCTGGACCTGGATCGCGGGGACTGGCGGCAGGCCGGGGCGCTGAACGGCTGGTTGGTGGCGGCTGTGGTCGGGGCGGCGGCCCTGGCGGGCACGGCCGGGGTGCTGGTGGACCACCGGCGGCGCGCGGACGCGCCTGGGGCGCCGACGGGCGCGGGTGCCGCGGGCGTGGGTGCCGCGGGGACGAGTGCCGGAGCGATGGGTGCCGCGGGGGCGGGTGCCGCGGGCATGGGGGCCGCTGGCACAGAGACCCCCGGCGCGAAGCCCCCGGGCCGGGAGGCCCCGGGCGGGGAGGCCTCCGGCGTGGAGATCCCGGGCGGGGCGGCCCCGGGCGTGGAGGCCCCCGGCGTGGAGGCCCCGGGCCGGGAGGCCCCCGGCGCCGGGACCCCCGGCCGGGAGGCCGCCGGCATGGACATCCCCGCCGGCGAGCGGTTCGTGTGGCTCGCGCGGACCTCGAACCCGTGGCTCCGGCTGATCGCGGCCGTCACCGGGCTCGCGGCGGCCGGTGCCGCGCTGGCCGGGGTGGGCGGGCTGGTCGGGTCGGCGGCCTGGGGGCTGGTCGCGCCGCTCGGCCTCGCGTCCCTGCTCGTCCTCGCGTGCTCCTCCGTGCAGGCGCGGGTCACGGGGAAGGGCCTGGAGGTGGCCTTCGGGCCGCTCGGGTGGCCCGTGCGGCGCTGGGCCGCGCCGGACGTGGAGTCGGCTCGGGTGGAGGACCGCAGACCGGTCCAGGTGGGCGGCTGGGGGTACCGGCTGAGCGGGCTCGGTACGACCGTGATGTTGCGGGGCGGCCCCTGCCTGGTCGTCCGCTCCAAGGGCAAGGACTTCGCGGTGAGTGTGGACGACGCCGATCGCGGGGCCGCGCTGCTGAACTCCGTTTCGGCGGAGGTTCGTTCAGTCTGAGGTGTTCTGAGTACGCGTACTCAGGCCCAGGGCCCGCCGGTCTGCGAGCCTCGGGCGCATGAACAAGATCTACGGGGTGGTGGGGAGCGCGGTCGCCGGTGCGGGTACGGGCTGGCTGGCGATGGTGCTCTGGCAGTGGGGCTTCGACGAGGACGCGCGGAGCTGCGCGGACAGCGTGTCGTTCTGCGTCACCCCCTACCCGCTCGTCGCCATCGGGCTGTGGGTGGTGCTGGCCGTACCGGTCCTGTGGCTGGCCCTGCGCGTGCTGAACGTACGGCCGTTGAAGGCGACGGTCCCGGCCGCCTTCGTCCTCCAGGCCTGGACCCTCCAGGTCCTTCCGCTCCTCGGCGGGCGCGACGTCCCCCAGCCCTCGGTCCTGACCATCGGGTGCACGGCGCTGAGCCCGGCCCTGGTCGCGTTCTGTGCCCATCCGGCGCGGCGGCGGGCCGGGCTGATCGGCGGTGGTGTGCTGCTGGCCGCGAGTGTGGCGTTCGTCTACCAGTCGGGGGCGTTCTAGGGCCGCGGCGGGGGCGGCAGGTTCGCCGATGCCGCCTGGGCCGCGGCCGCCACGCGCTTCGCGTCGTCGACGTCGCGGCCGAAAGCGGTTCACGCGCTTCCGCCCCGCCGGGGTGGGGGGCCGCGTGGAGCGTCCGTGAAGAAGGGTTCCAGGGGGTGTTCAGGAGCGGTCGCCGGTCCGTAGATTACCGGCGGTAACACTGCGTCCAAGCGAGGAGAGCGCGCCGTGGCAGCCGAATCGAGCCTGGTCAAGGCCACACAGCCCCCGAAGCCCGTCGCTGTCGAGCCCGTGAAGACCGTGATCGACGGGCGCGTGCGCGAGGTACGGGTGCCCGCGCTGGCGGCGGTGCCCGGGCGGGGCTCCCTCGGGGACATCCCCTTCGACAACGCCCGCGAGGCCCCCGGCGAGCCCGTACTCGCCCGCAAGGAGCGCGACGGGGCCTGGCGGGACGTCACGGCCGCCGAGTTCGCGGCCGAGGTGCTCGCCGTCGCCAAGGGGCTCATCGCCGAGGGGCTGCGCGAGGGGGACCGGCTGGCGATCATGGCGCGGACCACCTACGAGTGGACCCTGCTGGACTTCGCCGGATGGGCCGCGGGCCTGGTCACCGTGCCCATCTACCCGACCTCCTCGGCGCTCCAGGCGCGCTGGATCATCCACGACTCCGGCGCCGTCGCCTGCGCCGTCGAGGACACCGCGCAGGCCCGCCTCGTCAGCGCCGAGCGGATCAACCTGCCCTGGCTGGCGCACCTGTGGGAATTCGACACGGGCGCGGTGGCCCGGCTGGTCAAGGCCGGGGAGCACCTGCCCGACGCGGTGGTCCACCAGCGGCTGGCCGCCCGTACGCCGGAATCCGTCGCGACCCTGATCTACACGTCCGGCACCACCGGGCAGCCCAAGGGGTGCGTCATCACCCACGGCAACTTCTTCGCCGAGGTCGACAACGCGGTGGAGCTGCTGCACCCGGTCTTCAAATCGGTGAGCAAGGACCCGGCCTCCACGCTGCTGTTCCTGCCGCTGTCGCACGTCTTCGGGCGGATGGTGGCCGTCGGCTGCCTGCGGGCCCGCGTCAAGCTCGGGCACGCGCCCAGCATCCGTACCGAGGAGCTCCTCGCCGACCTCGCCGGCTTCCGGCCGACCTTCCTCCTCGCCATCCCGTACGTCCTGGAGAAGGTCTACAACACCGGGCGCGCCACCGCCGAGACGATGGGCCGGGCCTCCTCCTTCGACCGGGCCGCCCGCATCGCCCGGCGCATCGGGGAGCGCGTCGAGGGCAAGCGGCCGGGGCTCGGGCTGCGTGCCGCGCGGGCGCTGTACGAACCGCTCGTCTACCGCCGCATCCGGGCCGCGCTCGGCGGCCGCGTCCGGTACATCCTGAGCGGCGGATCCCCGCTGGGGCGCAGGCTCGCCGCGTTCTACACCGGCGCCGGAATCGAGGTCTTCGAGGGCTACGGGCTCACGGAGACGACCGGCGCGAGCACCGTGACCCCGCCGCAGCGGCCCCGCCTCGGGACGGTGGGCTGGCCGCTCCCGGGCACGGCGGTGCGGATCGCCGACGACGGGGAGGTGCTGCTGGGCGGGCGGCACGTCTTCGCGGGCTACTGGAACACGGCCCAGGCCGTCCCGCCGGGCGGCTGGCTGGCCACCGGCGACATCGGGGAACTCGACGCCGACGGGTACCTCACGATCACCGGCCGCAAGAAGGACCTGATCATCACCTCCGGCGGCAAGAACGTGGCCCCGGCCCCGCTGGAGGACTGGCTGCGGGCCCACCCGCTGGTCGGACAGTGCATGGTGATCGGCGACAACCGGCCGTACATCGCGGCGCTGATCACCCTGGAGCCGGACGGGCTGGCGCACTGGCGGGCCATGCACAAGAAGACCGGGGTGCCGATGAGGGAGCTGGTGCGGGACGAGGCCCTGCGGGCCGAGCTGCAGCGGGCGGTGGACGAGGCGAACCGGCTGGTGTCCCGGGCGGAGTCGATCCGCCGCTTCGAGGTCCTGCCGGCCGACTTCACGGAGGCGCGGGGCCACCTCACCCCGTCCCTGAAGCTGAAGCGGGGCGCGATCCTGCGCGACTACGCCGAACAGATCGACGCGCTCTACCGGGGGCCGCGCGAGCCGTGACCCTCCGGGTCGGGGCTGGACGTGCCGGTGCGGCGCCTTTGCCGGGGGCCAGCCCCCGGACCCTCCCCCAGACTTCGTCCGGGGGGACCCCCAGCTCCTCAAACGCCGGAGGGGCTGGATTTGGCCCCCGCCGTCCTGTAGCTGCGGAGCCCCAGGTGGTCGGCGGGCGCTGGTGGTGGGGCGCGTCTATCGTGGGGGGACGGTTCGGGGGGTCGCCCGAGGAGGGTGTCGTGCACCGTTCCCGTCGTCGGATTCGCGTTGTCGGGGTCGCCTGTGCGCTGGTACTCGCGGGGCTCGGGGCCGCACCGGACCCCGCCGCCGCGCCCCGCCCCGCCGGGATCCGGTGGGGGCCCTGTCCCGAGGCGCCCGTGCCCGCCGGGATGCGGTGCGGGACCGTGCAGGTGCCGCTCGACCACGCCGCCCCCGCCAAGGGCAGCGTCACCCTCTCCCTCGCCCGGATACCGGCCACCGACGGCAAGCGCCGCCTCGGCTCGCTCGTCCTGAACTTCGGCGGCCCCGGCGCCCCCGGCATGGCGGGCCTCGCCGCCGACCCCGCCCTCTTCGCCGACCTCGGCGAGCGCTACGACCTCGTCGCCTTCGACCCCCGCGGCGTCGGCCACAGCGAGCCGATCTCCTGCGGCGGCTCCCAGGAGACCGGTGACGACGTGGGCGACGACGCCGCCTCGCAGCTCGCCGCCCTGCGCGCGGTGGCCCGGCGCTGCGAGCTGGCCTCCGGGCCCGTGCTCCCGTACGTCGGGACCGTGAACGTCTCGCGCGACATGGACCTGATCCGCCAGGCCCTGGGCGATCGCAAGCTCAACTTCCTCGGCTTCTCCTACGGCACCCGGCTCGGCGCCGTGTACGCCGCCCAGTTCCCCGGGAAGACCGGCCGCATGGTCCTCGACGGCGTCGACACCCTCACCGAACCGCTGGCCGAGCAGGCACTCGTATCGGCGCGCGGGCAGCAGCGGGCGCTGGACCGTTTCCTGGCCTGGTGCGCCCACCGGCCGGGCTGCGTGTACGGGACCAACACCCGCACCGCCAAGGAGAAGGTCGACGCCCTCGTGGCGCGGCTCGACAGGAACCCGCTGATCGGCGACGACGGCTCTTACGTGACCGGGCAGGACGCCGTCGGGGCCATCGGCAGCGCCCTGTACGCGAAGAGCATGTGGCCCGACCTCGCGGAGGCGCTGGCGCTGGCCGAGCGGAACCACGACCCGGTGGGGCTGCTCCAGCTCGGCGGCCCGACGGGCCCCGACAGCGACCAGGGCTTCGACGGTCCCAGCAGCGTGCCCGCCGACAACGGGGACGCCGCCCTCGCCGCCGTGAACTGCGCGGACGACCCGGACCGGTCCAACGAGAAGGCCTCCCCGGCCGCCATCGCGAAGGAACTGAGCGGTCTGGAAGGCGAGTTCCTCGCGGCATCGAAGATCTTCGGGCCGCGTCAGCTGATGACGGTGCTCGCCTGCTACGGGCGCCCCGCCGGCAGCGACTTCATCCGGAAGATCGACCGCCCGGGCGCCCCGCGCATGATGCTGGTCGGCACCCGGGGCGATCCGGCGACCCCGTACGAGTGGACGGAGGAGACGGCGAAGCGGCTCGGCTCGGCGGTCGTCGTGGACTACAAGGGCGACGGGCACACCGGCTACACCGTCTCGCCCTGCGTGCGCGAGTACGTGGACCGCTTCCTCGTCGACGGGCGGCTGCCCGGCGGGACGCGGTCCTGTCCCGCCGGGGAGTGAGCGGCCCGCTAGCAGTTGGCGTGGGTGGGGCGGCCGGCGAAGCGGTCCGCGAGCCAGTTCCCGACCGCCAGGGAGTGGGTGATCACACCGCTGACGTGCTCGCCGACCCAGATGGTGTCGAATTCGAGGTTCGCGCCCTTCGCGCACCAGTCGGAGCGCAGCTGGCGGCCCACCCCGTACGGGATCAACTCGTCGCCGAGCGCGTGGTACTGGTACACCGGCGCGGCCGGGGCGGTCCGCCCGAGGCGGCTCTGGTTCAGCCGGGCCTGCCAGTCGGGCTGGGCGAGCGGGTCGCGGGTGGTGAGGTCGGAGATCCGCTTGAAGGAGCCGGCGATGGCGTCGATGGCGACGCAGTTCTCCTTCATGCCGGCGACCAGGGCCTTGCCGGCCGGATTGAGGTAGGAGTCCAGCTTGAGCTCGGGGAAGGCCGCGTCCTGGCCGGCGGCCGCCATGAAGATGAGGCCGGAACCGTAGGAGCCGTTGTTGAACTCGGCCACCTTCATCAGGTCGGCGGGGACCCCGCCGGTCGCCGTGCCCTTGACCTTCAGCTCGGGGGCGTACGAGCCCTGCAGCTCGGCGGCCCAGCTGGAGGCCTGGCCGCCCTGGGAGTAGCCCATGATCCCGACGGGCGTGTCCGCCGTGAGCCCGGCCTCGGGCAGGCGGGTGGCGGCGCGAGCGGCGTCGAGCATGGCGTGCCCGGCGGAGGGGCCCACGGTGTAGGTGTGGACGCCGGGGGTGCCGAGGCCCTCGTAGTCGGTGACGACCACGGCCCAGCCGCGCAGGGTGAGCTGCTGGATGAGGTTGGCCTCCATGGCGGTGCCGTACGGGAGGTTGTTGCTCGGGGCGCAGGAGTCGCCCATGCCGACGGTGCCGACGGCGTACGTGATGAGTGGGCGCGGGCCGGTGCGGCCGTCCTGCGGGACGATCACGGTGCCGGAGACGACGTTGGGGGCGCCGTCGGCGGTGGTGGAGCGGTAGTGGATCTTCCAGGCCTTGGTGTTGGTGGGCTGGCCGGGGAGGGGGTGGAAGGCGGAGGGGGCGCTGCTGACGATGTCGCCGGGGGCCACGTCCGCTTGCGCGGCGGAGGCGGGGATCGAGGCGGCGAGGGCCAGCGCCGTGGCGGCGGTGGCGAGGGCGGTGCTGCGGATTCGCATGGGCGGCTCTCCCAAGGACGGTCCGTGTGGGGGTAGGTGAGGCGAAGGTAGTGACCGACCGGTCAGAAGGTCGCTGACCGCACAGCTCACCTTTCCTGGCCGGGGGCGGCAGCCGTGCCCGGTGCCCGGGGCCGCCGGCGGGGCTGGATGTGGTGCGGCCGAGCGGGCCCGCGAGGGTCAGCCGCGGGCCGGCAGCCGCACCTGCGTGTTCGGGGGGTGCTACCCGCCGGAGGCGACCCGGTAGGCGCCCGGGGTCGTGCCCGTCCAGCGGCGGAAGGCGCGGTGGAAGGCCGTGTCCTCCGAGAAGCCCAGGCGGGCCGCGAGTTCCGCGATCGGTTCGCCGCTTTCGGCGAGGCCCGCGATGGCCGCGTCCCGGCGGACGTGGTCCTTCAGCTGCTGGAAGGAGGTGCCCTCCTGCTGGAGCCGGCGCCGCAGCGTCGCCGGGGACACCGCGAGCAGCGCCGCCACCTCCCCGAGTGCGGGCAGCCGCGGCGAGGTGCGCAGCCGCTGGGTCAGGGTGCGGCGGACCTGTTCCGCGACCGTGGTCCCGTACTCCGGCCGGGAGAGGAGGTCGAAGGGGGCCCGGCGCAGCATCGCGTCGAGCGCGGCCTCGTCCCGTACGAGGGGAGCCGTCAGCCAGCGCGCGTCGAACGCGGCGCCGGTCAGCGCCTCCCCGAAGCGGACCGGGCAGTCGAAGAGGAGGGCGTACTCGTCCTTGTGCGGCGGCGGGGGATAGGCGAACCCGGCGTGGGTCAGGGGGATCCGCCGGCCCACCAGCCAGCTGCTCAGGCGGTGCCAGATGGCCAGGACGCATTCGGTGAGGAAGCGTTCCTCGTCACGGGCGAAGTCGTTGCGCACCGTGAAGCGGGCTTCGTCGCCCGCCACCTCCAGCGCCAGCTCAGGGCCGCCGGGGAACAGCCCGTAGAAGGCGGCCGCCCGCCGCGTCGCCGCGCCCAGGTCGCTGCAGCCGAGCGAGGCGTAGCACATCATCGCGAAGGTGCCGGGGCGGCTCGGGACCGCGCCGAGGCCCAGGAACTCGTCCTGCGTGACCCGGTACAGCGCCCGGAAGAGGCGGGCGAACTGCGCCGGCGTGACCCGGGCCCGGTCGTCGCCCAGCAGCAGCGGCGGGATCTGCGCCTCCTGGAGCAGCGGCACGGTGTCGATCCCGCTGCCGCGGGCCCCCGCCAGCACGGCACGCACGTGGTGCACGGTGACCGTCCGCCTCCCCATGGGTCAGACGGTAGCCCTCCGCGCCGCCGCGCGATACCGGTATGAGCGCTGCGGCCAGCGCGGGTGACGCTTCCGGTCATGCCGCCGGGCTGCGCGGGCTGCCTAGCGTCGGGGGTCACCAACTCCCGGGAGGGCATGCGATGGACGTCGACGCTCGGCCGAGCACGCTGGCGCGCTTCACCCAGTGGACCGAGGAGCGGTACGGGACGGAGACGGCCCTCCGGTTCCGGTGCCCGGACGGAGCGTGGGAGACGCGCACGTACGCCGAACTCGGCGCGGAGGTGCGGGCCGTCGGGCGGGCGCTGCTCGGACTGGGCGTCACCGCCGGGGAACGGGTGGCCGTACTCGCGGAGACCCGGCCGCGGTGGACGTACACGCACTTCGGGGTGCTGGCGGCCGGCGCGGTCCTCGTGCCCGTGTACCCGACGGCGGGGGACGAGGAGGTCGCCTGGGTGCTGTCCGACTCGGAGGCGGTGGCCGTGGTGTGCGACGACGCGGCGCAGGCGGCCCGGATCGACGGGCTGCGGGCGAAGCTGCCGGCGCTGCGGGCGGTGGTCCTGATGGACGAGCTGGGGGCCCTGCCGGACCCGGCACCGGAGGCCGAACTCCGCGCCCGGGCGGCGGCCGTCACCCCCGCCGACGACGCGTCGATCGTCTACACCTCGGGCACCACGGGCCTGCCCAAGGGCTGCCGCCTCACCCACGGCAACCTGGGCGCCATCCAGGACGCGACCCTCCCGCTGATCAGCGGCGGCCCGGGCGACTCCACGTACCTCTACCTGCCGCTCGCGCACCTGCTGGCCCAGCTGATCCAGTTCACCACGCTGCTGGAGGGCGGGGAGCTCTGCTATTACGGGGGCCGGATCGAGGACGTGCTGGCGGAGCTGGGCACCGTACGGCCCACCCATCTGCCGTCCGTGCCCCGCCTGTTCGAGAAGCTCCACTCGGTGGTGCTCACGCTGGCCGAGGCGGGGGAGGGCGGCCGCGATCGCTTCGAGGAGGCGGTACGGCTGGGCGTGCTGGCGGCGGAGGGCCGGCTGCCGGAATCCCTGCGGGAGGAGTACGAGGCCGCGGACAAGGCCCTCTACTCCCTGGTCCGGGGCGCGTTCGGGGGCCGGTTGAAGTGGGCGCTGACCGGCGGCGCCCCGATCGCCCCGGCGACCCTGGACTTCCTGCGGGCCTGCGGGATCTCGGTGTTCGAGGGGTACGGGATGACCGAGTCGGGCGGGGTCATCTCCCTCAACCACCCCGGAGCGGTGCGCCACGGCACGGTCGGCCGGCCCATCGACGGCTGCGAGGTGCGCATCGCGCAGGACGGCGAGGTACTGGCCCGCGGCCCGATGGTCTTCCCGGGCTACCACGCCAACACGGCGGCCACGGCGGACGCCCTCGACCCCGAAGGCTGGCTCCACACCGGCGACCTGGGCGCACTGGACGCCGACGGGTACCTCACGATCACCGGCCGCAAGAAGGAGCTGATCATCACCTCGGCGGGCAAGAACATCACCCCCACGGAGGTCGAGTTCGCCGTCCAGCGCTCCCGCTACGTCTCCCGCGCGGTCCTCATCGGCGACCGCCGCCCGCACCCGGTGGCCCTGATCACCCTGGACACGGAGGAGATCACCGCCTGGGCGGCCCGCGAGGGCCTCGACCCGGGGCCGCTCCCCGCCGCCCATCCGGCGGTCCGCGCCCTGGTCGAGGCGGCGGTGACGGAGGCCAACGCCACGGTCTCCCGCCCGGCCCGGATCCGCGCCTTCCACATCCTGGACGAGGACTTCACGATCGACGCGGGCACCCTGACCCCGACGCTGAAACTGCGCCGCAAGGCGGTGGCGGAGCGGTACGCGCGGGAGATCGAGGACCTCTACAGGGGGTGAAGAGGGGGTGAAAGGAGCCGACTTGACATTGACGCAGATCGGACCTGTGAAGCGGCGGTAGGGGCTGCCTACGCTCGGGACATGTTGAGCCGAGTGGCCGTGGGGCTGCTGAAACAGTTGGCGGCCGAGGGCGTGTCGCCCTGGCTGGCCGACGTGAGCGGGGTGGAGCTGCTCGCCGGGGCGCAGGCCGATCCGGCGGGCGTGGGCGCGGCGTTCCTCCAGGGTGTCGTGGCCCCCGTAGCCTCGTCGGCCGCCGTCCGCCGGTGCTGCGACGCGCTGCGGGACGTCTTCCACGCCAGCGAGGGCGTCCACGGGCGGGTGTCGGTGCCGGTGGACCCCCGGTACGCGCACGACGCGAACGCCCTGATCGAGGCGGCCCGTTCGGTGCGGAACGAGGTGGGCCGGGCGAACGTGCTGATGCGCATTCCCGCGACGGCGGCCGGCCTCGTCGCCCTGGAGGAGTGCCTGGCGATCGGCATCGGCGTGGACGCGGACCTGGTCTTCTCGGTCGAGCGGTACGAGGAGGTGCTGGACGCCGTTCTCCTGGGCCTGGAGCGGGCGTTCATGGCCGGACTGCCCCTCGTGGAGATCGTCGCCACGGCCTCGGTACCGGTGGGACTGCTCGATGCGGAGGTGAACGCGCGCCTCGCGGCACTGCCCGTACGGGGGATGCCGGCGGCTGCGGCGCGCGGTACGGCGGCCCTCGCGGTGGCCCGGCAGATCTACCGGGTACGGGAGCAGCGGCTCGGCAGCGACTGGTGGCGGGTCCTGCGCGCCGCGGGCGCCATGCCGCCCGGGCTGCTGTGGACGGCGACGGGACCCCGGCACGTGGGCGCGCTCGTGGGGTGGAACACGGCGCAGGCCGCCACGCCCGAGGTGTTCGAAACCGCCGCGCGGTACGTGAAGTTGCGGGGGGACACGCTGCTGAACGCGCACGCGGAGGGGCGGGGCGCGCTGGACGCCCTCGAAGCGCTCGGGATCCGCATGGCGGACGTGGCCACGGCGCTGGAGACGGGCGCACTCGCCCGCCTCCAGCGGGACTGGGTGCTCGGGACCTGAGGCGGGGGGCTCAGGAACCGGGCTTCGGCTCGGGATTGGGCTTGGGCTTCGGTTTGTGCTCGGCGTGCCCGCGCTCGATCGAGAAGGCCTGATGGTTGCGGAGTGTGATGGCCGAACGGCCCCTGTCCCACCCGGTCGGCCGATCCGGGTCGGCGCCGCGCGGCGCCGACCCGAGCGGGTATCACGCGCGCCTCACGGGGCGGGGTTGGTCTGTGGCTCCTGCGACCACTCAGGCTCCTGCGGGGCGTCGGCCGGCGGGTCGATCGGGAACTCCTCGCCGGGGTTGACCGCTGGGTCGGAAGGGAGGTCGGCGGCGGAGTCGTTCGGAGGCGTGGGCTGGCTGCCGGGTTCCTTGCCGGGTTCCTTGCCGGGTTCCTTCCCGGGTTCCTTCCCGGACCAGCTGCCGTGCTCCTTGCCGTGCTCCTTGCCGGGCTGAGTGCAGCGCTGGTCGCCCGACCAGTTGCCGGGTTCCTTGCCGGGCTCCTTCCCGGGCTCCTTGCCGTGCTCCTTGCCGTGCTCCTTGCCGGGTTCCTTCCCGGACCAGCTGCCGTGCTCCTTGCCGGGCTGCTTGCCGTGCTCCTTGCCGGGCTGCTTGCCGTGCTCCTTGCCGTGCTCCTTGCCGTGCTCCTTGCCGTGCTCCTTGCCGGGCTCCTTGCCGGGTTCCTTCCCGGACCAGCTGCCGTGCTCCTTGCCGGGCTCCTTGCCGGGTTCCTTCCCGGACCAGCTGCCGTGCTCCTTGCCGGGCTCCTTGCCGTGCTCCTTCCCCGGCTGGTTGCCGGGTTCCTTGCCGTGCTCCTTGCCGGGTTCCTTCCCGGGTGCCTTGCCGGGCCAGCTGCCGTGCTCCTTGCCGTGCTCCTTCCCGGGGTGGGAATGGGCCGGGTTGCCGGGCTTGGCCTCCTGCTTCGGCCTGGGCTTGTGCTGGGCGTGCGCCCGTTCGATCGCGAAGGCCTCGGTGACCGCCGTGGGCGCGCCGCAGTCCTCGGTGGTGGGGGCGGTGCCGCCGACGACGTACACGCATTTGCTGTGCCTGTTCTTGGGGCAGTGCGCCGCTGCCGCGCCCAGCGCCAGGCGAGGTGTGGGGAGCTTGGGCAGTGTCACCCATGCGTTCATGGCCGGGGAGTACGCCTCGAACGTGTCGTGGTAGGAGCCGGCGCCGGTGGTGCCGCCCGCGGTGTAGACACATCCGTTGCGGATGCCCTGGGGGCAGGGGGCTGCCGCCGTGCCGAAGGTGATGCGAGGGGTCGGGATCTCGGCCGCGTACTGCCACCCGTTGAGGACGGGGCTGTACACCTCCACCGTGGAGAGCAAGTCGTTGCCGACGCCGCTGATGGCGTACACGCACGTACCTCGGAGGTCCAGCTCGCCGGGACAGGGCGCGGCCGCGCCGCCGTGGCCGCTGCGGGCCTCCTGAAGTGGGGGCAGGGTGGCCCAGGTGTTGGTGGCGGGGCTGTACGCCTCCACCTTGTCGAGGCTGTCACCGTCGGCGCCGCCGAAGACGTACACGCAGGTGTCCCGCCGCCCCAGTCCGTGGGGGCACGGCGCCGTGGCCGCCGCCGCGTTCAGGCGCCTGGTCGGCAGGTGTTTCAGGGTCAGCCAGGTGTTGGTCTCCGTGCTGTACGCCTCCGCGGTGTCCGTGGGCGTGGCTGAGACGTCGGCGCCGCCGAGGGCGTAGACGCAGCTGCCCTTCACCCCGCCGGGGCAGGGAGCCGTCGTGGCGGCGACGCCGGCGCGGGGCTTCCTCAGAGGCGGCAGGGTGGCCCAGGTGCCGGCGGCCGGGCTGTACGCCTCGAAGTTGGTGAGGGCGGCGGTGTGGGCGTTCGCGCCGCCGATGGCGTACACGCAGGTGCCGCGCAGCCCCTCCGGACACTTCGCGGCCGCACTCGCCACCAGGTTCCGCGCCGTCGGCATGTTCGGGGCCGTCACCCACACCCCCTGGGCGGTCGCCGCTGTGGCCGACAGGGCGAGCATCGGGGCCAGGGCCAGTACGGCGAGCCGTCGCCAGCCCGTACGCCTGGTCCGGCCCGGCGGGGACTCCCCTTGGTCGCTTCGCGGAATGCGCCTCATCGCGCGCACCTCTCTTCTGGCGTGCCGGGGCGCGAGCCGCCGCGGCTGGAATGGGGCATTCCGAAGTTACATATGGTTATGTGACGATCGCTCACTGTTGCGGCTGAATGCACGAACGCCCGACCGCCCCCACCCCCTGACGGTTGGTCCGGTCAGATGAACTACTCACCTGACCAGGTCACGGCATCGGCCCTGCCAGCGTGATCGCCGAGCCGCGGGCAGGTCGGATGGGCGTCGCGTGGAGGCCCACGCACCGTCCCATCGCACTCCGCTCGTACTCCGCGGCAGCCCTCGGCGTCGGCGGGAAGGAAGTCATGAACCTGAACCATCAGAAGGTGACGGCCGGACGGCCCCGGGTTCGGTCCCGGGTCCTGCTCGCCTCCGTGGCCGCCGCGGCGGCCCTGACCGGCCAGTTGATGGCGGTCGCCCCGGCCGCCTCCGCGGAAGGGCCCAAGCCGCCGCCGGGCAACCACGGCGCGAAGAAGCCGTCCGGCACAGTGAAGCAGCGGCCGTCCGACAACGGGCGGCCGTCCGGCACGGGGCGGCCGTCCGGCACGTCGAACGGCAATGGGAACGGCAACAGCGGCAACGGCAACTGGAACGGCAACGGCAGCGGCAGCGGCAACGGCAACGGCAGCGGCAACTGGAGCGGCAACGGCAACGGGAACGGCAGCGGGAGCGGCAACGGCAGCGGCAAGGACACGGCGCCGTCACCGGCTCCGACCCCGGCCCCCGTTCCGCACGGCCTGCTGCAGTTCACCGCCGACAACACCTTCACCCCGCCGGCCGGCGTCACCCAGGTCTTCGTCCAGGCGTGGGGCGCCGGCGGTGGCGGTGGTGGCGGTGGCGGAGGTGGCAGTCTTCCGCGGCCCACCAACGGCGGTGGCGGCACCACCAACGGCACCGGCACCGGCAACGGCACCGACGGCGCGCGACCTTCCGGCGGTGGCAGCGGCGGTCACGGCGCCGTCCAGCGCGCCGGATCCGGGGGCACGGGCGGTGGCGGTGGCGGCGGTGGCTTCACCTGGTGCCTCATCAAGGTGACCCCGCTGTCCACCTACGGGGTGGACGTCGGCGAAGGCGGGGGCAACGGCAACGGCGGCGCCGGGGGAGCCGGCGGGGCGCCCGGCAGCGACGGCACGGCCGGCACCTCCGGGAGCACCACGACCCTGACCAAGTCGTCGACCAACCGCGTGCTGCTCTCCGCCACCGGCGGCACCGGTGGCGGCGGCGGAGGCGGCGGGAGTGCCGTGAACGGCACGCCGGGCACCCCGGGCGTCGGCGGCAACGGCTCCTGCTCCACGGGCGGAGTGAACCGCTCCGGCGGCAACGGCAACCCGGACGGCAGCGGCGGGGCCAACCCCGACGGCATCGTCGGCCTCGCGGCCGGCGCCGCGGCCGGCGGCGACGGCGGAGCGGGCGGCCTCGGCTCCCGCTACCCCGGAGCCCCCGGCCAGGCCGGTGCCCCCGGCCACCGCGGCGGCGACGGGTACGTCGTCATCTACTGGTAGCCGCAGTCCCCGCTCGCCCGCCCCGCCGGCACCACGCGACCGCCGGCGGGGCGTCGACCACTTCGTCCGCTACAGGGGCAATGCGGACAAGGGCTTGCGTCCTCTGTCCGTTCTGCCGTGAGACCGGGGTGAAGCCGAGACGAATGGTGCGTCACATCTGCCGGGGGGACGGCAAGTCGCGTCCGAATACCTGATAGACAGTGGATATTCACGGCCCGACCGGCCGCACGCCTTTGAACGGCTCCTGGGGGGATCGCCGCACTGTGAAGCCGCTTCACCGTCACCTCGTCAACACCTCGCGCAAGGTCCTGTGCACGGCCGCCCTCGCGGCCAGCCTGACCACTGCCGCGGTCGTGACCCATCCGTCGACCGCCGACGCGGGGGAGTCCGAACCGACCCCGGACAGCCCGCAGGCCACCGACCGCGGTGACGCCCGGCTGGACCTGCCCGGCGCGGTCGCCGATCCGCCCGCCGCCGGGGCCACAGCCCCGGAGGGGGCCAGCGGCATACCCGGGACCGCCCTCGACGCCTACAAGCGTGCCGAGCTGTCGGTGGCCGCCGCGCTCCCCAACTGCAAGCTGCCCTGGCAGCTGCTCGCGGGCATAGGCCGGGTGGAGTCCGTCCACGCCTCGGGCTACGGGCTCAAGGCCGACGGCTCCACCGAGAAGCCGATCCGCGGCCCCCGCCTCGACGGCAACGGCTTCGCGGAGATCCGCGACACCGACAAGGGCGAGTGGGACGCGGACACCGAATACGACCGGGCCATCGGCCCGCTCCAGTTCATCCCCTCCACCTGGCGGACCTGGGGCGCCGACGGCAACGGCGACGGCAAGCGGGACCCGAACAACATCTACGACGCGGCGCTGGGCGCGGGCCTCTACCTGTGCGCGGGCGACCGGGACCTGTCGGTCGCGGCCAAGCTCGACTCGGCGATCCTCAGCTACAACAACTCGCGCGAGTACGTGAACACCGTGCTCGGCTACATGCGGCAGTACCAGGCCGGGGCCACCGAGGTGCCGAACCCGCCCGCGGGCAACTACCCGACCCAGCCGCCGAGCAGCGGCCTGCCGACCCCGCGCCCCCAGCCGCAGAACCCGAGGCCGACGCCCACCCCGACGCCGACGCCCACCCCGACCCCGACGCCGACCCCGACGCCGGCCCCGCGGCTGTCCGATCTGACGCTGCTCGCCGGCTCCGGGCTCACGGCCGAGGTTGGCGCGGACTTCGCCGAGACCCCGAAGGTCAAGGCGGTCCTGAGCGACGGCAAGCCCGCTGTCGGGCAGGAGGTCGTCTTCACGGTCGAGGAGGACAGCACCGGCGGGACCGGCTTCGGGAAGCCCTCGACGCAGTCCGTGGAGAAGTCCGTGGCGATCAAGACGGGCGCCGACGGCACCGCGGTCGCGCCCGGGCTCAGGGCGGGCGCCCAGGGCGGCACCTTCACCCTGCGGATCTCGGCGTACGACAAGACCGGCGGCTTCACGCTGAAGGTCACCGGCAGGGTCACCCCCAAGCCGGTCGCGGACAGGCTGGCCCGCCCGGACGGCGCGAAGCCGCTGGAGGCGGTCGCCGGAACGGGCATCACGGGCGTCGAGGTCCTCGCCACGGCCGGCGGCAAGGCCGTCGAGGGCACGGAGACCGTCGCCGAGCTGGTGGTGCAGGACAAGGACGGGAAGTGGGTCCCGGTGGACCCGGCGACCGCGAAGGGCCCGTACTTCAAGGACGAGAACGGCAAGAAGATCTTCAGCCTCCCGCTGCCCGGGACGGGCGCCGACGGCAAGATCGTCCTGCCGGAGCTCTTCACCGACGCGGACCTCCCCGCGGGGACGTACTCCCTGCGCCTGACCACGCCGCAGAAGGTCACCCTGATCCTGGACATCAAGATCACGACCCCCACCGCCACCCCGGCCCCGGACCTCACGACCCGACCCCAGCCGTAAGGCTCCCGCCGGGCCTGTCCGAGCCGTAAGGCACCCCCCCGGGGCGGCGGGCCCCGGCGCAGGGCTCCGCCCCGGACCCGGGTCCGCCCCGACCCGGGTCCGCCCGCACAACGCGGCCGCCCCGGCACCGTTCGCACGGTGTCGGGGCGGCCGCGTCGTACCCGCCACCCCACCCGGGAGGGAAAAGGCAGGAGCCCTGCCGCTCTGCTCGCGCAGAGGTGACAGGGCTCCTTGGGTACTGCTATCCAACCGCGATTAAGGTTGGCCCAGGCGATTAGGCCGGGGTGACGTTCTCCGCCTGCGGGCCCTTCGGACCCTGCGTGACGTCGAAGTTCACCGTCTGGTTCTCCTCGAGGGAGCGGAAGCCAGAGGCGTTGATCGCGGAGTAGTGGACGAAGACATCCGGGCCGCCGCCGTCCTGGGCGATGAAGCCGAAGCCCTTTTCAGCGTTGAACCACTTCACGGTTCCGGTAGCCATGAGCCCTCCTATGGGCCAAAGGGTCGCCCTGCTCCAGAACCTGCTAAGAAGTCTGAAAACTACAAAAGCCTGCGGGTCACATTCTCCGCAGGCCTCGTACTGCAAGGGAAACCAAACTGCAACTTGCGTCGAGCCTAGCACGCACCCTGCGGCCGAGACCAGAGGGAAAGATCACGTCACTCGGACGTTTGAGACCCGCCGGAAGGCTGACGGCGACCCGGGGACTAGTCTCGCGATGTGGACGTCTATCGCAGCCGGCCCCGCGTCGGCCACATCCAGTTCCTGAACTGCCTGCCCCTCTACTGGGGGCTCGCCCGTACCGGCACGCTGCTGGACCTGGAGCTGACCAAGGACAGCCCCGAGAAGCTGAGCGAGAGCCTCGTCCGGGGGGACCTCGACATCGCCCCGATCACCCTCGTCGAATTCCTCCGCAATGCCGATCAGCTCGTCGCCTTCCCCGACCTCGCGGTCGGCTGCGACGGCCCCGTCATGTCCTGCGTGATCGTCTCGCAGGTCCCGCTGGAGCGGCTCGACGGCGCCCGGGTCGCCCTCGGCTCGACCTCCCGTACGTCCGTACGCCTCGCCCAGCTGCTGCTTTCCGAGCGGTACGGGGTCCGGCCCGACTACTACACCTGCCCGCCCGACCTGGGCCTGATGATGCAGGAGGCGGACGCGGCCGTGCTGATCGGCGACGCCGCCCTGCGCGCCTCGCTCCACGACGCCCCCCGGCTCGGCCTGGCCGTGCACGACCTGGGGCAGATGTGGAAGGAGTGGACCGGGCTGCCGTTCGTCTTCGCCGTCTGGGCCGCCCGCAAGGACTACCTCGCCCGCGAGCCCCAGGTCGTGCGCGAGGTCCACGAGGCCTTCCTCTCCTCCCGGGACCTGTCCCTCGAAGAGGTGTCCAAGGTCGCCGAGCAGGCGGCCCGCTGGGAGGCCTTCGACGCGGACCTGCTGGAGCGGTACTTCACGACGCTCGACTTCCGCTTCGGCCACGAACAACTGGCCGGCGTAAGGGAATTCGCGCGCCGTACGGGGGCCACGACCGGCTATCCCGAGGACGTCTCCGTCGAGCTCCTGGGCGTGGCCGCCGCGGAGCACTGATCGGAATGCCCGGCGGCAGAGCGGGGAGGCCCTGGAAGATCCGGGAATGACGGGATGCGCCGTCCCCCCTGAATTCCCCTCCTTTTCGCATTCCCGTCACCCGCCCGGAATGCGAAACGGGAATACGGGGCCCGCCCGGGCGCCCGCCGAGGAGCGGGGCGCCGCCGGACCCGGCCAGTCGATCCACCCGGCTTCCGGCCCGGCCCGCCCGCGGAGCCCCTACTGTGCTGCTTGGCCAGGTGGGACGAGGGGCCCGGGAAACCGGGCGATGGGGGGACGGGATGCAGCCGCTGGAAGCCGGCGAACCGCGGACCATCGGCGCGTACCGGCTGCTCGGCCGGCTCGGCGCCGGCGGGATGGGCCGGGTCTACCTGGGGCGCAGTGCGGGCGGCCGGACCGTCGCCGTCAAGATCGTGCACCCGCACTTCGCGGCCGACGAGGAGTTCCGGGCCCGGTTCCGCCGCGAGGTCGAGGCCGCCCGGCGGGTGGGCGGCGAGTGGACCGCGCCCGTCCTCGACGCGGACCCCGAGGCTCCGGTGCCGTGGGTGGCCACCGGGTACGTGGCGGGGCCCTCCCTGGACCGCGCGCTGGCCGCGCACGGGCCGCTCCCCGAGGCCTCGGTACGGGCCATCGGCGCGGGTCTGGCCCGCGCCCTGGTGGCCGTGCACGGGCTGGGACTCGTACACCGGGACGTGAAGCCGTCCAACGTGATGCTGACCCTCGACGGGCCCCGGCTGATCGACTTCGGGATCGCCCGGGCCACGGACGGCACGGCCTCGCTCACCTCCACCGGGGTCTCCGTCGGCTCGCCGGGCTACATGTCCCCCGAGCAGATCCTCGGCAAGGGCGTCACCGCGGCGGCCGACGTGTTCTCGCTCGGGGCCGTCCTGGCCTTCGCGGCGACGGGGCGGCCGCCCTTCACCGGGGACAACTCGGCGACCCTCCTCTACAAGGTCGTCCACGAGCCGCCCGAGCTGGGCGCGGTCCCGGCCGGGGAGCTGCGCGGGCTGATCGAGGCCTGCCTGGCCAAGACGGCCGCCGACCGCCCGACCCCCGAGGCCTTGGCCGCGGCCCTCGGCGGCGCCCTGGGCGCACCCGGCTGGCTGCCCGCACCCCTGGTCGAGGAGGCCAGCCGCGCCGCGGTGGCCCTGCTCGACCTGGACGCCGATCCCTCCGGGGGAGGCTCCGCTGTGGGCGGCTCCGCCGGTGCCCCGTGGGCGGCCGCCGGGGCCGGCGCGGGGGTTCCGGACGCCGCGTCCGGGCCGGTGCCCTTCACCTCCGGGTCGCACGGGGGCCCGGCGGGCGTCGGCTTCGGGAGGCCCGACCCCTCCTACGGCGGCCAGGGCCCGTCCCCGGCTGGCCCGTACGGCTCTCCCGGCACCGCCGGCGCCGGGGCGTACGGGGCCCCGACCGGGCCGGTGGGCGGAGGTGCGGGCGCCCACGGCGGAGCCGTCCCGCCGGGCGCAGCTTCCGCCACGGGCGGCCCGTACGGTGCTTACGGGCCCTACGGGCCGCCGCCGGTGGACGGCGCCGGAGCACCGGACGGGACGGCGGGCCCGTACGGAAGCCCGGCAGGGACGGTGGGCGGCGGAGTCCCGCAGCCCCGCACCGCCCCCGACGGGCGGCAGCTCACGGTCCGCGCCGCGGGCCGCCGCTTCAGCTGCACGCTCGTGCTCGCCGCGGCGGCGGTCCTCGCGCTGCTGTCCGGCGGGCTGTACGGGATGGACCTGCTGCCCGGCCAGGGCGGCGGGCGCCGGGACACGGCCGAAAGCGGCCCGCAGACCTCGGCGCCCCCGAAGGGAGCCACCCCGTCGGCTGCGGCCACCCCCTCCTCGGCGGCCCCGAGCGCGAGCGGAACCCGTACCGACGTGCCCAAGGAGCTCATCGGCACCTGGAAGGGCACCGTCACCACCGGCCGCCTCGGCGTCTCCTCGGAGTTCGAGATCACCATCAAGGGCGGCAAGGTCGGCGAGGTCGTCGCCCGGGACAAGTCGATCCTGGCCGTCCTCGGCACCGACTGCAGCGGCGACTGGAAGCTCGCCTCCGCCACCGACCGCTCGCTGGTCCTGGACACCGCGGGCGGCCCCAACCCGGCCCCCGGCATCTGCTCCAACGGCTCCGCCGACGAGCGGTTCACCCTCAACCCCAACGGCACCCTGCACTACAAGTCGGGCGACAGCCCGGCCGGAAACCCCGAGGGAGACCTCACCCGTAGCCCCTGAAATCGACCGCCAGGCCCTGGCGTAGGCTGGATCGGTCCGGACCTTGACACAGACACACCGCCGAAGGGTGACTCACCGGTGACCGACCAGGCCGTTCTCCAGTCTGTCCTCGACCGCGCCGCCGCGGGGGGCCGGATCACCAAGGAAGAGGCGCTCGACCTCTACCGCCACGCGCCCCTGCACGCGCTCGGCCAGGCCGCCGACGCGGTGCGCCGCCGCCGCTACGCCGGCACCGAGCACATCGCCACGTACATCATCGAGCGGAACATCAACTACACGAACGTGTGCGTCACGGCGTGCAAGTTCTGTGCCTTCTACGCGGCCCCCAAGGACACGAAGAAGGGCTGGTCCCGGGACCTCGACGACATCCTGCGCCGCTGCGCGGAGACCGTGGAGCTCGGCGGCACGCAGGTCATGTTCCAGGGCGGGCACCACCCGGACTACGGCGTCGAGTACTACGAGCACCACTTCTCCGCCATCAAGAAGGCCTTCCCGCAGCTGGTCATCCACTCCCTCGGCGCGTCCGAGGTCGAGCACATGGCCCGCATCTCGGGCGTCTCCGCGGAGGAGGCCATCCAGCGCATCCACGCCGCCGGTCTCGACTCCTTCGCCGGCGCCGGCGCCGAACTGCTGCCGGAGCGCCCGCGCAAGGCGATCGCCCCGCTCAAGGAGTCCGGCGAGCGCTGGCTGGAGATCATGGAGATCGCCCACAGGCTGGGCGTGGAGTCCACCTCCACCATGCTGATGGGCACCGGCGAGACCAACGCCGAGCGCATCGAGCACATCGCGATGATCCGGGACACCCAGGACCGTACCGGCGGCTTCCGCGCCTTCATCCCGTACACCTACCAGCCCGAGAACAACCACCTCAAGGGCCGCACCCAGGCGACGATCTTCGAGTACCTGCGCATGATCGCGATCGCGCGCCTCTTCCTCGACAACATCGCCCACATCCAGGGCTCCTGGCTCACCGTCGGCAAGGAGGCGGGCCAGCTCTCGCTGCACTACGGCGCGGACGACCTCGGCTCGATCATGCTGGAGGAGAACGTCGTCTCCTCGGCCGGTGCCAAGCACCGCTCCAACCGCCAGGAGATCATCGACCTGATCCGCAAGGCGGGCCGCACCCCGGCGCAGCGCGCGACCACGTACGAGCACCTGCTGGTCCACGACGACCCGGCGAACGACCCGGTCGACGACCGCGTCGTCTCGCACATCTCCTCCACCGCCATCGAAGGCGGCACCGCGCACCCCGAGCTGAAGCTCATCTCCACGAACTGACCCGGCCGACGATGCTGACGCTGCACACCGCCGAACTCCTCGTCGCCGGGCCCGGTTCCGCGCCCCTGCCCGGGGGCGCGGTCCTCGTCGAGGGCGACCGGATCGCCGGAGTGGGGCCGTTCGCGGACCTCGCCGCGGCGTACCCGCACGCGCGGGCCCGCCGCTGGCCGGGGGTGCTCACCCCGGGGCTGCTGGTGCGCGGCGGGGACGTGCTGCTGGAGCGGACGTACTACCCCGACGACCCGTACGAGGTCACCGAGCTCGGCACCGACCCGATCAGCGGGGCGGCGGAGCTGGAGGAGCTGAAGATGACCGAGGCGCGGTGGGGCAACAGCGCCCGGCGGGGCACCCAGAAGCTCCTCGCCCGCGGGGTGGTGGCGGTCACCGGCCGCTTCACGATCCCGGCGGTGCGGACGGCTGTGGTCCGCTCGGGGCTCACCGTGCTGCCCCCGGCGGCCTCGACGCCGACGACGCCCTCCCTGGACCCGTTCGCCGGGCGGGGCGCGGCCGAGGAGGCCTTCTACGGGGTGCTGGAAGCGGGCGCTCCGGCCCGCTTCGCGGTCTTCGCCGTGGCGGACGCGGGGGAGCTGGCGGCGCGGGGCGCGACCAGCTGCGTGGCCACCGTCATCGGGGGCCGGCTGCTGCACCGCCGCCGCTGAGGGAGTCGTCCGGAGGGGTGGAGCCGCTCTGGCGGGCGAGGGCAGCGAGGAGGCAGGCCTGGAGGCGGCTGATCCCGCCCAGCTTCGCCCGTATGTTGACGACGTGGAACTTGACCGTGCTGACGGACAGTTGCAGCTCGGCGGCGAGCTCCGCGTTGGACGCGCCGGTGGCCAGGCACAGGAACACCGCGGACTCCTGCTCGGTGAGCTGGGCCTCCGGAGGCACCTGGGCGTCGTACGAGGGGAACCACGCGGGGACGCTGAAGCTGACGACGCGCACGGTTTCCACTCCCAGACCCCCGGCCGGCTCCTTCCGTGGGCCGGCTCTCCCGCCTAAGGGACGCTCGGGCCGGACAGATAAGTTCCGTTCGCGTCGAACGGCCAGGCGTTCGACTTGCAGCCGAGCAGCCCCTTGATCTGCTGCATCATCGCGGGCGCGGGCTTGCCCGGGCCGGGGCAGGTCTCGTGGTCGCGGCCGATCTCGTGCCCGACCTCGTGGTTGACGATCAGCGCCCGGTACTCCTCCACCGGCCCGCTGAACTGCGGCGATCCCTCCTGCCAGCGCTTGAGGTTGACCACGACGGTGTGCCCGGCACGGCAGTTGGTCTCGCCGATCAGCTCGGGGGTGACCACCTCGCACAGGCGGTCGGTGGTCGTGGGCGTCGCGATCTTCACGGTGAAGTCCACCGGCTGGCCCGGTCCCGCGAGCTGGAAGGCGTACGCCGGGTCCCTGGTCCAGCCGCGCGGGTCCGCGAGGATCGCCTCGACGGAACGGGCGGCAGAGTCCGGGTCCACGCCGCTGCCCTCCTCGACCTCGATCCGCCAGCGGCGCACCGTCCCCTTGCCCTGGGGGCTGCCGGACGTGGCGGAGGCCTTGAAGGTGCCGGATCCGGAGACGGGCGTGGCCGGAGTGGTCGAGCCGCCGGGGGAGGGGGTGGGCGGGGCGGTGGCCGGCTTGGAGGGCGCGGGGGAGGAGGCGGCCGGGGAGGGGGACTTCTTGCCGCCCTGCGGGGCCGCGTCCGAACCCCCGGAGTGGTGCCCGTCCTGCGACTGCTCCGGCCGGACCGCCGTCCGGCCGTCCGCGACGTTCGCGGGCTCGTCCCCGGGCACCATCGCGTAGGCGGTCGCCGAGGCGGCGACGAGCGCCACCGAGCCGAGGATGATCGTGCGCCGCAGCCGCCTGCGCCGCTCGGCCCGGCGCCGGGCGCGCGGGCTCGTACGGGAGTGGCCGGTGTTATGGCCTGCCGGCATCGTGAACCCTTTGTTCGGGGCGGCCGCCACGGATCCGGCTGGTCAGGTCCGCGATCCGGCGGGTGACCGTCACCGGGCGCCGCACCCGCCCCAGTCAACGCGCCCGGGGGCCCCGGCGGCAACTGTCCTTCGGGCCAGTACGGGGGGACGGGTGCGGGCCTGAGAGGATGGGCCCGTACCGGTCGATCCGCATTTACACACCGAGGGGCGAACGCCAGTGACCCGCGCTTCCCTGGACAAGCAGCCGCACGAAGTCGCCTCCATGTTCGACGGGGTCGCGGCCAACTACGACCTCACCAACGACGTCCTCTCCCTCGGCCAGGCCCGGCTGTGGCGCAAGGAGGTCGCCAAGGCGGTCGGCGCGCGCCCCGGACAGCACGTCCTCGACCTGGCCGCGGGGACCGCGACCTCCTCGCTGCCCTTCGCCGCCACCGGCGCGTACGTCGTCCCCTGCGACTTCTCGCTCGGCATGCTGCGGGAGGGCAAGAAACGCAACCCGTGGCTGCCGCTGACCGCCGGCGACGCGACGAAGCTCCCCTTCAAGGACGGCGTCTTCGACACGGTCACCATCTCCTTCGGGCTGCGCAACGTCCAGGACACCGATGCCGCGCTGCGCGAGCTGTACCGGGTGACCAAGCCCGGCGGGCAGGTCGTCATCTGCGAGTTCTCGCAGCCGACGTGGGCCCCCTTCCGGACCGTGTACACGGAGTACCTGATGCGGGCCCTGCCGCCCGTGGCCCGGGCCGTCTCCTCCAACCCCGACGCGTACGTGTACCTCGCCGAGTCCATCCGCGAGTGGCCCGACCAGCCCGCGCTGGCCGCGCTGCTCCAGAAGGCCGGCTGGGGCAAGGTCGCCTGGCGCAACCTGAGCGGCGGCATCGTGGCGCTGCACCGCGGCACGAAGCAGTAGCCCCCGGTGGACTACCAGACGCTGCTGGAGCAGGTCGCCGAGGACATCGCCCCGCTGATCGGCAGCGGCACGCCCGCCGAGTACATCCCGGCGCTGGCGTCCGTGGAGCGGCGGCGGTTCGGGATGGCGATCGTCGACCTCGACGGCAACGTCTTCGGGGTCGGGGACTGGCAGGTCCCCTTCTCCACCCAGTCCATCACCAAGGTCTTCGCGCTGGCGCTCGCGCTGGCGGAGGGCGGGGACAGCCTGTGGGAGCGGGTGGGGCGGGAGCCGTCGGGCAACCCGTTCAACTCGCTGGTGCAGCTGGAGTACGAGAACGGCATCCCGCGCAACCCGTTCATCAACGCGGGCGCGCTCGTCGTCACCGACCGGCTGCAGACGCTGACGGGTGACGCGAGCAGCGAGGTGCTGAGGTTCCTGCGGGAGGAGAGCGGGAACCCGGACATCGCCTTCGACGCGGAGGTCGCGGCCTCGGAGCACGAGCACGGCGACCGGAACGCCGCCGTCGCCCACTTCATGGCCTCGTACGGGAACATCGACAACCCGGTACCGGCGCTGCTGGACCACTACTTCTGGCAGTGCTCCATCGAGATGACCTGCGCGGATCTGGCGCGGGCGGGGTTGTTCCTGGCGCGGCACGGGGTGCGGGCGGACGGGACGCGGCTGCTGACGCGGAGCGAGGCGAAGCAGATCAACGCGGTGATGCTGACGTGCGGGACGTACGACGCGGCGGGGGAGTTCGCTTACCGCGTCGGGCTGCCGGGCAAGAGCGGGGTCGGCGGCGGCATCGTCGCGGTCGTCCCCGGCCAGTGCGCGGTGGCGGTCTGGAGCCCGGGCCTCGACGCCCAGGGCAACTCGGTCGCGGGCGTGGCGGCCCTGGACCGCTTCACGACGTTGACGGGGTTGTCGGTGTTCTAGGGGGGCGTACGGGCTCACGCGGGTGCGGGGCTTTCACCCCCCTAGCTCCCGTCTCCGGGGCGGTGGTTGCCCACCCGCCCCCTCGGTGCTGGGGCGGACCCGGCCGTCCTGTGGGGCGGGGCCGGGTGTGGTCGGGACCTCAGCTGGGCGGAATCAGGGAAGGTTTGGGGGTTTCCCGGCTGTCCCATCGTCCTTCCGTGTCGGGCCGGTCCCTCAAGGGCGCTCCTGCGTCGCGTCGCTTCGCGATTTCGCTTCGCTC